>JANQRQ010000109.1 GCA_028284485.1 Planctomycetaceae bacterium | reverse complement strand
TTCAGCACCGTTGACTGCTGAACCCGCGATTGAGTCGGGCCCGTTCGCGATTCGCCGCATCGGACTGGGAGCAATGTACGAGTACCCGCAAGCGCTGATGACAGCGGACGGGAGCAAAATGCGGCAGCAAATTGCCGAAACGATTCCAATTCTGTCGAAATACCATCTCACTCGTCTTGTTGATTCTGGGGGGTTGTATCGCCGCCGTGGTGGGTTGGCTGACAAGAACCGCACATGGGTCGTGACATTCTTTTTGTGCTACACGTTCTTGATCGGAGGCGTCGCGTTGGCGTTGTTTCGGCTGAACCAATGGCAAATCGGAAGTTATACCGTTGTGGTTGTTGTTGGTGCCTCGATTCTTGCAGGCGTGCTGGGCGGAATTTTGCGGGTGAGTGAAGGAGACCTCCGCTGGCTCACCGTCACTCAGGCGGGTGCCGGTGGCGTTGTTCAGGTCGGCCGCATCGAAGTTCAGTCGGCAGGTGGGCGGAACAAACTCGTTGCAGCGACCGGCGAGCATGTCGATCTGCAGAACCTCGGTACGACCGATCGTTATTATGCATGGAATCGGTCACACTCCGGTTATTCCCCGTTTACTTGGCAGCCAAACCTGGCGAAGAGCTTGCAGGACACCTACCAAGTGAACGTTCCGATTACGCCCTGGGGACAGCGCCGGTTGCATGCGACCGCGTATGCGCGCGAGTTTCAACGGATGGATATTGCAGTCCGATTTGAACCGGGTGAACTATCGACGGCCGATCCACGTTCACAGAGCCCGATATTGAATATGCCGACTGGACAGTTCTCGGTGCAGATCGACAACCACCTACCGTTTGATCTGACGGATTGTTGGCTGGTCATCGGAGTAACACATCGTACTTCCGATCCAAATCTTCTACAGCAAGTCGGTCGAGGACAACTCGTCCAAATGCAGATCGCCGCCGTCCCAACGAGCCAAGCGGTTGGCGGTCCACAATTGGCCGACGGGTTGATCGACGCCTATCACATGCAGGAAGTCTCACTCTTAGCCGCCGGCGAAACTTACCGTGATTCCTTTGACGGCAACTTTCAATACTTTCGAAATGACTGGGAAATGAACCAGTCGTGGCAAAACGGCAGTTTGACCCTTCCACGGATTTCGCATATGGGAGCGATCGGCGGCTGGTTAGTTGGCCGTATTTCCGAGTCGCCGATCTTGGACATCGACGAACAGCGCAGCGACTTCGTTCCCCATGAATCGCTGCATATGTTTGTTCAGGAAATCATACCGGAAGATCTGCCGGACCCGGCTCTGTTTTTGGGGGCAGAGGACAAGGAAGCTTCTGAAGCAGATGGCGCAACAGAGGAATCGAAGAGACCGACAGAGGCGCAATAATTGGCGGATGAGCAGTACAATATCATCCAGACGATTCAAGACGCGCGACCTCTGACGATCGCGGCTGATCTGTTGACTTTAGAAGCATCCTCAATGCGCCGGAGCAAACCCATGCCGTCACGCCGGTTTCCGATATTTCTTGTGATCCTCGTACTTGTATTGCCGTCGGCGTTTTCAGTTCGTGCCCAGGAAATCGGGCCACCGCTCAAGCTTCCTCGTGTCGATGCCTCGTATTCGGCGCCTTATTACACCACAGAGTATTCTCAACCAATCGACCCGAAAGAGGGGCAGCTGCAACTCGGAGTGACGTACACGCTGTGGATTCCCGAAGGTGTCGAACACGTTCGCGGTATCATCGTCCATCAACATGGGTGTGGCGAAGGTTCGTGCAAGGGAAGTGTGACCGCTGCGCATGACCTCCACTGGCAGGAGTTGGCCCGAAGAAACGAATGTGCGCTTTTGGGCCCCAGTTTTCATCAGGCTGCGGAACAGAACTGTCGGCTTTGGTGTGATCCGCGCAATGGTTCGGACGACGTTTTCATAAGTTCGCTTCAGAAGCTGGCACAGATTTCCGAACACCCCGAAGTTGCGACGGCTCCGTGGTGTTTGTGGGGACATTCCGGCGGCGGATTTTGGGCCAGCCTGATGCAGGTGGCGTATCCCGAAAGGATCGTGGCGATTTGGTTTCAATCGGGGACGGCCTATCAATCTTGGACAAACGGGGAGATTGCCGCACCAACGATTCCGGATGCGGCAATGCATATTCCGATGATGGCCAATCCGGGCCGGAAGGAAGAAACGCACGAGCGTTTTCACCGTGCCTGGGATGGCAGCTTGGCGATGTTCAAAGCGTACCGTGCCCAGGGCGCACCGGTTGGTTTTGCTCCGGATCCGGCAACCGGGCACGAAACCGGCGATTCGCGATATTTGGCGATACCGTTTTTCGATGCTTGTCTGCGGCTGCGATTGCCGGACCAGATCGGTGATCCCTTGAAGGTTATTGATGTCAGCGACGGATGGCTCGCGCCCGTCTTAAGCACCGACGCTCCCGTTCCAGCCGAAGACTATTCCGGTGATGCTGCCAGCGCGGTCTGGCTGCCAAATGAGGCCGTTGCTCGAGCTTGGCAGGACTTCGTAAAGACGGGCACCGTCAGCGACACCAGTCCGCCACCAGTGCCGACCGACGTTAAGGTCGATACAGCAACCGGCACTATCACTTGGAAAGCAGCCGCCGATTTCCAAAGCGGAATTCAAGCCTTTGTGATCGAGCGCGACGGTCGACGAATCGGGCAGGTCCCCGGGCAGCCTCAAAATCGATTCGGGCGTCCGCTATTTCAGGGAATGAGTTACGGCGATACTCCGGTACTTCCGTTGCTGGAGTTTCGGTTTGTCGACACCGATGCCAAGCCGGGAAACTCACACGAGTACCGTGTGATCAACGTTAACAGCGTAGGCCTTCGTTCGCAGTAATGCACTCCCCACTCCGCGAATGCTGGGCCCCGGCGACATCTCGCTGGAATTGCTAGTTGAAATGCGAATCGCCCGAACCGATACTGGGATCATTCACGGTTCGGTCCATTCAGGAACATGTCACCCGGAGTTCAGATCATGAAAAGCTGTGCCTATTACATTGCCGCCGCGTTGGTGCTGAGCGTGTCGCTGTCGTTGTCAGCGGCTGAGAATACAGAGCCGGTGCGCATGGGCAGCGGAATCATGACGTTCGACACCGTCCCTGGTTGGGGACTGGGTGCGGATGGTAAGTCGGTTCTCGGACCAACACACGGCGGTGTGGTGATCGACAAGGCTGGCAACATTTATACGAGTGCTCAGATCGGTGTCTTCGTTTTCAATTCCGACGGCGATGTCATCCGCCGATTCTTGGGAGACGAATACTCCAACATTCACGACATGGAGATTCGCAATGAGGACGGCCACGAATTCATTTACGGTGCCCGCAACAAGGACGCTGAGGGAATTAAGTTCCACGCCGAGACGGGCGATATCGTATTAAAGCTGCCCTATCCCGAGGAATCAGGGCTCGACCTCAAGCGATTCAGCCCGACCGCAATCACCATAACCGACGATGGCACGATTTATCTGTCCGACGGTTATGCCAGCGACCGCATCTTTGTCTTTGACAAGGACGGAAAGTATCTGCGGCACTTCGGAGAAGAGGGCAACGGACTGAAACAGTTCAACACGGCACATGGCATGACGTTGGACACGCGTTACGATCCGCCGCGGTTGTTGATTTGCGACCGCAACCACGAACCGAAGGGCCGGCTGCTGCATTACGATTTGGATGGTAACTTTATCGAAGTGGTGATTACGGGACTGGGCATGCCGACCTCGGTCGCTATTCAGGGGGAATTTGTATCGGTCCCCGACCTGCACGGTCGGGTGGTGATTTTGGACAAAACCAACACGATTATGGCGGTCCTGGGTCACAATCCCGATCGCCAGCAAGGGCGCAATTTCAAGGTCGTGCAGGAAGATTGGATCGAAGGGATCTTCAGCGGCACGCACGGTTCCTATTGGGACGCGGAAGGCAACCTGTACGTGCAGGACTGGAACACCTCCGGCCGGATCATCAAGCTGGTGCGCGTGAAGTAAGCGATTGAGGTGAGGTTCGATTGGGTCGCTATCTCGACGATCGCTCAATCCAATTCGTTTGAGTCGGCCGGCGCTTGGCCTGGGCCGCGGATGCGCAGTACACGAATTTCGCTTTCGACAACAACGAAGACCCCACGATAAATTCGCCCACGTCTTGTCTTAAATAAGAATTGGCGCAGGTCCTGATGGTACAGATCATCTTCAGGAGCGAGTGAGTACGCATCGGGATTTCCGTCGGCAAGCAGTCCAATGGCGTTCTCAAACGCGTTCCACCACCGAATTGCTCCGGGTCGAGAGCGTTCAGCAATATACGCGAAGATGTGGTGAGCGTCTTGCTCAGCCCGAGGGAGAATGCGAACTTTCAGCGTCATGGAAGTTTGTTTAGCCTGCGAAAGCGCTCAGCAAATTCGTCATACGGAATGCCGGTGGCTCCGTTTTGCATATCCTGGAGTGACGCTGCGACCGCGGCGCGATCTTCGTTGATATGCTGGTTTTCCCACCAATCATCGAAGATTTCATCTAACGATACTGTTGCATCATCGGAAAGTCGGGCGGTGGCAAAACGTGTGAAATCTTCCAACTCGTCTTTTGTGGTCGACATGGTATTTTCTCCTCAATCCAATGTACCGCAGTGTCCGCGTTCCGTCAAAATTATGGATTTGCGATCAAGACCGGTCGTCCGGTCATCGAAAACTGAACCTGTCGACGTTGCGTTGAAAAACGCAACAAATGCGTCGTTCCCTATCGCACAGCCAACGCGTAGCCCGTGGCAGACGTACTTTCGACATGGGATACTTATGAATGCCGTTGCCAGGTTGTGATCGTTGGTACTCAAATCATGAGCGATATCAACAGACAGTCTCGTTGGTTTCTGCTTTGTTTCGGCGGATTCTGGTCTTTCGTCTTGCTGTTTGTTTTCGGCTTCGTCTGGGGCAAACTTTTTCCGGTTTTCCATTGGTCCGGAAGTCAAACTCTTCCTGTGCACGTGACCGTCGTTGATGCATCAACTCTGCAACCGGTCGTCGGTGCACAGGTCGTTTTGTTCAACGGACCTCACACCCCATTTGAGGGACCGGCGGCGAGATTCGAACCGGTCGAGTTTACGCCGGAGCACGAGAACGCGATGCCTGAAGAATCCCAGACCGATTCGAATGGCCGGGCTGTGATGGATCGGCGCTTCCAAGCGTACGGCACCGATGGATATTTCTCATCAACCGGTCGCGTTAATACGTCCGGTGTATGGGTGCAGGTGAACGCCAAGAATTATGCGACGGTGACGTTGCCGCTCGATGGCCAGTCCATCCGACTTCGGGATCTGGAAGACGAGTATCCCATATACTTGACGTTACTTTTGGCTTCGGATGTCGGCGCTTCAGGAAAGGATGATGAACCATCCCTGTAGCGATGAGTCGGTCGCGGTGTAACGTCACTTACTCCGGAATCGTGTCGACCAAATCGTCGACCAATCGCGAGAGTACTTGCCGCGTAAAGTGGAAAGCAACCTGCTGCCGGCCTGGCTGGCCGGACTGCACTTCGTAACGGCGCAGAATAAAGTTTCCGCCCGATTGCGATTGCAGGCGGACTTCATAAAAGCTGCTGCCGTTGGCGGACGTTTCCGGCTCGGTCGAGCGAATGAGAATCTCGCCCGCTTCTTCGTCGATTTCCAGCGGCCGGATATCTTCCAAAAGATAGGTGACCTGCTGGGAAAGTTGCTCGGCCCATTTTTTGACGGTGTCGAAGTCGTCCTGGCTGAGAGCAGGGACCTGCAGGCGGATTTCATGAATGGCGCAGCTCAAGGTGTCGACGGCTGTCAGATCGACCTCCAACGCAATGCCATCGGCACCCGAAACCTGGACCGTTTTCCATTGATCGGACGAAAACCCGGCCAACTGGTCTAACTCTGCCCTAAGCTGTTTGCTGAGACTCATGGCGTTACACCTTTATCAAGAAATCGGCGTCCATCGCGCTGCCCACATGGACGTGCCAGCCGAACAAGTACTTTCGGCGAGCCTACCGATTATTTCGGCTTCATCTCGTGGGATGATCCATCGAAAGAAATAATCGTCGGTTTATCGTCAACAACTGTTTCGATATGTACGGGTCGCGACCACAGCTTTTCGAGGTTTTGCAGTGTGTCGCGAGCGTAATCGAGTTTGAGTTCTGTCCCGTTGTACTGATGTTCCAAGTATAGCTCGCCCCGGTTGGCGTAATTGCCGTCTTTGACGTAAATAAAGGGGCGTCCGTGGTTTGCCAGGTTGTTTAAAAGCTGTTGTTTGATTTCAGCGAATTCGCGGGAAGCGATTTCGTAATAGTTGCTACTATCATTATAGGCAAACGAGAACATCCGGTGTTTATGGCAAAATTCGGGTGTGAGAAAAGTATCGATAAACGTCAAATCGTTGTGGATGCGGCGGACCTCGAAAATCTTCTCGCGGCCGAGTCCTAACTCCTTATCCCACTTCTCTTTCTCGTGCAAGTCGTCGCAGTCGTCGTACTCCGGACCGAATTGCCCCTTGTTCCAGCGTTCTTCGATGTCCTTCAACAATTCGATACCGAGCTTGTACGGATTGAGACGCTGCGGACTGGTGGCCATCGTTCCGCTGTGGTGATCAGCATAATCGATAACATCGGCATCAGTCACGCCGTGACGCGTCATAATGGTGGAGTGCCAATAGCTGGCCCACCCCTCGTTCATGATTTTGGTTTGGCCTTGCGGGGCGTAGTAATAGGCCTCGTCGCGAACGATCGACAGGACGTCGTGCTGCCAACCTTTGAGTGGTGCGTTCTCCAAAACGAATAACAGAACGTCGCGTTGCGGCGTTTCCGGGAACGAGCGGCTGTCTTCCAGTTCCTGGTGTTTGCGTTGCCGCTCTTCCGACTGCATCTTCAAGACATCGGGGGGATTAATGAACGGGTCCATATACCCCTTGGAAGGGAATCGCCCCTGCCGGTCGTCCTGCTCGCCATTTTGGTCATCGCCGTTTCGATTCGAATTCTCTGACCGCTGCATCGGCGCTTGATGCGCCCGTCGGATATGAACCGAATGCGGATCGATCAAATCTTCAACCGACAGGCAAGCGTCGATAAATGTTTCCACCGGCTCATAACCAATGCGATCGATGTACCGATTGATGCGTGCGGCATGATTTGCCATTTGGTCGAGCATCTTGCGGTTTGTGCCGGCGAACCACGCATTATTCTTGAAGAAGTCGCAGTGGCCATAGACGTGGGCAATCACCAGTTTTTGGTCTGTCATCGAGTTGCAACGCAATAGGTACGCGTAGCAAGGGTCGGTATTGATGACCATCTCGTAAATCTTCTGTAGGCCGTAGGTGTACCCCTTCATCAATTCGTCGTATTGGGCACCGAATCGCCAATGCGGATATCGAGTGGGAAACCCGCCGAACGCGGCGATCATGCTCAGCTCTTCGTAATCGACCATTTCGAAGATGGTGTCAAAGAAGTCGAGCCCGTAATTCCGGGCATGCTCCTCCATCTCGTCTTGGACGGCGGCGATTTCTGCCGGCAATGGTCGATGAGTGCTGATAGCCATGTTGTTCTAGCTCGTACTAGTGATAAGCCCCAAGAGTGTGTGCGTCTGATGTACAAATACTCGTCAGCGGGATGGTGAATTTTTCGCAACTCAAAATGCCCTCACCCGGCCTGCGGCCGACCTCTCCTCGAGGGAGAGGTCACTTGGATTGCGAAGCGATAAATCGGTTCGGTTAAGGTGTTGGAAAGACTGTTAAGCCTGCGGCTCGGCGGGAGCCTCGCCCACCCAAGTTCTCGCTATTTTCCTTTTCCTAAAAACGTTTTGATCGACTCGTAAATAGCGGCCTTGTTTTCAATCTCGGAAAGAATCATGTTTTCCCAGTTGTCGCTGATTTTGCGCAGTTCTCGGATGAAATCTCCCGATCCGTACGGGCTGTCGACTTGCCCGTAGCAATACAAATTACAATGCGGCAGAATTTCGTCGGTCAATATCGACAGGCAGCTGGAGTTGTCTTCGCCCCAGTTATCGCCGTCGGAGAATTGGAAGCAGTAGATATTCCAATCGGCCGGCGGAAACTCACGTTGAATAATGCCAGTGGCCACCTTATAGGCCGAAGAGATTCGTGTGCCGCCACTTTCTCGAGTGTGATAGAAGGTTTCTTCATCGACCTCTTTGGCAGCCGCGTCGTGAATGACGTACCGGGTTTGTACGCCGTCGTATTGGTTGTGCAGCCAGGTATCGATCCAAAACGCTTCGATGCGGACAATTTCCTTTTGATCGTCAGTCATCGAACCGGAAACATCCATCATGTAGATAACGGCTGCGTTGGCTTGGGGCTCGGTCACCGTCTTCCAACTGCGATACTGATGGTCGTCGCGCGTCGGAACAACAATGGGCCGCTCGCCGTTGTAGGTGTTCGATGCAATCATCCGTTTGAGCGCCCGTTTGTAAGTCCGCTTGAAATGCCTTAGCGAATCGGGGCCGGTGTTGCTAATCGTGTTGTACTTGTCTTTATGGCTGGAGAGGGAATCGCGTCCCTTGGGAACGATGCGGGGCAGTTCCAGTTCGTCGGCCAGCATTTCCGCCAGTTCATCGAGGGTGACTTCGACCTCGCGGACATGCCCGCCCGGTTCGTTGCCGGCCTGCCCTTTGCCGTCCCCTTGGTCTTTCCCCTTGCCAATCGGTTGGCCCTGGTCGCCTTCGCCTTGTCCGACTCCACCGGAGCCTTTTTGGCCATGTTGAAAGTGCGGGATTTCGATATTTGGCACAGGAATACTGACGTATTCGCGGCCTTTGCGGCCGATCATTTCCCCGTGCGTAATGTATTTTTTGAGTTGGCCGCGCACCTTCCCTTTAACGATTTGTTTGAATCGCGACAGGTCTTGGTCGATGCTGCGTGCCATTGAGGTTCTTTCGTCGACCGGGAAACCGCTTGGAACGTGGGCCAAAGTGGCGGTTCGTCCGGGATATTTCCAGAAAATGCCGGAATTGTTTATTCACACCGCCCGTGGAAATCGTCAGCGGTGAGAGGTCCGGCGCCCCCCACGCTCCCGACTTGAGATATCACGAAATGCTATTCGCTTTTGGCGTCGCCACGCGCGAAGATACTCGCCACGTACTGCAGAACGTCGGTTGCCGATTCTTCGTTGTAGCCGTAGTTGCGAATCAACCGCGATTTGACGATGTCGATTTTTTCCTGCGTATCGGCATCGACCACATTCGAAACCAGGCTGGTCAACTTGATGGTATCTTTCTGGTCTTCGAACAATTTCATTTCGAGCGCCTTTTGCAGGCGTTCGTTCGTGCGATAGTCGAACGACTTGCCATCGAGCGACAGGGCTCCGATGTAATTCATGATTTCCCGGCGGAAGTCGTCCTTCCGGGCTTCGGCGATGTCGATTCGTTCCTCGATGGAACGCATCAGCCGTTCATCCGGCTCTTCGTTCTCGCCGGTAAACTTGTTCTTGACCTTTTCGCGTTGCGTGTAGGCCTTCACGTTGTCGATGTAGTTGCTGCACAGTCGTGTGAGCGCCTCTTCATCGGCGGCGATTGCTCGCTGCACCTCGTTTTTGACGATGTCGGTGTATTCCGATTTGACGACAGAAACCAGCTCGCGGTAATGTTCGCGAACTTCTTCGCTGCCGATCAGCGAATGGTGCTTCAGGCCATTCTCTAGTTCATTGAGAACCATGAACGGATTCAGGTTGGTGGCTGAAGTGTTCGCAACCAAGGCATTCGAGATTTTGTCCTGGACATACCGCGGCGAGATGCCATTCAGCCCTTCGGATTTCGCCTCTTTCTTCAGCTGCACGACATTGTCGGTCGTAAAGCCGGGCAACGTCTTTCCATTGTACAGCTTCAGTTTTTGCAGAAGCGTCAGTCCATGATGCTTCGGCTCCTCGAGGCGAGTTAACACGGCCCACATGGCCGCGATTTCCAATGTGTGCGGCGCAATGTGTTTGCCGCGGACGCGTTTCTCGTTGTAGTCCTTCTCGTAAATCTTGATTTCTTCCGAGAGCTTGGTGACGTACGGAATATCGATTTTGACCGTACGGTCGCGCAGCGCTTCCATAAACTCGTTGGATTGCAGCTTGCGGTATTCCGGCTCATTGGTATGCCCGACGATGACGGTATCGATATCGGTTTGCGCAAACTTCTTCGGTTTGATTTTGTGTTCCTGTGACGCACCCAATAGGTCGTACAGGAATGCGACATCGAGCTTGAGAACTTCGATAAATTCAATCATGCCGCGGTTGGCCACGTTGAATTCGCCGTCGAAGTTGAAGGCCCGGGGATCGCTTTCGCTGCCATACTCGGCGATTTTGCGGTAGTTGATATCGCCGGTCAGCTCGGTCGAATCTTGATTCTTTTCGTCCTTGGGCTGGAACGTGCCGATGCCGACCCGGTCTCGCTCGTCCAGGAAGAATCTTTTCACCACGATATCTTCCAAGACGCGCGTCCAGTCGCCGTTGGCTTTTTCCAAGTGCTGGCTGAACAAAAAGCGGCTTAAGGGACAAATCTCGCCGGTGATTTCGACGCGATTTTCGTCGTCTTCGTCTCGACCTTCGTTGAGGAAGGCGCACATCTCGGCTCGGTATTCCTGAGGGATCAATTGCAACGGCTCGCCGTGCATCGGATCCCAGGTAATCGAGTCGTCGTCTTCTTTCCAGCCGAAGGTGTAGACCGCACCGTCGTCGGTGCGGCTGTACCGTTCGAGGCCGCGCTTCAACAGCCGCGCAATGGTGCTCTTCGAACTGCCGACCGGGCCATGCAGCAACAGGACGCGTCGCTCGCTGCCATACTTAAGGGCTGCACTTTTGAAAACGTTGACAAGTTCCATCAACGGTCGAGTCAGACCGAAAATCGCATCCTGACCATTGTTTTCCGGATCATCGAAGAACTTGTAGCGAATCAGCCCCTCTTTGCTGCCCTCGACGGTGTAGTCCCCGTAAGAGATCACCATGTCGTACAGCCGCTGGAATGCCGAGCGGGTGACGGTGGGGTTCCTGCGAACAATGTCCAGGTAATCGGCAAATGATCCCTGCCAATGTTCCAGCCGATAATTTTCGGTGCTCTGTCGCTGAGAGATCCTATCCAGAATTACGCGACCGTTCGCCATGGCACCTCTCCTTCCTTAACGGAAGTGCATTCAATTCATCCGGCTAATCCCATTCGTGTGTTCCAACTTTTCGATTCGCGCACAGAACGATATCCCGTCTTTACGATGCTTGTCGAAAAACGAGAGGATTGGGGCGACCATCCATGGCCTTCGCCGAATTGTGACAATTTGGGAAACGTCAGGTCTCACGCCTGGGTGACGCAAAACCAGTTGGCAATCGCTAACGTGATTGATTGCCTATGTGGTGAGCATCGGTAATTATCGTTACTTCCCAATTTGCGGCAATATCAATGTCATCGGCGAGAAAAGTTACGGCAAGGCGCTTGGTTTTTTTGGCATGGTAAATCTTTTGTCAGTAACAGGTTACGGTGCATTGTGTCTCAGGGGTCGTCGCGAAATCTCGTTCTTCGGTTTTCCGACGAATTCAAGTTGGACAGATGCCGCGGCGAGATTTTTTCAAGACGATTGGGGCACATCTTGGCGCATGGTTTTAACAGATTGTCCGACGCGCAACTGTCGTGCGGTCGACGCGCTCATTTGTGTCGGTAGAATCGAAAGCCGGCATCGAGTTCATCGCAAACCGGCAGGTTTGTTCGATCCTGCTAAGGAGTGAGTTCACTCGATTGTCACCATTGGGTTTGTTTGTCCGGCAACGATATCGCATTTTCCGAGTGCCAAGTGTCTCAATCCAATCTGTCTGAAAATGTCCACGTCTCGCTTGGTTCGCGTAGCTACGATATTGCCATCGTCAGCGATGCAGCCGATTCAATTGGCGACGTCGTCACTAACTGGCTGCACGATCGTTTCGGGGAGTCGGCAAAGTCGCATCGTGCCGTCGTCGTCACCGATCAAAACCTGGCCGATTCGCATGCGGCGGCGATTGAGCGCGGATTAACATCAGCCAGATGGGCTTGTTCCAACATTGTCCTGGAACCAGGAGAGAACTCGAAATCGTTGTCGGTGTTGAATGGGCTGTATGACCGAATGGTCGCGCAAAAAGCCGACCGGCAAACGGTTGTAGTCGCCGTCGGCGGCGGAGTCGTCGGTGATGTGGCTGGCTTTTTGGCAGCATCGTTCAATCGGGGGATTCCCTTCGTTCAAGTGCCGACAACATTATTGGCCCAGGTTGATAGCTCGGTTGGGGGCAAAGTCGGTGTCAATCATCCCCAAGCCAAAAACCTCATCGGGGCGTTTTATCAGCCGCTTGGGGTCTTTATTGATACGACCGTTTTGCAGTCGCTGCCTGATCGCGATTACCGCAGCGGCCTTGCGGAAGTCGTGAAGTACGGGGTTATTCTTGATGCCAATTTCTTCGAGTTTCTGGAAAATAACATCGACGGTCTCAACCGGCGAGATGCGGACGTATTGCGGCATGTGATTTCATGCAGTTGCCGATTGAAGGCCGACGTCGTCGAGCAGGACGAATACGAACGGACCGGTTTGCGGGCCGTTTTGAATTACGGCCACACGTTCGCGCACGCCTTCGAAGCGTTACTGGGCTACGGTGAGCTGCAACATGGCGAAGCGGTTTCGATCGGCATGGTTTGCGCCAGTCGCTTGGCCGAGCGATTGAAGTTGATCGATGCGGACGTCACGCAGCGGCAGGTGGCCCTTTTGAAAGCCGTTCACTTGCCGATCAGTTTGCCGGCGGAGTCGGGGCTTTCGATCGATGCGATCTTAGAACGAATGTCGCTTGATAAGAAAAACATCGGCGGAAAGTTGCGGTTCGTGCTTCCCACGAAACTGGGCCATGTCGAATTAATGTCCGACATCGACGAAGCCGAAGTGCGAAAGGTGCTTGAAGAAGCACTCAATAGCGCGCAGTAACCACATGGCAATTGCGTTTGAGCCGGTCGCCGGAGTTACTCTTCGATCTTCTTTGTGCAGTCGATGAATAGCCACGAAAGCGCGGAAGCCAGGTAAATGACGGCCAGTGCCGTGAACAGCGCCGTCCAACCGCTGCCGTATCGGCGGTAAGTGTAATCAACTTGCAGCGATGCCTGCTGCGGGGCTGCGCTCCAGGCCAATTGTATTTCGCCTTTGTTGAGGTGAATATTGGAGCCATCACTCACCGGGTAAGGACCGGTTGTGTCGACGGCGGCGAACTCGAACGTTCCTTCGGTTTCAGAAACCTGAAATGTGGCGACCGACTCGCCCTGCACCAACACCGTTCCGCTGACCGTGCCCGGCTGAAGGGCCCGCTGACTGACGGTCGACAAAGTCGTGAACGTCTCCGTCGACGGTGCGTCGGCGTCGGCCTCGACAATGTTTGCATCGACCGATTCCTGTTGAATGGTCAAGTCTTCGCTGAAGTACAAAATCAATGCGCCCATTGCCGGGCCTGCCACGAACGCAGCCACGGAACCGGTCGTGTTCACCAAGCCAAACACCGATGCGGAGTTCTTCCCGCCGATGTCGGTACTTGTGCCCCAAACGGTAGGTTGGCTCCAGTCGCCGAAGAATTTGACGATCATGAAGATCAACAGAATCGTGGTCGCCGAATCGAAACCGAGGCTGAGAAACATAAAGACGGCTGCCAACAGCTTGCCGATGCAGCCAATGGCACTCCGCACCCACCGCCTTTGGCCCGTGCGAATGATCAGCCAGTTTTGCAGCGTCCCTCCGACCATGCCGCCGCACGCGCCGCCCAACAGCGGTAACGCCGCCAGGACGCCGGCCGCGGCCACGTCGACCTGCTTTTGAACCAGCAGGAACAACGGTATCCAATACGGATACAAATTGTCCGCAAAGGCGCTGGTGAACTGCTGAAACAAGAAGACCAACATGTTTCTGCTGCGTAGAGCGTTTCGCCATTTGAGGGCCGACTTGGTGGCGACTGCCGAATCGGGGTCGCTGCCCGTAATGAGTTCGGTTTCTGCCGCGTTCGTCCAGGGATGTTCGGCCGGCCGATTGCGAAACAAAGCAATAAAGACCACCGCGAAGACCAGGCCGATCATCGACAACGTGCCAATCGCCCACCGCCAGGGCATATGCCAAGCTCCCAAGAGAACAACTCCCAGGAGCACGTTGGAAGCAGCTCCACCAGATCGGCCGGCGAACGACGCCACCCATCCCTGCACCGTCGTGCGAACCTGCGGAGGAAACCACAGTTTCGTCACCTTGCTGAGATTGGAATAACAGCCCGCCTGGCTCAGTCCGAAAATGAACCGCGCCACATACATCGACCACAGGCCGGTCGCCAGCGTCACGCCTCCCAAGGCCAGCGACCAAAGGACGATGATCGACCCCAGCACGATTCGCGGCCCGAACCAGTCTCCAATGATTCCAAAAGGGATCTGTCCGATGGCATAGCTGAGGTTAAAGCAGCCATCGAGTGCCCCTAGCGTCACCGTATTCCAGCCAAACTCCTCGGCGATATCGGCTTTGATGAACCCCCACGAATAGCGATGCAGGTATAGCAGGAACGAGCTGAAACAACTCAGGCCGAAAATGATCCACCGCACGTTGGTCGGCTTCTGAGATTGGCTGTCGTCGGGGGTGGACTCGTGGGATTGTGGCGTCGTCATTGGCCTGTCAACATGGTCTGTTACCGGGGCGTCAGCTTGCTAAGCCGTATCGTTCATGGAGTCGCGGCTACAATTTGCAATGTTTTATTGGAAAGTGAATCATGACGATCATGCTCCAAACACCGCGAATTAGAGCCTGACGTGCCAGCGAAAGAAAAATCGGATTCATCCTATTCTTGCGCGTTGTAGAGTAGCGGCGG
>JANQRQ010000096.1 GCA_028284485.1 Planctomycetaceae bacterium | reverse complement strand
GTTACAGATCCAGAATCGTCGGTCGCGGGTGATACAGCGGCGAACACGGGCTTCGAACCTGACATCGTGATCGGTAACGTATCCAAACACGTTATCCATGTCGGCCACCGCCCCGAGGAGTTCCGGCTCGCCGGCCGGTTCTGCCGCCATCCCGAATCGCGCCGGCTCGTTTTGGTGCATTAACAGAACAGGAACGGGGCAGCGCGGCAAGACCTGCTCGAAGTACGGTTTGATATTCTGAGTCCCACGTGGAAACCTCAATCGGACCAACTCGGCGCCGACGTCGGCAAACGCCTCGGCACGGCGAAGGGTCTCCGTCACCGAGGGGCAATCGATTCCCCCCATGAGGAATCTTTGGTCATCCAAACACTCCTTAACTGTCTTCGCGACCGCTAGCTTCTCCGGCTCGCTGAGTGCCCATTCTTCGCCCGTTTGGGAGCCAACGAGAAATCCCGTCGCGGGAGTGGCAAGCCAACGCTGAACATTCCTGGCCAGCGCGTCGTGGTCGACCGCATCAGCCGCATCAAACGGCGTCGCCATCGGAATGTTTACAATCGGATCGGTCTTGGGGATCGTCATCGGTTCCAGTGCAACAGGTAAGGTTTGGTAATTTCATTCTGTAACTGAGATTGCAATCTGACAGGTCGAACCGCACGTTTCAAGAGTTGCCGCTCGTACCCGAATCGTTTCAGCAACGAGGACGGCGTGTGTCGGGCCGCGGCCGAATTCCTCGATCGTCTTGCGACTCGACCGGTTGCCGTCTATTCGTGTTCAACAGTAATGCTTAAAATAAGAACAGGCACAACGAGCGGATTAGAGCGGTTTGCTTCTTATCGTGGACATTTCTGGATCGTGGGAGCCAACAATCGCAGAACAAAATGCGATTGTCGCGGCCACTAGTCAGCGTAATACGCTGTAGCACGCTTCCGAAACCGCGCGAGTCGCTTGGTAGAAGAAAGCGTTACCGTCATGACGCAGGAAAGTCGATCGACGTCTGACGTACTGCATCCCAACCCACGTCGACAGGTGATCAGGCGCTGGCGAAAACGAATTCTTCGATGTTTGGTCGTCTA
The DNA here is from genome assembly GCA_028284485.1 of Planctomycetaceae bacterium. Classification (GTDB taxonomy): domain Bacteria; phylum Planctomycetota; class Planctomycetia; order Planctomycetales; family Planctomycetaceae; genus JANQRQ01. The sequence continues at coordinate 33,389 of JANQRQ010000096.1, read as the reverse complement.
TGTTCTTATTCCGTACTGTGTGGTGACAGTCATCTTCGCGCTAATGCAGCGGCATTTTATGTATCCTGCAGCGCGTGTCGACGCAATTTCGTCTTCCGACGCCCAACTGCCCGACGGCCAGGTTCATACCGTTTCGGTGAAAACCGTCGATGGGATACCACTAGGAGGCTGGCTTGTTCTGGCTGATGGGCGCCGGGCGGAAGATGCCGCCAGCGTTGAGGCGGAACTCGCTGCGGGACGGCCCGTCGTTCTCTATTTTCCCGGCAACGCGGGCAATCGTGTCGAGCGGGCATTGGACTGCCGCGACTTTACGTCGGCGAATTGCGACTTGTTTTTGTTCGATTATCGGGGGTACGGCGAGAACTCGGGTACTCCCAGCGAAACCTCGCTGCTCGACGACGCCCGATCCATTTGGGACTATCTCACTTCTGATTGCCGCATTTCGCCCGACCGCATTATTGTTTTTGGTGAGTCACTCGGAGGAGCGATCGCCACGCATTTGGTGGCTGACGTTTCGCGCGACGGCATTCCCCCGGCCGGCTTGATTCTAAACTCGACATTTTCGTCGATGCCCGATGTCGTGCATTGGAACTATCCCTATTTCCCCTTTCACTATTTGCTCCTCGATCGGTATCAATCCGACGAGAAGATTGGCGACGTTACCTGTCCGGTCGTGATCACTCATGGGGCGGACGATGAAATTGTTCCCATACATTTGGCACGCAAACTGTTCGTAGCGGCCCCACCGCAGTCGGCTTCCGGTGTTCGCAAGGAATTCATTCAATTGAACCATTCAGGACACAACGATATTGCGATTTCGGTTCTCAGGGATTCGCTGGCGGAAATGCTCGATGCCGCTACAAGGCCAGTTGCACCGGAAGGATAGAGTTGCCCTCGTCCCCCTTCTTGATGCAGGTGAGCCGCCTGTCGACAATGGACAACTCAATCCCCAGATTGGAGCCAATTCCGTTGCAATGGTTCTTTTTCGGATGCGCCGTCCTCACGGGAATCGCCGCCGCGTTGTTTCTTTATACCGGCAAGGCCTTTTCAAACTTTCGTCTTTACGATCGCGATGCTCAACCGTTTATGTATTGGGGCAGCGTCGTGGGGTGTATGGTCTGTACGGTGCTGTTGGTGATTCTCGCATTTGCGTTGCGTTGAAGCAGCGAAATCGCGCACTTTGATAATCCCCCGCTCGTCCGTGGTGCCAGTGTCGAAGTCATCGTCCCTTTGCTATGATTTCATCCAATCGATTATGCGTTTCCCCGCATCTCCATCGTCCATTTCCAACGGTCACTGCTATGAACAGCAACACACCGACACAAGGCTACAACCAACTGACCGACGCCGAAGCCCGGGTGATTATCAACAAAGGGACCGAGCGACCTTTCACCGGCGAGTACACCGATCTCAAGGCTGCCGGTACTTTTATTTGTCGGCGGTGTAACGCGCCGCTGTACCGGTCCGACGACAAATTCGACAGCCATTGTGGTTGGCCGAGTTTCGATGACGAAATTCCGGATGCGGTCGCCCGCCATCGGGACGCGGACGGGAATCGTATTGAGATTGTCTGCAATAACTGCGAAGGCCATCTGGGACACGTTTTTCTCGGTGAAGGGATGACGGCCAAAAATACCCGCCATTGCGTAAATTCGGTCTCGTTGCGATTTGTCCCACAGGGGGAGACTCTCCCCGCGACGATTGTGCAGAAGGCCCCGTGAGGGCTGGCTGCGACGACGCACTCGATTCTGGCAGGAGATTCGGATAATCTCATACATGGTTTTGCCGTGTTCGAATCGTGGCTAAGCTGTCGAGTTTGAATCGAATTCCCAATCCCCACAATTCCGGGAGAAACCACATGAACCGAATCGCATTGTTCATCGTGCTGACGTTTGTGAGCGGTCTTGCGTGCGGGTTCGCTCAAGATCGAGAAACCAAGGTCCGTAATGACCGTAAGCAGGTCGAGTCGCAGGACTATTGGATTTACAACGACCTTCCCAAAGCGTATGCCGAAGCGTATCGCACGGGCAAACCACTGTTGGTGGTCTTCCGTTGCATTCCCTGCGAAGCCTGTGCCCAGCTCGATGCGCAAGTTGTCGAGCGGGATGAAAACGTGCGTGCCCTCATGGATCAGTTCGTTTGTGTACGAGTCGTTCATGCCAACGGTCTTGATCTTTCCCTATTTCAATACGACTACGACCAATCGTTTGCCGCGTTTTTTATGAATGCCGATCAAACCATCTACGGACGCTATGGCACTCGGTCGCACCAAACCGAATCGGATGATGACGTTTCCATCGAGGGGTTTGCCGAAGCCTTGGCCGCGGCGCTCGATCTGCATGCCCAGTACCCGGCCAACAAGTTACAGTTTGCCGGTAAGCGCGGGCCAATTGTTCCGCATAAAGTTCCCGAAGAAATGCCATCGCTTGCCGGAAAGTATGGCTCGAAACTCAACTACGAAGGCAACGTTGTCAAAAGCTGCATTCATTGCCATCAAGTCGGGGAAGCACAACGCGCGGTTTATCGGCTCGAAGGAAAACCGGTTCCCGAAAAGGTTCTCTTTCCTTATCCGCACCCGAAAATCCTCGGATTGATTATGGACCCGAAGACCAAGTCCACTGTGAAGCAGGTCGTTAACGGGTCGCCTGCCAAAGCAGACGGCTTTCAGCAGGGAGACGAAATTCTCACCATCGATCAGCAGACGATTCTGTCCATTGCCGACATCCAATGGGTCCTGCAGCAGCAGGCAGATTCGGCGGTTCTCGATGCTGAAGTCCGCCGTAACGGAAGCAATCAAAAACTGAAAATCACGTTGGCTTCCGGTTGGCGCAAAACGGGTGATATCTCTTGGCGAGCCACCTCATGGTCGTTGCGGCGCATGGCGACCGGCGGACTAAGACTAAGCGATCTTTCCGACAACGAGCGTCGCGATGCCGACTTGTCGCCCGACAAACTGGCACTGCGTGTCGACCATGTCGGGCAGTACGGGCAACACGCTGCTGCGAAGCGGGCTGGATTTCAAAAGGGCGACATCATCGTTTCCGTTGGTGAGAAGTCCGACCGAATGAATGAATCACTGTTGTTTGCCTATCTGGTCAACAACTTCAAGCCCGGTACGTCTGTTCCGACAACCGTGCTCCGTGACGGCCGGGAAGTGAAACTGAAAATGCCCTCCCAGGAGTAGTATTTGTTATCCTGGAGCTGTTGTTCAGGGCCACGCAACTGGTCTGCAATATCAATCGAAACTCGATAGGTGCAAAAGCAGTTTCTCATGAACACGATCTTGATGACGAACCGACCAATTCGAGTCTTATTCTTCCTGGTATTTTTGGCTGGTGTGATGCTTGGGGCTACGGACATCGTCTACGCCCAAGATCGGCCGAAAAGTGAACCGGGGTTTGCCGCACTGTTCGACGGCAAGTCGCTGGACGGGTGGGAAGGGAATACCGAACTTTGGTCCGCCCGCGATGGAATGATCGTGGGCGATTCGCCTGGCATCAAACAAAACGAATTCCTGGCGACGAAAAAAGAATACGGCGACTTCGAGTTACGGCTGGAGTTTAAGCTTCACAACGGAACCGGCAACACCGGGATTCAATTCCGGTCAAAACGGCTGCCCGACAGCTCGGCTGTCGAAGGTTATCAGGCCGACATCGGCCAGCGGTTCTGGGGATGCTTGTACGACGAGCACCGTCGCCGTAAGGTCCTCGTACAGGCCCCCGAGGAATTGAACAAAGTTTTGAAAAAGGACGACTGGAACACCTATCTCATTCGTGCCCAGGGGGATCACATTCTGATGGTGGTCAACGGCATCCGAACAGTCGACTATCACGAGCCCGATGACAGCATCGCCCGAAAAGGAATTATCGCGCTTCAAGTGCACAGCGGTCCCGCCATGCGGATCGACTTCCGCAACATTCGATTGAGGGAAATCACCGAGTAGGGATGTGGCAACGTAAACCATCCGGCGAATCTGCAGTCAGCATGCGAAGACTCCAGTTCATTCGGTAAGCGCAAATTGAGACTCGCAATGATCGTCGCCGTAGGGGCCGGACGTTCGATCGCATCATGCAAAAGGAACTAAAGGATTGACCAGAAAATCGGTGGACTCGTACGAACAGGCGCTGGAAGTCCTGTTCCGCCGAATCAATTACGAACGCGTTCACGGCGACCGCTATTCCGAGCGGGATTTCAAGCTAGACCGCATGCGGCAGTTGCTTTCGCTTTTGGGGAATCCCCAAATCGGTGTGCCCACAGTGCATATCGCAGGTACCAAAGGCAAGGGGTCGACTGCTGTTTTGGTCGCCGAGATTCTCCGAGCCGCTGGATACCGCGTTGGCCTGTTCACTTCGCCGCATATCGACGCATTTGAAGAACGAATGCAGGTCAACCGTCTGCCTCCCACACAGCGGGAGATGGTTGAACTCGTCAACGCGATTTTGCCGCCTTTGGAGGAAATGGATCGCAGTCCGGGGGATGTGGCGCCGACGTATTTTGAATTGGCCACAGCATTGGCTTGGCTTCACTTTCGCCGTCAGCAAGCTGATTTCGTTGTCCTGGAAACGGGTCTCGGTGGCCGACTCGATGCTACCAACGTCTGTGTCCCCGATGTCACCGTGATCACCAATATCAGTCGTGATCATATGCACCTGCTGGGTGGTACCCTCAAGCAAATTGCTGCGGAGAAAGCAGGAATTATCAAACCCAAGATTCCCTGCATCTCGGGGGCAACTGCTCCTGAAGCACACGCTGTGATCGAGCGCGTCTGCAGGCAGCAGCAGAGTCCGTTGTACTGTTTCGAAAGGGATATCCAGGTCCGTTCTGACGTTTCCTCGATCAGCGATTCCGGCGTGCCCGCTGATCGCTCAATCGACGTGGCGACACCCTTTCGCGCTCATCAAAAACTACCGATCACGTTGGCTGGCGACCACCAGTCAGTCAACGCGGCGTTGGCCGTGGCGGTTGCCGACACTTTGACACAATCGGGCCGAAATGTTTCTGCAGCCGCCATTAACAAGGGGCTTTCCGGAGTCAAATGGCCCTTGCGCATGGAAGTGGTGAAACGGCAGCCGACAGTCATTGTCGATGCCGCCCATAACTGGGCGTCGATGGCGGCGCTTTTGGATGCGCTCGATGCCGGCTTTGCTTCGGAGCAAAAGACGCTCATCTTTGCGACGACTCAAGACAAAGACGTTCAGGGCATGTTGCGGTTGGCCGCTCCTCGGTTTAACACGTTGATCTTCACGCAGTACCTGAACAATCCGCGGGCGCTTCCCATCGATGAATTATTGCGGCGCTGGCAATCGATCTCGCTGGCCCCTGCTCATACCGCGAACGATCCGGCCAGCGCTTGGGGACTGGCTGCCCACCTGAGTGGTCCGCGCGATCTCGTATGCGCAACAGGTTCGTTCTTTATTGCCGCAGAAATGCGCGAAGTCATTCTCGATCGACGCCCCGAAGCCGCTGTGGACTTCGGTGCCTCTTCGCCGCTGCAGTCGCCGCAAGTATAAGTTCCGACTATTAACCGCAGAACTATTGCCGGATCGGGTTACGTGTCCGGCCACGGCGGGATCGTGCCGACCGGTTTCGCGTCGGTAATCCGCCCATGCTGCCCATGCCGTAACACATCCCCATCTCCATACCGAGTGGAGCCTGTGGACGCCCACGGTCTTTCAGATCCATCCACGGCTGGTTTTGCGCGGCAAACTGTTGGCGAATCATTCGTCGCGTATTCGTCCTCGAGATGGTATCGAGCGCGACGAATTCTCCAGACGGACTGACAGCCAACGCCTGATCGACAAATGCCAGCCCCCCACGAGGCAATTCCAAATCGGGGAAGTCATCGGTCGTCAGCTTGGGACTTCGACGAATGTCCAGCAAGACATCTCCGGCGTCGAATGGCACGTCGTCTTCCGTTTCAAACGTTGCCTCTGGACGTAGTACTTCGGTCTTTTGCATGGCACTGATGACTTGCCCGGCCTGAATGCCACGCAACTCGCTGGCCACCAGCGTTCCCGAATCCGAATACCATTGGAACACTTCCAGGCTGGTGTTTTCCGCATTAAACCGTGTTGCCGGAGCCGCCCCGGTCAAAAAGTACTGGACGTCGTTTCGCATGACAGTGACTTCGCTTGGCTTGCTCCAAGCCGTTTCCCGCGTCTCGCCTTCCGCGAATGCCGGGTCGACCAACTCTTCAATCGGACGGGCATAGTTCGGGTTTCTCACAACCAAACGGACCCGATAGCGATAAGCATTACCCGGCTCCACCGAGAAGTCGAGGTAACGGAACAACAAGGCCCGCGTCGACATGGCCGATGTCGCCATTCTCATCAAGCCGGAAACCCCGGCATTGTATTCTTCGTTCTTTTGTTGGAACTCTTCGTTCAAATCTTGGAACAGCTGTTCCGATTCGGGCGTTCCGTAAACATTCTGGCGAATGTTGCGAATAGAAGCTTGTCGACTGGAAAATCCCTTCTTCGTGGCGCGTGTCGCCTCGGGCTTTTTCTCGTACAGTTCCATCGCTTTGGCGCTGATTTCGTTTTGAATCGCAATCTGCTCGTCGGTTAACGATTTGATCCGCGGGTGCCCCACCAGGTCGTCGGTCCAAATGCCTGCCACCCGTAGCGGAAGCGGCATGGTGAAGACTTCGTGTGTGTAACCGGGGTCGATGATGTCGAAATCGAAATCTTCAACCGCGTCTAAAACATCGAGGGCCGGCTGAATGTCGACCGTTTCCCACGGACCGGCCCACGGGTTTGCACCGCCGATTGCTGCCTGCCGCTGCAACTCGAAATCGAGATACTCAATGTGCTCTTCCGCCGATGATTGATTCGACAGGCTGAACGCCTTGGCGACTCTTTCGAGTTGCCTCTTCCAGGGGATCACCGCGCGAACAGCCATAAACCGGTGACCTTTGCCGTTCACTTTCGGACCGGTGTCCATTTCTCCATACTCACCCATGTAGCACATCATTCCCATACACATCGAATAGCACATTTCCATGCAGCAATAGCAGCACATGCACTCCATGCCATAGCACATCATGCCGGCGCAACAGCAAAAATTCTCGACATATCCAGGTTCGCCCGGCTGCGGCGGCCGACGACGGTCGATATTGCTGACTCCCGGCAAGAACCCTGGCAAAGGCTCGAACGTGTCCATTTCGTCAAGCTCGAAACCGGTATCGCAGGGTGTCCCAAATCCGCTTTCGGGATCTCCCGCCAGCAGCAGGTCTTCCTCTTCGTCTTCCGGCTTGTAGTGGGCAATCACCACACCCGGTGTGGCAATGACTTCTTCGGGTGCAAGCCATTCGATTTCATCCACCTTCGATTTGATTTTGTACAGCGGTTCGAACATCGATACCGCGGGATAGGCGAACTGATTCAAATCGAGCGGCTGAAACAAATCGGTAATCGCATCGCGGTTGTTCTCCAGGCCTTGATCGAACTGTTGCTCGGTTTCGGCAGGCCATTTCGAAGCCGCTAAAGCCTGATCTCCTGCCTGGACTTTCGTTTCAAAGTCTGAGGGCGCCTTGTCGTACGCAGAATAGGGGGCAAAGACAATTGCCAACAGAACCAGTAAGCCAATCAATCCGCTGACGAATTTTTCGCCGTGGTCGATGCCCAACTGCTTCCAGTCGATGTTTTGAAATTTGGCCTTCAGATTATTCATCGTAGACTCCAAGGCAAATGAACTTAGCCCGTGATCTGGTCCACATTTCCATCGTGGAGAATATGTTTTTCCACGTCTCAGTACAACAACGTTATGGACTGACCCCCGCGGGGTCATCATTAAACACGTCGTCGGCCGTCAATTCCGACGATTCTTCTGTCGCTGCGTCAGCCGGCATTGTTGTCGATGCCGAACCGTCATCGACCGGCAGACCCGTTTCCGGTTGTGCCGTCGTTCCGTCTGCTTGCCCACCTGACAGATCGGGGGCAACAGCCCCAGTTTGTGAAGTAAAATCTTGCACGGTTGATTCCAGTGCAAGTTCCGCTTCGGTTGGCGGGTCATACATCATCATCACGCCGACAATGACGACGTCGACGAGGTACTGGTCTTCCAAGGCCGCTTTGATCGCTTGAGCAGTGCGGGAACTGGTTCCTTCTGGCAGGCCACCCAACCCGCTCACGCCGCCGCCGCCACCGCCGCAACCCCCGCCGCACATGTAGCCCATCATGCCGCACATGCCGCCCATATCGCACATCATGCCCATGCTACACATCATGTAGCAGCCCATTCCGCCACGACCAGCGTTGGGGTTCAGCAGCTGGTTCAGGCCGGGGATTGCCCCGGGAGCTAGGCCTCCGGTCAAGCCGCCACCAGGTTGTGCGCCATAACCTTGTGCTCCGTATCCGCCTGCTAACGGCCCAAATCCTGGCAGTCCGCCCGGAGGGGCGCCTGGCGTCAACATCTGGCGCACTTTCTGGTGTACGCGAATGATTTCCAACGGCCATTCCGAGTTGGTAATTTCCACCAGCAAGTCGGGAACGCGGCGGTGATCGACGACCGCCTTAATGTAAAAACCACGCGTTCGAAACGGCTTGCCTTCGTCTTCAATATATCGCCGGCCGGCTGATGTTCCTCCAGGAGCGGCACCAAAACCGGGAAAGGCCCCCAAGTCGCCGCCGCCGCTGGTCGAAGTCCCGGAACTGACATACGGTTCCTCGAATTCCTCGGCCAGGTCGACATCGACGTTGACGGTCGACTGAGTCCGTTGCCCGAATCGCCCGGCGCCGCCGGTCGGACCCATATACATCATGCCCATGCACATCATGTAGCACATTTCTTCACAGTCGAAACTGCAATCACAGACCATCCCGTATTCCATCATGCATTCGCATGCATACTCGCAATCGGAGCCGTAATCCGATCCTTCGCCTTCACCGGTTGCCTCGGTTGTCGCCACCACCGGAACTCCCCCTTCGGGAGTCGCGCCGAACAACTTAATCTCGCTGATTTGCCGCACATGGGCATCGGCAACACTTTCGGCCCCTTCATTCACGCGAGCGACCGCTTTGACCAACTCGGTGACCAGCCAGAGGTCTTCCTGGGCGTCCCAAATTTCCCTCCAGGTTGGTTGCTCAATATCCCATTTCGTCTGCGGAACTTGAGGAATGATCGCCTCGTCAAACAGCACAGATCCCTTTCGCGGCGCGATGCCGACCGGGTCCGCCATTCTCCAAACGCGGTCAATTTCGAGTAAATAAGCGCTGCGGTATAACAGCGGTACTTCCGTCGCTTCGGCAAGGCGGCCCCGGAATGGGCAGTCGGCCATGGTGTCAGCGATTTGAGGCGGCCAGACAATCAGCTCTTGTTGCCGGTCCCAAAGTTGTTCGTGCGTTTCGGCGTTGCGTTTCGCACGAACCTGGTTTCGCTTTTGGACCTCGCCTGACCATTGATCATTGGGGGCATTCGTCCCATCGGGGATGCCGTCAAAGGTCGAATTCAGCTTATCGGTTCTCGTTGTCGCGATTTCCTCCAGCGTGCCGGTTGTCATCCACCAACCGACAAACGTCAGAATGATGGCCAGGCCGAACAAGACCCAAAAGTGGTGCACGATGAGTGGCTTCAGTTTATCCATCACGGCTCTCCGGTCGCAGAAGAAACAGCTGCGAGATATGTGCTAAGATGAATTTCGACGTCGTTTGTTTACTAGTTCGATCCGATTTTTGGGGCGACGAAAGCCACCCCCGAAACAGCATTCGTCTTCAAAGGAGTTTGATCAACCGGTCGGTTCTTCGACTGGTTCCGCCTCTTCTTCGACAGGCGGGGCGACCATCTCTGGCCGGATCTCTGGCCGGTCGTTCTTGTCACGCGGCAGCCAAACGAATTGCAACTTAAAGGTTGTTTTGGTCAGTTCTTTGTACTCTGCGTCGTTGGCGATGGCGCCACCCGCGCCGCCGGCGGCCCGAGTATAGGTATTAGCCACGCCACCGACCGCTCCACTGGTCACTTCTCGGCCGGGGCCGTCATCTTCGAAGTAGTACTTCACTTTTTCTGCCCGGCCCATATCGGTCACCAAGGCGTGGGAGATCCCTAATTGCCCCACAGGAACCGGCTCTAACGAATCGGGAGCTTGAAAAGTCCACTGCTGCAGATTCTTCAGTAATGTGCTCACAACGTAGAGCACTCCCATGCCGGTGCGTGGGTTTTTCTCGTCGTGGTGGAAATGGAACCCTGTCAAAGTGACGACATATGCTTCGGTGGGTGGCGGAACATTTCGCTCGTCGTCTCGCATATGGTTCTTGATCGAATCTGCAAGATCCGAAAACCAGACAGCCATATCCTCTGGGCGTTCCGCGGTAATTGATTGAATGTTGATCTGGTTTTTCAATTCAATGCGCGTTTCGTCCTGTTGATCGCCGACGTCGCGCGGCAAGCATTCGTTAATGGCCCGATACAACTCCAGCCAATTCTCCCGCGAATCGATCGTGCGGACTAACTCTTCGCCGGCCGCCTTTAGCGCGTCGTGTTCACCGACCGCGGCATCGTATTGCGATTGAAAATCGGCAACCTTCGAGCCGTAGGTAGCTGCCGCAGTTTCGGCGGCGCCGAATCGATCTTCACTGACCGAACTGGCTACGCGGGCATAGCCGAAAGTCGACACCGACAAACCGAACAACAGGCTGGCGGCAGTGATGGCAGCCCAAGGCTTTTTGCGGCGAATCTGACGCTGCAACGCAATTTCCGGCGGGATCAACGTGGTGTGTACTTGCGTGAGTCCCAAACCCTGCAGGGCTAAACCGTAAGGCACGACAAAGCTGGGGACATTCTCCTGGAACAACGGGGCATTCAGCACGTTGTCGCCGACCACGCCTTCGAGCTTGTCGACCCGTTTGACTTCGTACTGCAAGTTCTGTTGCAGGAATTTCTGCAGGCCGGCCAGCTTGAATCCATTGCCCACGCCAACGACGCGTACGATTTTCGCTTCGCGGTTAACGCTGGCGAAATATCCGATCGATCGTTGGATTTCCGACACATAATCGTTAAACACCGGTCGCAAGGCCTGAAAGACGGCCCGCGGATCGGGAGACTTGGTGGCGTTGCACTTGAGGTGTTCGGCTTTGGCGAACGTCAACTTCATTTCTTTGGTCAGTGCCCGCGTAAAGTGGTTGCCACCCAAAGGAACGTTGCGGATCCAAATCTTTTCGCCATTCGACACGACGAGCGTGGTGTTGTCTGCTCCCATGTCGAGCACCAGCGTGTAATCGTCGGGCGGAACGAAGTCTTCGTCGACCCGTTGGCCCAGCCGGTCATAGCACAAGAAGTTTTGCAGCGCCAGCGGTGCAACCTGGATCAATTCGACTTCCACTTTGGCATCGATAAACGGTTGCAGCGATTGGATCACTTGCTCGCGTTTCATTGCGAACAGGCCCACTTCGGCCCCCAACATGAAGCCGCTCTCTTCGATGCCGCCACCTAACGTTTGAAAGTCCCAAATGACTTCTTCGAGGGCGAACGGAATTTGTTGTCGGGCTTCGTACTTGACGATTTCCGCGACCTTGCCCGATTCAACGGGAGGAAGCGTGATGAACCGAGCCAACGCGTGCTGGCTGGGGACACCGATGGCAATTTTGTCACCTTTGATTTTGTTGCGCTTGAGAAAGGTCTCGAGCGCCTGCGGAATCAATTCCTCGGGAATGGCGTCCGGCTGGCTGAGGATTTTAGCGTGAGGCACATAGTCGAAGGCGACTGCGACCACCTGGTTGGCCGCTTCGGCATAGCGCAAACGCAATGCCTTTAATCCTGCCTGACCAATCTCAATTCCCCAAACGCCTTGGTTTTCAGCCATTACAGCAGATCTCCAGCCATCGAAGATGTTGTGGATTTGACTCGCCAAAAATGAAAGCCGCAGCAAACACGGATCGTCGACCGGAAATGGTCACAACTGAGAGAGGCTTAAGGAGTAACGATCGTGCCCTATGCGCAAACTTTGTCCTAAAACTAAGCTACCACGGGGTTTTACGGTGAGTCAACATTGAGACGCGAATCGACCGGCGAAAGTTCCCGGAAATTTTTCGGCCCCCAAACATTCGGAAAAAGCGGAGGTGCATCGCGCACCCGCGTTCGAGCGATCACGTGCGAATCGAACCACTCCTTGGTAATGTGAAACGTGATTCGAATAGAACTGACAACATTCGGTTCAGCAGCGGTGGCAGGTAGGCTTCGTGGATACCATTGGCGCCCAGGATTGAAGCTGATCCTAAACCCGGTTCATAGTCGTAAACCAAGTCAAGTACGCGGGTTTTGGCCGTCGGCACTCGCGTCGTCGTCCCAATCCCGACAAGTAAGTTTCCCAAGGCCGATCATGGACCAGATGTGATTTGGCCCGAGGGTCAGTCGATGTGTCTGATCTAGGTGTTGGCTTCCCAATACTCGAATCGCAAACGCAGACCGGTCCGTTTTTCGTGGACAGCTCTCAAACAGTTGCAACTCACTGATGAAATTTCGCGAAACCATCATCCTGATTCCGTGTCATAGCCTCGAGGATTTCCCCACCGAGCTGGAAGACGACCAGGCGGCGAGTTTGCTGAATGCCTTCGCCTGCGCCTGGCATCCGCTGTTGTTAAACGCGACCGAAGCCATCCCACAATGGCACCGTTCTGACGAGCCGCCCGAGTCTCTCGAAGACCGGCTGATTATTATCCCGACGGCAGCTGATGACTGGGTCCCTTACGATTGGATTGAACAAGCCAAAGCCGCCGGAGCGCGTGTCGTTTCCGGGCAAACCAATCGCGAGGACTACATCGCGGCCATCGTCGAGGTCGCCGCATCAGAGTGCGAATTCGACGACGATCTTGTCAGCGACTTCATCGCATTGGGGACGTGCTATTTGCAAACAGAACTTCTCGCGCGGCATATGCATCACTTTAGCAGTATTGACGAAGTCCATTTGCAACGTGAAGCAGTCCAAGCGGCTGTCGATTGTTTGAACAGCGACGCCGATTCCTGCCGCGAGCATTTGAAAGTCTGCTTCGAACGGTTGACCGAGTCGCGCGAGCGGTTCTACCCGGTCGAGTGCTACCTGCTGGATCTGTGTCTGCTGATGCCCGATCTGGCGGATGACAATCTTCGGCGTTGGCTCGAGCGTGCGAGTCCTGCGAATCTCCTGGTGACCGGAAAAGAATTCCGCGAGATTTGCGACAACGATCCGGAGCTTGGCGGACAGATCAGCCGCGCTTGGCAAGAACAGACCATTGATATCATCGGAGGTGAGTTAACGCCTCCGCCCATCCCCGTCGTTCCGATGGAGTCGATCCTGTGGAACTTTCGAGCGGGGCAAGCTTATTTTCGCGAGGCATGCGGCAAAGTTCCGAGGACCTGGTCACGTCGCCGGTTTGGATTGGGTGTGCAGATTCCGCAAATTCTCAACCGTTTCGGATACCAAGGGGTGTTGCATTTACTGCTGGACGACGGCATCTATCCCGATCACGAGCAGAGTCGCATTCGCTGGGAAGGGATCGACGGATCGGTCATTAGTGCGATTACCCGTATTCCGTTGGCCGCTGACAGCACATCGAGCTATTTGCGGTTCTCCCAACGCATGGCCGAATCGATGGAGGAAGATCAGTCAGCAGCGGTCATTTTGGCGCGATGGCCCGACGTACAAGCCCCCTGGTTCGAAGACTTCGTAAGAATCAGCGAGTATTCACCGGCACTCGGACGCTTCATCACCTTTGAAGAGTTCTTCGAGTTGGACGAATCCCCGCGACGGCTCTCTTCTTATGAAGCCAAAGAATACCTGTCCCCCTTTTTGACCCACGCTGTCGTGCGGCAAGAGCCCAACCCGGTGACCCGTTTTCGCGATCATTTCTTGCGACGGCGGCAGTTCGATACCGGGCATTGGCTGCAGAGCCTTGCGGTAGCGCTCACTGGTCGGCCGATTCCCGATGCGCTGCTCGCCGACGAGGAACGCGTGATCGAGCAGGGCGGACCAGACGGAACGCCGACAGAAATTGACGCAGCCGTCCAGATGCTCGAGGGATTTGTCGAACGCTCCGCAGAGGATCTCGTGAAAATCGTCATGGCCGGCGGGGGCGATCAACCAGGCATGCTGCTTATTAATACACTGTCGTTTCCGCGGCGTGTTGTTTTTCCGCTCGATCAAGCCGAGTATCCCCCCGAAGTGGGCGGAGCGATCCGTGCCGTTCAATTCGATGATAAATCGAAAATCGCCATTGTCGATCTGCCGGCTGCCGGCTTCACCTGGTTGCCAACGGCGTCGGCCAACGCGAAACCGACGGAATCTTCCGTGCCACTCGTCGAAGAGCATATGCTACGCAACGAGTATTTCGAAGCGCACATCAATCCCGAAACTGGTGGGATTCAGCGCATCAAGGAATACGGGCGGCGTCCCAATCGTCTCAGTCAGCAGTTGGCTTTTCGATTCGCCCAACCCCGAACGATTCAGCCGGGTGACGATTACGACGAATCCGAAACGACATCATATTCGGAGATGCGCTGCCAATCGGTCGAGGTCATTAGCGACGGACCCGTTGCTGGGATTATTGAAACACGTGGCGAATTGATCGATCCTGAAACCGACGAGCCGCTCGCCGGTTTTTGCCAACGCTTTCGCATGTATCGCGGCCGCCCCGTACTGGAAATCGAAGTTGAACTCGACATCGCCGAGCCGATGGAAGGCATTCCCTGGCTGACCTATTTCGGATCTCGCTGGGCTTGGAACAACAGTTCCGAGGTCATTACGCGATCAATCTTCGAGGAAGCGAGCACGTCGTTGGGCGAACGATTCGAAAGTCCGCATTACATCGAGTTCGCCGACGAAGAACAGCGGACGACCATTTTGACTCATGGCCTGCCATTCCATCGCAAGACCGGGTCACGCATGCTCGATACGATTTTGGTGGTCGAGGGCGAAACAACGCGGAAGTTCCGATTCGACGTGGTTGTGGATCGCCATTTTCCCATGCAGGATGCTCTCGACGCGATGACACCTGCTTTATCCGTACCAACAACGACCGGTCCGCCGAATGCGGGAACGTCGGGTTGGTTCTTTCATGTCGACGCCAGGAACGTTCAAATCACGCGGATCATGGGGTTGGCGACTCGAATTCCCGAGGGCGCAACCGAATCGTGGGAGTGGTACAATTCTGAAGGCGAAGCGTCCGACAACGGTATCGGGTTGCGACTCGTCGAAACCGAAGGTCGGCGCTGCACGGCGAAGTTGCGATGTTTTCGTACGCCGATTCGAGCCCGCCAACGCGACTTCCAAGGGAAAACGGTAACTGATTTGACGATTCAGGGCGAAACTGTTGTTATCGAAATGACTTCCTACGAAATTGCCGATGTCGAATTACGCTTCGGCGATGATTGACACGAATCCTTAATTGACCAATACGTGCCGCGACCGCAAGAAGACAAATGCACGCGGAACTTTGCAAGATAATACCATGGCCGACATGATGATTGTGACGATTGACGGACCGGCCGGGTCCGGAAAAAGTTCGACAGCCCGCAACCTTGCCAAGCGATTGGCGTTTCGGTTTCTCGATACCGGGGCGATGTACCGTGCGATTGCCTGGGCCTGCCTTGAACAAGATGTCGATCCCAACGATCAAGCTGCAGTTGTCGCAACCGCTCGGCGAACGAGAATCGAGTTCGATGGCGACCGAGTATTGGTCAATGGCGATGAAGTCAGTGCCGCGATTCGCCAGGAATCGGTCACGCAGGCCTCTTCCGTGGTGGCAATGCATCCCGATGTACGCGACGAATTGACACGGCAACAACGTGTCGTTGCCGAGGGAATGAACATCGTGACCGAAGGTCGCGATCAGGGATCGGTCGTTTTTCCCGACGCGGAATGCAAATTCTTTCTCACGGCTGATCCGATGGAACGGGCCCGACGTCGGCATCGCGAATTACACGACAAGAACGACGATGCGTCGCTCGACGAAATCCTCGAGCAAATCAAAGAACGCGACCGGCGCGACGAAAACCGCGTGGTCAGCCCGTTGGTCATTCCGTCCGATGCCGTGCGGATCGATACGTCGCATCTCCAGCCGACCGAAGTGCTCGATCAATTAGAGCAGACCGTCCGTGCTCGCATGTCGCCGCAAGATGCGTGAAGTCGCAGTGCAATATCCGTGGAGCTTCATTCCCGCGAAAGCGGGAATCCAGGATGAGTTTTCATTCTTCAGCGATTGACGCACCATCGGCCAATCCCGATGTGCCACATTGGAGGAAGTGAATCGATTCTTCGTTTCGAAGTTGTTGATTCTCACCCACCGCGTCATTAACCACGAAAATGGCGAAATGCACGAAATTCAGTGACCGGTTAGAAATCCAATCTTTCGTTACTTTCGGGTCTTTCGTGGTTCAATCCATTCGCCTCTATGAATCGCACAATTGATTCGTGTCAATCGGCGTCTATTCGCGGTTCTTGGAATTACGTTCTCTGTGTTCTCTGTGCCCCCGTGGTGAATCTGATTGATTCACGAGGCACACTGGCAAAGCCAGTGGCACCAGTCACTCTTCCACAGAAAACGTACACGGCGGCAAAGTCGGCTTTCCCGGATTAACGCGTCGGGTTCTCGTACCAGATAATCCCCAGGTTGTGCCGCTCTTCGCAGGTGACGGCGTCGAGATCGCCATCGGCATCGAGATCCAACAAATGCAGCAGGTCAAATTTGACTCCTTCTTTCATCCCGCTGATTTCATGGGCCGTCCATGTCCCAGTTGTCGGGGAGCCTTCCCAAGACAGCCAGGCCACGCCGGTTTTCTCTTCCGAATGCTCGCAACTGAAAACAACGTCCGCTTGCCCATCGAGGTCGATATCCCCCACTTCGGCTCCTTTGCCGGTTCCGCTATTCGGTGGCATTGGGATCGTATGCGTTTCCCACTTCGGTGTGTCTCCCGGCTGACGTTGAAAGAACAGGATATCTCCGTCTTTGACGGCAGCCACGAAGTCGCGTAACCCGTCCCCATCCAGGTCGCGGGAAACGAGGAACATGATCTCCTGGTCTGCACCTCCGATTAAATGCATGGGCCAAGGCTGCCGTTGCTTTGCGCCGACACCGGGATTTTCGAGCCAGCGGGCCGCTCGGGAGGACTCTTTACGGTCGGTCAGGATGACATCCATGTCGCCGTCCGCATCGACGTCCTCAGCGATCAGTGACATGATCCAACCGGCTTGATACAGCGGATGCCATTTCCAAGCTGCCAAATCGCGCGCGTTCTTCGGGGCCTCGAGCCATCCGACAACGCCGTTGGGATTCTTCGAGCCGGCCATCAGGTCGATACCATTTTGGTGGTCGATGTCGAACGGCAGGCAAAACATCCACCGGCTCAAGCCATCGGTAATTGGAATTGGCGACGTCTGCCAGGCCGTGGGGTCGAGATACTGCGCGGGATTGGTTGGTGCCCAATGGACGAACATCGACATGATCTTTCCTTCGCAAGAACTGATGACGTCGATTGCGCCGTCGCCATCGACATCGGCGAAGACCGCATCTTCCGGAGAACCGACCTCGCCGACGCTGACTGCCGGCCAGGCCTGTTTAACAGCGTCCGGTCCGGGGTTGAGATAAACTCGGACGACGCCCCCTTGTTCCCAGCCGGTGGTCATATCGATCAAACCATCTTCATTGACGTCGGCTAAGCGGACGCCGTCGGCACCGCGCGAGGAACTGTCGATCGTGTGGCGGACCCAAGGTTCGCCACGGTCTTGTGCCGACAATGGTGCTGAGCAAAAGGCAAGGCACACCAAAGTTACGAGCACACACTTCCACCGCGCCGAGAGTTTCATCGAGGGTGCTACAGCCGATTCATTATTCGGGATCAATTCGAGATGACCGATCATTTGTCATTCCTCGTCTTTGGTTACGTGGCCGTTCATCGCGCGCGGCGCATTTGACGACTGCAATTATGTCTTCGTGTTGTCGACGATCGCAACCAGGGAGTTGAATTCCAAGTGGGATAGTCGCTCTGAAACTGGACCCATGCTCTGCGAAATTGGGAGGCGACGCTCCCGGTTAACCGATTGCAATTGACGATCACCGACCAACTGGGGCTGTGGGAGCGCTGCGTCTTTTTGTGTCGATTCAGCTGGCAATGATACAGGGCATCGACACGAGCGCCCTCAGCGCCCCAGCCACACATTGGCCATGTAAGAACGCATGTACTTTACGGGAGGACGAAGCTCCTGCTGAGCCGATCTCCATATGCCAATGGATTTACCAAACGGTGCGCACACCAAGCAGAGAGTGCCACTGGCTTTGCCAGTGCACATTAGATCGAAGAAGTGCTATTCACCATGGGGGCACGGAGCACGCTGAGATGGAATACGATTTAGAACCGCGAATGGACGCCAGTCGACGCGAATGAAGGTGCGGTGCGTAGAGTCGAATCGATTGAACCACGAAAGACGCGAAAGAAACGAAATAATCACGATCAGACCCTGCTTTCGGTTTCGTGCATTTCGTTTTTTTCGTGGTCAGAAGATCAATTCTGAGAATCGAACACTAATTCGGAATCCCCACTCCCGGCCTGCGGCCGACTTCTCCCAGAGGGCGAGGTGACAGATGAGTGCCGAAACAGCGATCGAGAAACGCGTTTGTGCGATCAACCCATCGAAGCCTGAAGTGCCAGCGAAGGCATTTGAACGCCGCAATGACATTGCTTGATATTTCGTCACAATCGCCGAATTTTGCTGTGCAGTTTTCTGAATCTGATATAATGACAGACGCACATCTCGCAGAACGAAGCTGGCATTTCTTTAGCTCTTTTCCGTTCTAAAAAAACTTGACGCCGTTCTGCCTCGCGGTCACACAGTATCGAAGTCGTGAAGCCGTCCATTGCGGGCACAAGGCAGAGCAACCGCTCTGATTGCCGACAAAATTCCGTCACATCTTTTCTCGCTTCGAGGTCACCATTCTCAGGAGGGCCACGTGATGTCGCAACGGTCACACGGCGCGCTGCGCCAATGTCGGGGAAGACACGGTTTTACAATCGTGGAATTCATCGTTATCGCGGCCATTATGTTTCTCTTAGTGAGCTTGCTGCTCCCGGCCATCCAGCATTCGCGAGAGGCGGCTCGCCTCACGCAGTGCAAGAACAACTTGAAGCAATTTGGTTTGGCTCTGCACAATTATCACGACGTTTATCAATTGTTTCCGGCGGGCCATCGCTACACGGGCATTTTTGACGGGGATCCGAACAGCGGCCGAGGCGGCAACGGATTCGGTTGGGGTTGGGCGATAACTCCATTTCTTGACTGAGGCGGTGTTTTCGACTCGTTTAACTCCGAGCAGCAAGCTGCCGAGAATCGAGTTGAAACGGAGCCCGGTTCGGGTTCCTCGAACGCGGAATTGTGCACCACCTATTTACCGATATTTAGTTGCCCCGCAGACTCCAAGCCGACAAATCGCACCGCTGGTGCGATCCCCAATTCAGCAACCAGCAGCTATCAGGGAAATTCAAGTTCGTACAACGGTTACCACAACGGTGGTGACTTCGATCCGAAGATCGAGCTTTATCGCCGCAACGGGATGCTCGGGCGTGATAACGTCGGGGGGCCGCGGAGTATGCGTGACGTGACCGATGGTTCTTCGAATACGATCATGTTGGCGGAAACAAAATGGAACATGCAAAACGACGGAACGAACCGGTCTCGCCTCTGGTGTGCCCAAGAGAAAAACAGTTTCATCGGTGCGCAAGGCGCTACGAATTCTTTGTGTGTGCAAGGAGAATGGCCTATGAACTGGACCGAGCCGCAGGGCAACCCCCAACCGAATCGCACAGCGGGGAGTGTGCACGCAGGAGGTGCGCACTTTTTACTCGCCGATGGCTCAGTGAAATTCATCAGCGAAAACATTCAGCATTCCGCCTCAGCCTGGATCGATGTGGAGAATCGCTTCGATCGAAAGAACGGAGGAGTCGGTTACGGAATCTATCAGCGTCTCTTTTCAAGAAACGATGGTTTGGAAGTGGATGGGTTTTAGTTGACTGCGCTGGCAAATGAAAAAGGGGGACAGGCACGCTACGCGGACGATGTCCTTGCAAGAACGCTGGCATTTCGCGCGAGCCAGTCCCCTTTTATATGACGGTTGAATGTCCGCCACTGGCAGCAGCCTTGCGATCTGCGCGACGCGGAATGGTTGACCACCGGGATACGGAGCACTCGGAGAGGAAAACGAAATTGCAAACGGACGCCAATCGATGCGAATGGGCGTCTCACAAGTCTCGTTGAGTAGGATTTACCACGGAAGACGCGAAAGAACACAAAACCGACCATCCGTTTGTTTCGTTCTTTTCGTGGTTCAAATGGCACCACTGAAGACTCAGAACTAAAAACTAGGATATGAACTTTGAAAACTAGAGTGGTTTACTTTCTTCGTGCGGGCGCTTCTGGCTCGTGGGACCCAGCTAATTCGGAACAATACACGATTGTCGCGGCAAGAAGTCCGCGTAATACGCTGTAAAGCCGACAACCTTCAGTCACTTCTTTTTCGTTTCGCAGTCACCATTCACAGGAGGGCCATGTGATGTTGCAACGGTCACGAAGTGCGCTGCGTAGAAATCGGCACAGACACGGGTTTACCCTGATGGAGTTCCTCGTCGTCGTTGCCGTCATCGTCATTCTGTTGGCGATCGTTCTGCCTGGCATTCACCAGGCACGCGAGTCTGCCCGCAAAACTCAATGCCAGAACAATCTGAAACTGATCGGACTGGCGATACACAATTACCACGACGCCTACTATTTGTTTCCAATCGGTCACCAATACATGGGGACATTTGACGGAGACATTGATAGCGATCGCGGCGGTTCCGGTTTCAGTTGGGGCTGGTCGCTTTTGCCTTTCACTGACGCGGGCGGATTGTTCAATCAGTTCAACCCAGAACAGCAGGTGGCCGAGAGCCGCTTCGAAACATCACCGGGCTCCGGCATTTACAACGCCGACCTTTGTCGAAAGGTACTGCATTATTATCGGTGTCCGTCGGACAGAATGCCGACCAATCGGACGGACGGTGCGATCATCGGTTCGGCAACGAGCAGTTATCAGGGAAATTCGAGTTCGTACAACGGCTACCAGGTCACGTGGGACAAGAATTACAAAGAGATGATGTATCGCCGCAACGGTATTTTCGGGCGCACAAATGCCGGCGGCGCGAGAAACATGCGTGATATCCTAGACGGGTCTTCCAATACCATTGCGGTTGCCGAAACGCGATGGGACATGCAAAAGAACGGGACGAACCGGTCCCGCTGGTACGGCGCCCAGGAGAAAAACGGTCTCACCGGTGCCCAAGGGGCCACAAATGCTTTGTGTGTGCAAGGGGAATGGCCCTTGAACTGGACCGAAGCGCAAGGGAACCCGCAACCGAACCGAACAGCCGGAAGTGCCCACAAAGGGGGCGCGAACTTCTTGTTTTGTGATGGCTCCGTGAAATTCATCAGCGATCAGATTGAGCATACGGCGACGCCTTGGATCAACGTGTGTAACCGTTTCGATCGGCCAAACGATTGGAAAGGATACGGCCTCTATCAGCGACTCTTTTCCAGAAACGATCAGGATCCGGTTAATACTTGGTAAACCATCGCGGGCGTCGGAGTCGTGTCAGATAAGCAGTCATTCCCGCGCGGTAGGCCTGTCCCCGTGTAGGCGGGGGCGGGAATCCATTATTGCGATTCTTGGTGGAGTTAAATGAACCCTGAATCGCCAGTTTCGAAGTTGTGCGTTTTCAACTTTTGTAACCCGAAACGTCAGTGAGGGACTGCAACGAGAATCCCTCGCTCACGCGTCGGGTTACCAACGATCTCGTCCGTTGCGAAACTTAGAACTTATCGAAATTGGAACAAGATGCGGCTCTCTTCCTGCTCGATCTATAACTTCGAGAATCAGTTTGTTGAAATATAGCTGCGGCCCATCGATTCATCGCACACAGAATGGGGTACCGTGATGCTGGAACCGAAACAAAAAACTCTGCGAAAACATCGGTTGAGACGCGGGGCCACGATCGTCGAATTCACAGTCGTTGTCGCGATTGTCGTTCTTTTGTTGGTGCTGCTAATTCCGGCCGTGCAGCGGGCACGCGAATCGGCACGCCGCACGCAATGCAAGAACAATATGAAGCAGCTGGGGTTGGCTCTGCTCAACTATCATGACATCTATCAAATGTTCCCTGCGGGGCATCATTACACCGGGATCTTCGACGGTGACCCGAACAGTGGTCGGGGCGGTTCCGCGTTTAGTTGGGGTTGGGCAATTCTACCGTTCGTGGACAGCGCTGGTCTGTTTCCGCAATTCTGTTGGGAGCAGCAGGCGGCTGAGAATCGTGTGGATACCCAGGGCAATCTCCTCCCTGGTAACGGTTATACCAATGCAGCTTTGTGCGCGACGGTCAACCCATCTTTTAGTTGCCCCAGTGACGCCAAGCCGGGAACTCGCGCCGATGGAGCGATTTCCCACTCTGCGACCAGCAGCTATCAGGGTAACGCCGGTTCCTACAACGGCTACCACAACGGCGGTACTTACGATCCCGAAATCGAAATGTATCGCCGCAATGGAGTACTCGGGCGTAACAATGTCGGCGGGCCAATCAGCCTGGATGACGTGACCGACGGTGTTGCCAATACAATCCTCGTGGCGGAAACGAAGTGGAACATGCAAACCGATGGAATGAACCGGTCCCGCTGGTACGGCGCCCAGGAAAAGAATGGGTTCACCGGAGCGCAGGGGGCCACCAACTCTCTGTGTGTGCAAGGGGAATGGCCCATGAACTGGACTGAGCCGCAGGGAAATCCGCAACCGAATCGCACTGCGGGCAGTGCACATCCAGGAGGCGCGCACTTCTTGTTCTGCGACGGTTCGGTGAAGTTTGTTAGCGAGAATATCCAGCATTCCGCGTCAGCCTGGATCGATGTGGAGGGTCGCTTCGATCTTCATAGAAACGGAACTACCTACGGGCTGTACCAGCGGCTCTTTTCTCGCAACGATGGATTGAAAATGGAGATCTATTAATACCTGCATGAGTGCTGCTGACTTTGCCAGCGCGTTGCGAAGCGAAGAAACTAATTTCACGACGGAGACACGGAGCACGCAGAAACGGGCAACGTGGTTTACGTCGGGTCGGCATGCATCTTCAAAGAGTTCGCAAAAGACAGTTTTAGGCTCTTTGTGCAGAGCCCTTTTTGCACATTGTTCTAGACGGATCACCGAAGCGATTCGGACGCAAAGAAGTCCACGACGGTATTCGCCGTGGGCTATTGATGACTGCCGGCTGTGGGCCAATTGTCATGCGTTGGGGTCGACATTCGTTACGTCGCCGTCGGCAGCGGGCTGCATTGTGTCTGATCGTGAATTCCGCCATTCGCTCAGCAGAAGTATCGAAACCAACACTGCACCTACCCCGATCACTCCGGAACGAATCGATCCTGTGCTGTACGCCGTCCAAAATAGATCGGCCGACCCGAGGAGCGAAAGTATTGCGACGACCAAGTAGATAACAGCTTTTTGTTTGTTCGCAGCCAAGGGGTTTCTCCAGTTCCAGTCTTTGCTATGTAGCATTGCCAGATGCGCACATGCTTCGCTGTCATGCTATCAGGAACCGTTCCAGGTTGCATTACAAAGTTCGCCTATTGAGATGGGGACATCGAATCCAGATGGCCATGTTAAGAACAAAAGGAACGGCACAAAGCCGAAATTGGGTCGCGTCGTGAATTCCCAAAACTGATTGGTTTCAATGTAGGTTTGGCGGTTGCGAGTCTTGTAGTGGCGGCCGCGGATCAGACTGCAGTTGGGATTGGTCACGACTTCGGTCAGGTTCATTGACGCGAATATTCAGCATACCGCCTCCGCCTGGATCGATTTCGAGAATCGTTTCGATCGAAAGTGAAACGGAGTTGGCTATGGGCTTTGCCAGTGGCCCTTTTCGCGCAACGATGGTTTGGGGCCCAGGAACTAATGATGCTCGATTACTCTGCTGGCTTTGCCAGTGCGTTGCGAAGCGAAGAAACGAATGTCACGACGGAGACACGGAGCACATGAAGAAAGGAATTGAAAGCACCGCGAATGGACGACAATGGACGTGAATGGAAACTGCGATGCGTAGAGTCCAATGGGTTGAACCACGAAAGACCCGAAAGAAACGAAAGATTGGATTTCTAACCAATCAGTGCTTTCGAGTATTTCGTTGTTTTCGTGGTCAAAGCATCAATTCTGTCAACGATCCTAATTGCCCTCTCCCGGCCTGCGGCCGATCTCTCCCAGAGGGAGAGGTGACAAATGCGCGGGAATGACGGCATCTCGTTTGCGATGCGATGAATCGTTTCGCTTTTTGCTTCGCCGCGAATCGGGGTTTGCCCATTCTGCGTCAGTTGCTGAACACTGAAAACTGAACCTGGATTCCCGCTTGCGCGGGAATGACACTTGAACGATTAACTCACAACAGACACGCGTATCTAAGCCTGAAGCGCCAGCGAAGGCCCGTCTTGAACGCACATTGTTGAATATTCTACCGCGACCTATACTGCCGGCATGAAACGACGTGTTGCACAAATGCCGCTGCATGGAGGGTCGGCTCCCCCTTGGCTCTTCAAGCGGATGACACGGTTAGCCGGCGCGGTCACCATGGCGATCGTCGACGAGTACGGCCCCGAGGAAATGTTGCAGCGACTTTCCAGCCCTTGGTGGTTTCAAGCATTCGGATGTGTACTCGGTTTCGATTGGCATAGTTCCGGTGTAACGACCGTGACCTGTGGAGCTATGAAGCAGGCGGCCAAAGTCTTCGGCGACGAGTTAGGCTTGTGCGTCGCCGGCGGCAAGGGGCGAACCAGTCGCAAAACACCGGAAGAAATCGCGACCACCGCCGACAGGTACGGCATCGATTCCGGCGAGCGACTCGTCTACGCGTCGCGGATGAGCGCCAAAGTCGATTCTGCAGCGCTGCAAGATGGTTATCAGCTGTATCACCATTCGTTTTTCTTTACGCGCGACGGTCAATGGTGCGTCGTGCAGCAAGGGATGAACGAGACCGAACGCAGCGCGCGGCGGTATCATTGGTTGGGAGAAAGTGTCGGTGACTTTGTGTGCGAGCCACATTCGGCCATCGGGAATTTGGCCGATCCTACGCCGACCAAGCCGAGCCAACGCGACCGACAATTGACTTTGTTGAATCTGGTGGCCGAAGAAGGTGATGCCAATCGACGCGCGACGGCGGCGCTCGTCTGCGAGAATCCTGACTGGATTATCGAACAGGCGAAACGTGTCACCGATGGTCCAACGCTGTTCGCGCCGAAACATCATCGTGTACGACGGGTTGACGTGAATGTCAGCCATCTGCAAAAGATCGTTCGGGCTGCCCACGAAGAGCATCCCCAAGACTTTGAGACGTTGCTGGGGACCGGAGGGATCGGGCCGGCTGCGATTCGCAGCTTGTCACTCCTGGCGGAAATCATTCATCAGGCTCCCCCCTCGCGGCGCGACCCGGTCGAAGCGGGGGCGGCTGCAATTTCCGCCGCTCCGCGCTGGGCTGACTATTCGTATGCCCACGGCGGGAAGGACGGAACGCCGTTTCCTGTTGATCGGGAGACGTACGACCGCAATATTTCGGTTCTGATCGATGCGGTTCGCAAGGCACGCATTGGCGAAAACGACAAAGCCCAGGCCCTGCAGCGAATTGCCGGGCGAAAATGAGGGATTCCCTGCTGCTCCAGCCATTCCACGCGTGCAATTTGCCGCAAGTTCACTGATTAAGAAGTCGTCTGGACAGGAATCGGCAGAACGAGTGTAATTCCGTCCCCTACCAGAGATCGGGTGGCCGGGGCTGGACTGAACGACGCGAAGGAAGCCCGGGGTTTCCGTTGTTGCCATCCAATCCTGCACGCAAATTCTAAACCAACTGCAGAGTCACTCCATTGTCAAAACACCGGGCTCATGAAGAGTCCGGACGATAAGCCGAGCAGCGGGCCGTCGATCCAATGTCTGCGAGCGACTGCGCGACCTTCCCGGCGATACTTAGCGCTCAACCTGTCGTGGCGAAGGACCGAACGGCATGCGAATCGCGATTGTGAAAAAGGCCTGCTCTTTACGAAAGGGCGGTTCGGAACGGTATTGCGCGAACCTGTGCCGACAGTTAATTCAACTCGGCCACGATGTGACGTTTATCGGCGAAGAACTCGACAGCCAACTGCAGGACGAGTTCGCATTCTTGCCGGTCAAGGTCAACCGAGCGACCACGTGGACCAAGAACCGTTCGTTTGCCGAGAACTGCGCGACGGTCATCGCCGACCACGAGTTCGATATCGTGCATGGTTTATCGCGCGCGTACGGGCTGGACACATTCCGAGTCACTGATCGGCTGCAGGCGCATTGGTTACAGGTCTATTATCGCAACCGTTTTTCCCGGTTTTTACAGGGTTTGACGCCACGGCATCGCACGATTCTGGAATTGGAACGTTCGATTCTAACATCGTCATCGGTCCGTCGATTCGTCACACAATCGAGTCTCGATTCGCGGCTGATCATGCAATATTACGGGGTCCCCGAGCGGAAAATTCGCAGAGTCTACAACGGTGTCGATACGACAACGTTTCATCCTCGCGTACGGGCACAGTTGGACCGGGTGCGTCAAAGGTTTGAACTCGATCGGTCAGCACCGCTGATGGTTTTTGCGTCGCCGGCGTTTGAACACAAAGGATTGCGTTCAGTTTTTCAAGCGATGGCCCGTTCGAAAACGCGCGGGTTGCAGCTTTTAGTTCTCGGCGACGGGCCGATCGAAAAGTTTCAAGATGTTGCTGCGAGTCTCGATATTGGTCGGCAGATCGTCTTTGCAGGACGGCAATCGAAGATTCAATACTTCTATGGAGCGGGAGACTTGTTCATCCTTCCAACGCTGTACGAACCATTTCCCAATGTGAATCTGGAAGCGATGGCGTGCGGCGTTCCCGTGCTGACGGCGGCGACAACTGGCGGAGCGGACATTATCGAGGTCGGCAAGAACGGTTACCTGGTCGAACACCCCGACTCGGTCTCGGAAATGACGAATTTGATCGACCGCCATTTCGCCCAGCCGCTGCGATTACAGCGGGCGATGTCGCAGCATTGCGTCAGGGTGGCTCGGCGAATGACGCTCGCCGACAACGCTCGCCGGGTGGTTCAAGTCTTCGAAGAGGTGCTCAACGAAAAGAGCCCCTCTTTGAAATCGGTCGCGTGAGCTGTGGCCCAGGTCGAGAATTCGGCTAGGATATTGGCGGGCATTCAATTGGGTGTTTAGGGGGAATAGCCGGCCTGGGGTGGTCGGCTCTGATCTTCTCACGATTGGCGAATCCTGATATCTTTCGCCTGCATTATCGGCATTTGAGTGGGCGTGCGCACCTCGATTGCCAGTTCGCAGGTCGACTCGAGAGTCTCTCGAGTCCGAGTTGATTCGAATGCCGGTAATCCTGTCTCCAATCTCATCCACCTCACTTTCCATTCGCAGAATGTTGCGATCCATTACCGCAACGAATACGGCGCGGTTGCGCTTCCGTGCCGCTCTCGATTCGAGCGCCCGTGGCGCTTGGCGGCGAGCGTGCGCCTGGTTCATCGCGATGTGTGTTGCGCTATTCCTCGCTGCTGGTTGCCGAATGCTGACGATGGAAGAGGCAACGCTGACCGATCCGGTTGATCAGCCGACATTGGAACTGTTGGCCTCGCAATTACGAAGTGTAACCTGGACGGAGAATCGCAATTGGAAGCCTCTTACCGAGGGAACTGATGGACGGTTACAGAACGCTGGTCCTTTAGAACTGCGTTGGTCGCTTAATGGAGTGAAGATTGCGGAACGATCTGCAGAATCCGATCAGATTTCAGCAGGTCCGCCGACCGTGGAAAGCGATTCGCAGAGTCGTTTAGAGGAACCGCAACTCAACTCGCAGGACGAAGACTCAGTTTCAGCGGTAGACGAGTTGGTCGTGGAAAGTGATGTTGATGCGAATGAACCTCTTTCCGCGACCGATGCAACATTTTCTGGGGCCGAGCCAACAGAGGCAGGTCCGCAGCTTCCGGCGATAGAGTCGGCGACCGAAACTGCGGACGCCGATTTCGAACACACACCAGGCGTTGGTACGAGTTGGGATGGCTTCTGGCCTTTAACCGGTAACGCAGCTATCGATGCCGCTGTCGGAGAGCAGCCTCGGAATGGGCGATCGCCGTCTGCCGACGAGTATCTGCGCCTACTGGCGCGCCGCAATGATGTCGTTGGTTGGAATGCGGCGATACTGTTGGCACAAAGGTCTCCCTCATTGGCTGCCGAAGTCTCGGATAGTTTGAGAAGATTGATTCTCGATCCGCCGAGTTACGATCCGCAAGACCTTCAGGGTGGTGCACAGGTCGAGGATTTGGAGGAGGCGAATCAGGCTTCGAATGATCGCGGTCGCATGCCAGCCTGGTTGGAGCCGATATTGATGCGTGGTTCTGCTCTCGATTCCGAGAGTGAAGAATCAGTCGCGGATGCAGGTGAAGGCGAAAATAAGAAACCAGCGACCAGGCGAGAGGTACCGATTCCCGAATCGATGCGAGCGGCAGCAGCGGAAGCATGGTGTCTGGTGCTGGCTGCGACAGAGGAATCGCCGATCGATGGATTAGCAGCCGCAGGGCGTTTACTGGAGCGGACCGATCTTTCGGTCGCCGTTCGTGCAGAGCTGTTTCGTGGGATTGCGCGTTGGATCCCGGCGGGATACGCGATTCCCCGGCTGGCCAATGCACTGCGAAGATCGGAAACGGGAGGGCTAGCACCGGTTCCGATTCGACGGGCAGCCATCGATGCCTACGTGTTGCAACAGTTGGCGACAAGCGATGTCGGTTCCCAATCGTCCGACCAGATTGCCCACCAAGACGCCAGATCGATCGAGCGGCCCGTTTGGCCTGAAACGATCATGAATTGTCAGTATGACCCTGATTTGTATGTCCAGAAGATGTTCGGTATTTGGCTGGCGGTTGCCCAACATCCGCGCGCCTTGGAGATCTTGAAGAAGCAGGCGGATGGCAACGAGTGGACGGTCCGTCGCGAGGCGCTCATCAGTCTGGGAAGGCTCGGCACTTCGGATGCCAAAGCGGAATTGAAAGATCGATTTCGGCAGTCGACCCCCAAACTTCGAGAGGCGGCGCTGCGCGGTTTAGCCTATTGGGGCCCGCGGGAAATCGCCGGTTTCGTGACTGACGACGCATTAACGGTCAGGTTGGCGGCGATCGAAGAATTGGGCGAGCGGCCTGGGGCAGAAGCAACTGCAGCGCTGATGCGCGTGCTCGACGAAACCCACCACCAAGTGCAGGGTGCCGTCGTGAAGGCAGTCGCGCAATGGCCGGATGACGTCGCAACACCGATTCTGCTGGCCGCCATGCGCGATGGCCGAGTTTCAGCGCGACATCAAGCGTTATTGCAACTGCGGCGGCGGATCGGTTCAGACGTTCTTTTCTCTGCCGATGCCGACTCGCGGGGACGGGCGATCGCAATCGACAGACTAATCGCCGATTTCAATCTTTCGAGCATGCCGCCACTCGACCCGAATTCTGCGTCCGTTGAACCGCAACAAGACTTCGATGAGTTTGAACGGCGTCGTCTGGACGACCTGCTACAAGAGTTGGAGATCAAACTTTCTGAAACCGCTCCGGTCGATGTCGTTGTTGAAGAACTCATTCGTATTGGCCGCCCGGACGTAGTCAGAATTGAGGAACGATTACAAACGGTCCCGCCTTCAGTTGCCGAAGTGTTGTATAACCAAGTCCTGCCTGAATTGAGCAAGGTTTATCACGCGCTGGCAGAGTTGGAGTCGAACATCGTCGAGCAGCGGCGACTTGCTGCCCGCGAACTTTCGTATTACGGCCGCCAATCGTCGTTACCCAAGGGAGCCGTCCTTCGACTACGGGAGACCCTCGTCCACGAGCAAGACAAACAGGTTTGGCAATCTGCGATGGCAGCCATCGAAGCTGACAACACTGCCGAAGCGGCCCAGATTGCACTCTTGGCAATCAATAACAATTGGCCCGACATTCGCATACTGGGTTGCCGATACATCGGGCGGCATCGTCATCCGGAACAGGCTGTTTGGCTCTTTCCGATTTTGGACGACCCGAACAAATCGGTGCAGCATGAAGCGATTCTTGCCGCAGGATTGTGCCACAATCCTCAATTGTTGGATGGATACCCGGGGACGGAAGATCGCGAAGCCGCCGGCGGTTTGCGCCAGTTTCTACTGCACACGGATAACGACCTGAGTTTTGCCGCCATCATTAGCATGTCGCGGTTGGGGGACGCTCAGGCGATGCGTGAGTTGATGCGACTGAGTATGCACGACCAATGGAAGATTCGTCTGGAAGCCGTCACTCAAATGGGGCTTTCGGGGCGTACGCGATTTGTCGATCACCTGATTCGAACGGCCTGGACCGAGCGCAATTCGGTCGTCCGAAACGGGATTTTGCAAAGCTTGAGTCGGTTAATTCCGAAAGGGGAGCGGCCGTCAGGACTTGCGGATGCGAGCGATACCGATCATAAAATCAGTCTGTGGGTCCGGTGGTGGGAGAGTCGCCGACCCATAAAGCAGGGCCAAGGGGAACAACTCTCGATGCAATCAACTTTTCAGGTGCCTCCCTCGACGGAGCAAATTGAGCCACGGTCGGCCGAAACGGCGGCACGCTGAATCCCTCCAAACGAATCGGATATCGTACTCATGGCTGATTTTCACGATGATTTTCAATTGGAATGGCACGGAAACACAGTCGTGATCATTCCGGCCAGTAATGTCGAGTCGATGCAGTGGGATTTGATCGAGCAGGCAGCCCAGATCGTAATGGCGCCAATTCGCGAGCAAGAAGTTCCGATGGTCGTGTTCGACCTCAGCGAAGTCAGCTACTTCGGGTCGGTCTTTCTGGCGCTCTTGCTGCGTTGCCATAAGACTGTCAAAAGCAGTGGCGGCGAACTTGTGTTATGCGGCGCGAGCAAGATGGCGGCCGAATTATTGCGAGTCACCGCGCTCGATACGCTTTGGGCGATTTACGATACGCGCGAAGAGGCGTTGAGCGCATTGGAAGCGTGATGCGCACCGGGCAATAGGGAGATTGTCGAGACCTTTATCTATGGTGAAAAAACGCAAGCATGCGCGGGCCGATGTTTCCGAATCGGACGTGCTGCCAACAGAGCATAGTTCGGTCTTAACTCGCCGACCGACTTTGGTCGAAGAGATCAAGCAAACCGCCGACAAGCTCGAGAAAGATGGCGCCACACGCGGCGATTTAAAGATCCTCAGCCGGGCGCTCAAAGAACTACGCTATGCGTTTAAGGTCTTCACCCCGTACCGGCGGCAGCGCAAGGTCACCGTCTTCGGTTCGGCACGCACGCCACCGGAACATCCTGCCTACGAGCAGTCGCTGCAGTTCGGTCAGCGGATGGCGGCGGAAGGGTGGATGGTACTTACGGGTGCCGGCGGCGGGATTATGGAAGGCGCGCACGTCGGTGCCGGCAAGAAAATGTCCATGGGCGTGAACATCATGCTCCCATTCGAGCAGGATGCGAACTACGTCATCAACGACGATGAAAAACTGGTCCATCTGAAGTACTTCTTTACCCGCAAGCTGCTATTCGTCAAAGAGGTGCACGCGGTTGCGTTATTTCCCGGCGGATTCGGCACGCAGGATGAAGGGTTCGAAACGCTCACTCTCGTGCAAACCGGAAAACGCGATATCATGCCGATTGTATGCATCGACGAGCCGGGCGGTACCTACTGGAAGAACTGGCAGAAATTTGTTGAGCAGGAGCTTCTCGATCGAGAATTGATTTCTCAAGAGGACCTCTCGTTGTATAAAGTGACGGACGATACCAACGAGGCTGTTGAGGAGATTATGCAGTTCTACTCCGTTTACAACAGCATGCGATACGTCCGAAAGAAACTTGTGCTGCGGTTGCACCAGGAACCGGACGATCAGTTTGTGGAACGATTAAACGATGAGTTCGGCGACATTGTGGAATCGGGCCAAATTACAAAAACGGCAGTTCACCGGCTGGAGTCGGACGACGAGCATCTCAAGGAACTCTCGCGAATTGCGTTTCATTTCAACCGCAGAAATCTCGGTCGGCTGAGGCAAATGATCGATTTGATCAACGATGAGTTAGGAGAAGACGCGCCAGACGAGTGAAGGAGGCATGCCGGATGTGCCGGCCCTCGGAATGACAGCGCAGCAAATGACGTCAAGACAACCAGGGAGCCAGCAACAATGGGTGTATTCTTAGGAATCGATGTCGGTACAAGCGGCACGAAAACATTGGCCATCCGAGAGGACGGCCGGATCTTGGCGTCGGCAACCGAAGAGTATCCGCTGTCGAGCCCGCGGCCGGGATGGTCTGAACAAGACCCCGAGCATTGGTGGCAAGCGGCCTGCCAAAGTGTCCGCAAGGTCATCAAGGCGGCCAAAGTCAAACCCAAAAACGTGGCCGGCATCGGCCTTAGCGGCCAAATGCATGGCAGTGTGTTTCTCGACAAGAATCATTCTGTCATCCGACCGGCAATTTTGTGGAACGATCAACGCACGGCGGAAGAATGTGCAGAGATTGAATCGTGCGCCGGGGGTCGGCGCAAACTGATCCAAATGGTTGCCAATCCGGCGTTGACCGGATTTACCGCGCCGAAGATTCTGTGGGTCCGCAACCACGAGCCGCGTAACTACTCGCGGATTGTGCAGGTGCTGCTTCCCAAGGATTACATTCGCTTTCGCATGACGGGAGAATTCGCGACCGAGGTCAGCGACGCGTCGGGAACATTGTTGTTGGATGTGAGGCGGCGCAAGTGGAGCCGTAACCTTTTGGGCAAATTGGATATCCCGGTCGACTGGATGCCCGCGGTCTACGAGTCGGAAGAAGTCAGTGGGCACTTGTCGCCTCAGAGCGCCAAAGCGATGGGACTAAAAGCTGGAGTGCCAGTCGTCGGTGGCGGGGGAGACCAGGCGGCCGGAGCTGTCGGTAACGGAATTGTTAAGCGGGGAATCATCTCCGCGACGCTGGGAACGAGCGGTGTGGTTTTCGCGCACAGTGACAAAGTCCAGATCGATCGGGAAGGACGCGTTCACACGTTTTGCCATGCCGTACGTGACAAATGGCATGTGATGGGGGTGGTGTTGTCCGCTGGCGGCAGTTTGCAGTGGTACCGCAACCAATTGGGACAGGCGGAAGTCGCCACCGCCAAGCGAAAAAAAGTCGATCCCTACAAATTGTTAACGAAGCAAGCCTCCAATGCCCCTGCCGGATGCGAAGGGTTGTACTTCCTGCCGTATCTCACAGGCGAGCGGACACCGCATGCCGACCCGCATGCGCGCGGGGCCTGGGTGGGTCTAAGTTTACGGCACGGACGTCCGCATCTCGTGCGTTCGGTGATGGAAGGTGCAACGTACGCCATGCGCGAT
>JANQRQ010000089.1 GCA_028284485.1 Planctomycetaceae bacterium | reverse complement strand
GTTTTGGTGCAACACGGTTGTGCCTTTGTCAAACAGGAAAAGCTTGAGGAGGCGAGCGAACTCTACGAGAAGATTCTCACGAGCAAACCGGAGTTTATCGAAATCCGGAACAACCTGAGTTTTGTTTGCGAACGACTCGGCAAACTCGAGGAAGCCGCGCAGCACGCACAGCAAGCCATAAAGACTGCCCCAGGTTTCGCCGAAGGGTTCAACAATCTCGGCATTGCACTTCGGTCGCAGCATCGTCTGGAGGAATCGAAACAAGCTTTTGAGCAGGCCGTTAGAATCAGAGGCGATTTCGCATTGGCCCGGTTTAATCTGGCAACAACACGTTTACTCGAAGGCGATTTCAAGCAGGGCTGGCCCGACTACGAAAAACGCCTGGAAACCAGCGAGCACCAACCGCGACAGTTTTCTCAACCGCAGTGGGACGGCAACGCACTCGATGCTGGTCCGCTCCTGATTTATGCCGACCAAGGATTCGGCGACGCAATTCAATTTTGCCGATTCCTTCCTGAAGCGAGGCAACGCTCGCAAACCGAGATTATATTTCAGTGCCAACCGGCGGTACTCCCGCTGTTCCGCGACCAATTGCAGATCGATCGATTGATCAACGAGGATGATGCTTCTCCCGAATGCACGGCTCAGATTCCTTTGGGCAGCTTAGCCCCTCTCTTTGACAAGTCGATCGATGAAGTGGCCGATACCGTCCCGTACCTCAAGGCGCCAACCACCTTGCCCGAGCAAATTCAGGCAGTGATACAACAGGCGGATCATGCCCGCCTGAAGGTCGGAATTGTGTGGCGAGGAAACCCGGAACAGGCGAGGGATGTTTTGCGATCGTGTCCGCTGGCGGAGTTTCGAGCGCTCACCGGCATTCCCGAGGTCACCTTTTTCAGCCTGCAAGTTGGTGAAGATGTCGCAGCAGAACTGAAAAACACCGAATTAGGGTTTCCGCTAATCGAAATGGGATCGCTGCTTCAAGACTTTGCACAGACTGCATCTGCGATGTCGCAGCTCGATTTGATGCTAACCGTCGATACGGCATCCGCACATCTTGCTGGGGCGCTCGGGCTGCCTGTCTGGACGATTTTGTGCCACACACCTGATTGGCGATGGCTGTTGGATCGGCCCGATTCCCCGTGGTATCCCTCGATGCGACTGTTTCGACAGCCACAGTGGGGCGATTGGGGGGCCGTAATGCAGGTAGTCGCCCGAGAATTACAGAAATGGGTTGCAGCGGAGCAATAAGAAAGGCCGCCGCTTGTGAACGATCTCATGCACGCGCGACTGCATTTCAGTTCGCATTGAGATCGATGCATTTCAAAACACGCTCGTTGCGAACGTAGAACTTTCCGTTCGAGAGCGCCGGCAAAGCCCGGGCCGTTCCACCGATGATGCGTTCACGAGCGACCTCAACGTACTTGGTCGGGTCCAATTCCGACAGCACGAGTTCTCCGTCGGTTTTCATTGCCAGCAATAATCCATCCGCCTTGATTAGTGTCGCATATCCGAAGTTTTCCTCGCTCCAAAGAACTTTCTTTGTCGTGGGGTCGATGCAGCGTAGCGCAGGAAATCCTTGATCTTGCCGGCCATGAATCCCATAGAGTTTTCCGTCGTGCGCAATACACGTCGTATACTGGCTCGACAGAATCTCATCGGAACTCCATTCGATATGAACATTGTCTGCGGCCATCCGGGCGAACACTGCGCCGAAGCCGTAGCTGGCCGTGATGAAAAGGTGATCATCGAGAATCACAGGATTCGCCCCAGTCACATTTGGTCCCGGATTTCCAAAAGGAAATCGAAAACGCTCCTGCCCATTCTCCGGATTTAGCGACAAGACATGCAGTCGGGTGGCAAATACAAGGTGCCGAACGTCATTCAGCGTCGTGAGCATGGGCGCCGAGTAGCTGGCTCTTTCCGAGGTCGCTTTCCAGGCCGTTTTCCCGGTCGAACGGTCGAACGCGACGACACCCGCCTGGTTTTCATCTCCACCGACATTCACAACAATGTTTTCGCCAACAACGATCGGTGACGTCCCAATGCCGAAGTAACCTTCCGGCGGTTCTCCACGAAACGATCGTTTGGAGTTGTAATCTTCAAAGGCGGCCCGTTCCCAAAGTCTTGCCCCGTCAGCGAACTGCAAACATCTCAGGTCCCCGAGTGCACCGTAGACATAAACATGGTCACCATGGATCAACGGGACGCAACGTGGGCCGTTGTCATTGATATACGAAGGAACGTATTTCGCAGGATACTTGGTTTTCCATTCCGTTTTGCCGCTGCCAACGTCGATGGCCTCGACAACCTCTTGGTCCTGATCGCGATGAAAGAGAATCGCGCGTTGTCCTCTGACGGCAACACCTGCCAATCCGCTGCCGACCGGGCGTTCCCATACCACAGGTCGACCGGCCTCTGACCAAGTTCGCGGTATCTTTTCGTCGGTTGCTGCACCGGTCCGCATCGGCCCGAGGATTTGCGGCCAGTCCCCGGCAACCGAAGGACCACAATGGAGGCTGACTAACCCCACGAACGTGCAGAACTCAAAGACAATTCTCTTCTGGACTCGTATCGCCATCGCTCCGCGGAATCTCCGTGACAGCATTTCGAACACATAGCCAAAGCGTTTCCCCGCCACTATGGATATGTGAACGAGTTTTGCCCGGATCGGCAATCCTACCGCCGCAAACGTCGACACGCCAATGTCGCGACACGACTGCGCAGTGACGCGGCGATACCGGCGCAACAGAGCGATGATCTGTTGTTTTGGCTTAGGTTTGCTCGCTACCGTGATCAATAGCCTCACACAGGCACAGTCAACGCAGCGAAATCGAGTCGCGACAGACGTTCACCTTATGCCGCCCATTCCGACTGGCATGACTGGCAACGAAACCCGACAATTGTCGCTGTCCCCGGAATCGGCAACCGGTTTCGA
Source organism: Planctomycetaceae bacterium (assembly GCA_028284485.1). Classification (GTDB taxonomy): domain Bacteria; phylum Planctomycetota; class Planctomycetia; order Planctomycetales; family Planctomycetaceae; genus JANQRQ01. The sequence continues at coordinate 8,091 of JANQRQ010000089.1, read as the reverse complement.
TTCAGGATTCCATCCCGAAGTTCAATTGGAGTTACCGTTGCTCGACGACAACATTGGCATTCCCGATTGTCGTAAAGCATACGCGCCCGCGATACGACATCGTTCAGCATCTGGCGTTGCGGTGATAGTTTCGGTCGCCGAAATGGGAGAATCTCGATTGGTTCTCGGTCAGCGCAGGGCGTTCCAGCATCGGCCGAATCGTTCGGCACAAAAAGCTTCAAGCGGCTCATCCTTGAGCACCTCGATTTTGATTGTCAACAACGTCGCGGCGGCGAATCCATTCGTCAGCCGACTCTGCACAGTTTAATAGTGCGCGAGGAGAAGAATAGGACTCGAAACTCGATGCCGCAAGGCGCAAACTCTAGATTTGTGGAGAACACTCCTTGCCCAGATTTCCTGGATATCTGATGTTGCTTAGTCTGTCCGCATCAAACCACAAAAGCTTATCGTACGTTCAGTTGTAAAGCGCTGGTTTTGCAACGCATAAGGGCATAAGAATTCGACAATCAAAATGTCGGCTGCGGCGATCGAAAGAGATATCCCATGAGTGCAAAGTCGTTTGAAGAACTGATCGGTGAACAGGTCATACTCGATGTATCGAGTCTTTATGTCTACGTCGGAACGTTGATCGGCCGCGATGAGCACTATCTGATTCTCGACGACGCAGATGTTCATGATTTGCGTGATACAAAAACGAACCGCGAAATGTACGTGGTCGACTCGAAGCGAATCGGCATTCGCTCTAATCGGAAGCGCGTTTTCGTCCGGCGAGACGAAATTGTAAGTCTCTCCGCACTCGATGATGTCATCGATTGACAATACCCGACTCGACTGCAGGATGCCGGTCAGCTTCAGTCCGATCCGTTCGTCGCGTCAACGCGAGACGACTTTCGACGGCATTTCGATGGCAACACAGGCCCAGGCTGTGTAAACGAGTCGCTCCACAAGTTCATCCACCTCGCACGCCAGCTTCATGACCCAACAGTTTGGCAATCGACCCAAACGCAAAAATGGAGTTTCTTGGTGGGTGGACAGAGCAGATGATGAAATCCTCGCGATGGCTGGCACAGATCCAAGTTGGACATGTCGCTGAATCTACGATCGTATCGGCCCGATCAGCCATGCTAGAATGAAGGCACGGTTTCGCGTATTATATCGATGAGCGTCGATGCGTGGAGTGGCGGTGGTTGAAGCCGACCAATCGCCATCGCTGAATGCCAAATTCCGACAAGGTGTGGGGAGAATTACACGATGTCGCGAGGCGTGACCACTGGGCTGGGGGTCGTGCAACTGATGCTGTTTTCGGTCGTTGGGCTGGCAGACGACGATCAGAAAGGACACGCATTCTTCGAGCGCAAGATACGTCCGCTGCTTGTTGAACATTGCTATGAATGTCATTCCGAGGCGGCAGAGGAACAGCAAGGCGGTCTATTGCTCGATCGCCAATCGGGTTGGCTCAAAGGAGGCGATCGAAATAAGGCCGTCATCCCCGGCGACCCGGACGCATCGCCGCTGATTCGGGCCGTCCGATATCGCGACGAAGACTTGCAAATGCCTCCCGAATACCAGCTTGACGACGAGCTGGTTCATCTATTGGAAAATTGGGTCCGGCGAGGTGCACCGGGGCCTGCGGTCGACTTAGGCGACACCGAATTTTCGCGTTTGGGCGACCAGGGATATTTGTTCGAAGCCGCGAGCAATCATTGGGCTTTTCAACTGGTGAAATCGGTCGCCCCACCTGCAGCAGGTGACCTAGCTTGGAACGAGCAGGCGATTGATCAGTTTATCTTCGCTCGACTGCAAGACCATTCACTCACACCGTCGCAGCCGGCCGACGCACGGACTTTGATTCGACGACTCACATACGACTTAACCGGGTTACCACCGACACCAGAAGCTGTCGAACAGTTTGTGGACGACGTCTACGAACTGGGCCGTGTTGCTTACAGTCATGCCGTCGAAAGGTTAATCAATTCACCCGCCTTTGGTGAGCACCTCGGTCGCATGTGGCTCGATGTCGCCCGCTATGCCGACACCGATAGTTTCTACCGTCCCGACACGGTCACGCCGCATTATTTTCCGTTTGCATTTACTTATCGAGACTATGTCGTCGAAGCGTTCAACAATGACAAACCGTTTGATCAGTTCGTTCGTGAACAGTTGGCCGCCGATCTGATCGGGTTTTCCGATGGCGATGCAGAGATGGCTGCATTGGGGTTCCTCGCCGTCGGTCCCCACGCGAACCGCAATCCCACCGAGGCACTCGATGACTGGATCGACGTGACCACAAGAGGCCTCATGGGAATGACCGCGGCATGCGCTCGCTGCCATGACCACAAATACGAACCGATTCCGACGGCGGACTACTACTCGTTGCATGGAGTCTTCGCATCGATCGTCCGCCCCAACTCTCTCGATGAGAATCAACTGCCAACAATTCCCGGGTATCCGGTCGATTCAGCCTTAAGGGCCGATTATCTCGAAAAACGAGCCGCCATTGACGCGAAGATCGCCGAAGCCGGCGACAAAACGGTTGGCAGCAACCAGCGCGGGGTCGCCCGCAAGATTCGCGAGACCGAATTGGCGTACTTGTTGTTGTTCCACCGTGGTGGTCCCGTCCACTCAATGATCGTCAAAGAGCGAGGAAAACCGGTTGATCCGTACATTTACGTTCGTGGCGACCCCACCAATCAGGGAGATCGTGTCCCACGTCGATTCTTGCAAATTCTTGACCCCAAACAGCAACCGTTTCCCGACGACAGCAGCGGTCGGATTCAACTCGCCAACAAGATTGCCTCTTCCGAGAATCCGCTGACCGCCCGCGTGTTCGTCAATCGCGTCTTCGGTTTGCTGATGGGCCAACATCTGGTCGATACCCCATCCGACTTCGGATTGCAGGGATCGGCTCCGACTCACCCACTGCTACTCGATTGGTTGGCAGACGACTTTGTCTCTCATGGATGGTCGGTCAAACATCTCGTCCGGCGGATCGTTCTCTCGGAGACCTACCGTCAAGCGAGCCACTACCGCGAAGAGATGGCGTCGATCGATTCGGAGAATCGATATTTCTGGAGAGCCAATCGCAAGCACCTGTCCATCGAAGCCATTCGGGATAGTGCACTGGTGATCGCCAATCGTCTCGATTCGACACCGCGCGGACGAGCGGCCCCCTTGTGGGGAGACGACTACACGAAGCGCCGCGCCATTTACGGTTATATCAACCGATTTAATCTCGACCCGACACTACGTGTGTTCGATTTTCCCACACCGATGCAGACCCAACCTGGCCGAGAGGAGAGTATCGTTGCCCCGCAGGCCTTGTTTACGATGAATGCGCCGTTCGTCATCGATCAGGCAGCGGCGATTACAGCCTTGCGTGAATTTGCCTCGCGAAAGTCCAACACAAAACGAGTCGAAACCCTCTTTCAATTGATCTTTCAACGCGAGCCTACCGATGCGGAAGTTAACCGGATCAGCCGATTTGTTGAGCAACAACAGCGATTGTTCGCAAGTTCAGCGGATGAATCGGAAATGCCGTCACCGTGGGAAATGGTTGCACAATCGCTTTTGATGAGTAACGAATTCCAATACATCGATTAACTGATTCGGCGATTCCTTTGCGTCGTCGTTGGAATCATTGTCAATGAATGAAACAGGCCTGCCGATGCACGTCTCTCGCCGCCAACTCTTACAAAACACCGGAATGTCGCTGGGAACAATGGCCCTCGGAAGTTTGCTGGCAAAATCCAACGAACTATCGGCAGCTCCGCGTCCGGCTACCAAAGGCCCTCTCGATGCCCGTCAGCCGCATTTTCCACCGCGGATCAAACGGGTCATTCATCTCTTCATGAACGGCGGGCCATCACAAATCGATACGTTCGATCCCAAACCGGAACTGTCGAAATTGGATGGCCAACCGCTGCCGGACTCCGTCAAGAACCGCCTGCAAACGACTCAGCGCAACCGTGTCGGAAACATATTTGCATCGCCGTTCAAGTTCAGAAAACACGGTGAAAGCGGCCTTGAGATTAGCGAATTGTTTCCCAACGTTGCGCGTCATGCCGACGACCTGTGTGTGGTACGTTCCATGGTGGGAGAAATTGCCAACCATACGCCCGGTTTGTTGCTCACCAATTGCGGGCATTCGGCGTTGGCGCGACCGAGTATCGGTTCCTGGCTGCTTTATGGATTGGGAGCCGAAAGCGATAACCTACCCGGCTTTGTCGTGCTCTGCCCTAGCGGAATGCCGACAGCGCAGTCCCGAAATTGGACCAGTGCTTTTCTGCCGGGCGTGTTCCAGGGAACATACATCGAAACAGAAAACCGATCGAAAGAGCTGATTCCCAATCTCACGCGTGACGATATTCGTCCCCGTTCGCAACGTGCTCAAGTGGCGTTGACTAGATTCTTGAACCAGCAACACCAAGCGAACCGGCCCGGCGATGAGCGGCTGGAAAGCCGAATCCATTCCATGGAATTGGCATTCCGCATGCAATCGGCCGCGACCGATGTCTTCGATCTCAACCAGGAGCCGGCTCACATCCGCGAAATGTACGGCGACACCATTCAAGGCCGCAATATGCTCATTGCCCGGCGAATGGCTGAGCGCGGCGTGAGATATGTCCAAATCTATCACGGCGGAAAACAACCGTGGGATAATCATGGATCGATCATCCCCAATATCAAGCGGCTCACAAGCGAATGCGACCAACCGATCGCCGCATTATTGACCGATCTCAAACAGCGAGGCCTGCTGGACGACACTCTTGTTATTTGGGGCGGCGAGATGGGACGCACGTCGACCACACAAACCGGCCCGAAAGACCCCAACAAAATGGGGCGAGATCACCACATCGATGGATACTCCATTTGGCTTGCCGGCGGAGGCTTTAAGGGCGGATTCACGTATGGCTCAACCGATGAATTTGGTTTGGCCGCCTTGGAGAACCCGGTCGAACTCCACGATTTACACGCCACGATTCTGCATCAAATGGGTTTTGACCATCGCCACCTCACCTATCGGTACTCGGGCCGTGATTTCCGACTGACCGATGTCCATGGCAATGTGTTGCATGATCTGTTGAGTTGATTGCCGACGACAATTGCCGAACAGCTTCTTGGTTCTGACCGTAACTTCGTGGGTAGCTCCGATGCGACGAGACTTTAACGCACATATGGCGATTTGCGGAATCCTGATCTTCTTATCAGCCATGCGAACTGTTGAAGCAGAGGAGAACGACCTCGAAAAACAGGCCCGCATCGCGATGGATAAAGCGGCAGCCTTCTATCACAGCGAAGTCGCGACGCATGGCGGGTATGTCTATTTCTATTCTCCCGACTTAAATGTTCGTTGGGGCGAAGGTTCCGCCAGCAAAGATCAAATCTGGGTCCAACCCCCTGGAACTCCGACAGTCGGCTTAGCATTCCTTAGGGCCTACGAAGCCACAGGCGACCGCCAACAGTTCTTGATTCCCGCCGTTGAAGCGGCCGAAGCGCTTGTTTATGGCCAAATGAAATCGGGCGGTTGGACAAACTGCGTCGATTTCGATCCCCGGGGTACCAGGGTCGCCATGTATCGCAACGGCAAAGGCCGCGGGCGCAACATATCGTCGCTCGACGACGGACAATCGCAGTCAGCGATCCTGCTTTTGATCCATATCGACCATGCGTTAGATTTTAAGCACGACAAAATCCACAATGCCGCGAGAATTGCATTGGACGCGCTACTTGCCGCGCAATTTCCCAACGGCGCCTTTCCCCAAGTCTGGGACGACGATGTGATCCCCGATCCGCCGAATCTTAAGGCGAGCTATCCCAATTACGAATGGCGAACTGAGGGGCGCATCAAGAACTATTGGGACATGTACACGCTTAACGATAACGTCACCGGCTATGTCGCTGACGTTTTGATCGATGCCCACGAGATTTACGACGACTCGCGTTTCCAGACGGCGCTCCGGCGGTTGGGGGACTTTTTGATTGCAGCACAAATGCCGGACCCTCAGCCAGGCTGGGCGCAACAATACAATTACGATATGCAGCCGATCTGGGCCAGAAAATTCGAACCGCCCGGCGTGGCCGGCGATGAGTCACAGGAAGCCATCGAAACCTTGATGAAAATCTTCCGCGTGACAGGCGATCGCCGGTACCTGGCTCCGATTCCGCGTGCAATCGATTGGCTTAAACAATCACGGTTGCCCGATGGCCGTCTGGCTCGCTACTACGAATTACAGACAAACCGCCCGCTGTATATGACCCGAAACCGCGATGTTTATACACTCACGTACGACGACTCGAACCTTCCGAAGCATTACGGCTGGAAGATTGAATCGCGACTCGACGAGGTCGAACGTTCGTACAAGAAGCTAGTCGCATCGAATGGACAACCGCAGCAAAAGCGTGCGGCGCGACCCGAACCACAGCAAATCAAGCAGATCATCGGTGAACTTGATGAACAAGGCCGATGGATCAGCACGTTTGGCGGCGAGCGCCTCGTCGGACAGCCCAAGTTCGCAGCCGGCGCACCGTATCTTTCGAGTGAAGTCTTCAGCAAGAATTTAACTCAGCTTAGCGAATTCGTTCGGGAAGCTGGGAAGAATTGAACACGGTTTAAGTCGGCTGACAATTCGGAGTGTCAAAGAATCGCACCCTGGCGTCACACGATTTCGGGAATGACGAAGGGTTCCCGATACTCGCGCGTGAGCAACGCGTTGGCTTCCTTATCGCCCGGAAACTGCTCTGTTGATGGATCGAATTCCAGCGATCGCTGCACGCGATACGAGATATTCGCCAGATGAATCAGGGCACAACTGTAATGCCCTTCGGTGATATCGCCTTCCAGTATCGACCGGTCATCGGCTCGAATCGCGTCGGTGAAGTTTTGAAACATGTCTCCGCCTCCACCACCGCTGGGGCCTGGTTCGCGGTTTTTGCCCAGGTACGTTTTCCAGGTCCCACTTCCGTCGATCGTCATGTACCCTTCGGAACCGTAAAAGATGTTGCCAATGTTGTTGCCGGCGCCTTGCCCCAATCCTCCCTCGTGATTGGAAATCCAATGCCGAACCTCAAATTGCAATAGTTTCTTCCGATCACCACCACCGTCGGCACAGGGAAACTCCATCGCAGCTATCAGCGTATTCGGCGTTTCCTGGTCGTCATCAAACATGTAGTGCCCGCCCATTGCCGTCACCCTGGTGGGCAATGCCACGTCGAGGCCCCAGCGTGCGATATCCATCTGGTGTGCACCCTGGTTCCCTAGATCGCCGTTCCCGTAATCCCAATGCCAATGCCAGTTGTAATGGAATCGATTCGGCGAGAACGGACGCGACGGCGCCGGCCCCAACCACAGATCGTAATGGACACCGTCCGGTACCGGGCCTTCGTCCAACCGGCCAATCGTGTCGCGCCATTTGTAGCACAGGCCCTTAGCCATATAGACTTCGCCGAGACCGCCTTCCCGCAGAAACGCGATCGCCGATTGAAATCCTTCAAACGTTCGTCGCTCGGCGTGATGCTGAATCATGCGGCCGTATTTGTCGGATGCCTTTATTAATTGCCGTCCCTCAAAGAAATTGTGTGTCCCTGGTTTTTCGATGGCCGCGTGCTTGCCGGACTGCACGGCCCAATAGGCCGCCAAGGCATGCCAATGATTCGGCGTTGCAACACTGATGGCATCGATATCGTCGCGATCGAGTAACTTTCGAATGTCGACGAATGCGGCCGGCTTCGGCAGCCCAAGTTTCGCCATTTCGGCAACACGGTCATTAAGAATGCTTTCGTCGACGTCGCAAACAGCCGCGACCTCGGCTCCATCGATTCGGGAATAATTCTTCACATGCGAAAAACCCATGCCCCGGATTCCCACCACACCAAACCTTACCTTGTCGTTGGCCCCCTTGACGCGAGCATATGATGCCGCAGTAAGTCCCGTGGCGAATGTTGCCCCAACGCCACCAGCAGCAACTGACCGTAAGAAACGACGACGGGACTGCGTCTTGGAACTCTGCGGTTCGGTGGGCAGAGGCTCGACATTCTTTTCGTGATTTTCCGCTGTTTGCGCCATGATTGCTCCAAGTCGTCCTTTCGAGGTTT
>JANQRQ010000087.1 GCA_028284485.1 Planctomycetaceae bacterium | reverse complement strand
GTTTTGGTGCACAGCGATGGGTTGCGAATCGGAACCAATTCCTGAGCCGACACCCGAGCTTCAAATCGCTCTCGACGTCATCGCCAACGACGTGCGACGCCAGCAAGAGCGGGAAACCGCCAAACTGGCCGAGCCAGTGCCAAATGTCGAAGTCGCGCCGGCATTTGTTAACTCGATTGGAATGAAATTCGTCGAAATCCCCGGCGGCGAGTTCCTGATGGGATCGAGCGAATCCGATTTAAACGCATCTCCCGACGAGAAACCGCAACATTCAATAACCGTCGCCGGTCCAATTTTCATGGGGATGTATGAGGTCACCCAGCAAGAGTATCTCGCGGTGACCGGTAGCAACCCCAGCTATTTTTCACCAAAGGGCCAAGGAGCCCGACAATTTACAGGGCTCTTCGACTTGTCGATGCCGGTGGAACAAGTCACGTGGGACGAAGCGAACAAGTATTGCGAACAACTTTCGACCCTCCCCGAGGAACGCATTGCGCGTCGAAACTACCGGCTACCTACCGAAGCGGAATGGGAGTATGCCTGTCGAGCAGGATCGACCACCGTTTGGTCATTTGGGAATGACGTAGATGATCTCCACCGTTACGCGTGGTATGCCGACAACAGCAACGGACAAACGCATCGCGTCGGGCTCAAACTCCCTAACGAATTTGGATTATTCGATATGCATGGCAACGTCTGGGAGTGGTGCAGTGATCCCTACGTCGAAAACGCATACTCACGTCGCGACGCGGATCCCCAATCATCCCGCGAACAGAACAGCCGTCGCGTGATGCGTGGTGGAGGATGGTTCTATGGTATGGCCAACACGCGATCCGCATGCCGCGATAATGGGGTCTCATCAGTCCGGTACGGGTTGACGGGCTTCCGGATTGTCTGTGAGTTATACGACCAACCTGCGGATTGAAAGCTCATCCGGCGGGGAAACTTATTGCGATAGACAGCAACCGGCGCACTTATGGAAATGCACGAATCATGAATACTCTGCGAGACTTTCGTATGACCAATACACTCTCCACAGCTTGGCTTTTTGTCCTGTTGAGCGCACTGTTTGTTGTGACAGTGATGCACTCCACCGTCCAGGCCGATGACGACTCAGATGAACTGCCGACCATCGCCGAAAAGACTTCCGGAATGCAGAAATTCGATGGATTCATCCCGTTCTATTGGGAGAATCGGACCGGGAAGATCTGGCTTCAGATTGATCGACTGCAAGAAGAATTCCTATACGTCAATGCCCTGAGCGCCGGACTTGGTTCGAATCCCCTTCGGTTGGATCGTGGGCAGCTCGGCGGACGTCGCATCGTTTCGTTTGTTCGATCAGGGCCGAAAATCTTCATGCTGCAACGAAACATGCGGTTTCAAGCAAATACCTCAAATGCAGCCGAGCGGCGCGCCGTGCAAGATTCGTTTGCACAGTCGATTTTGTGGGGAGGCGTTATCGCTGCGGAATCGAATAGTGCAGTCCTCGTCGATGCTGAAGGCTTTTTCCTGCGCGACGCCCACGACGTTATCGGCACACTGAAATCCCAGGGAGAGCGCGACTTTCACCTCGATTTGTCACGCTCGGCCATGGATATGCCACGCACAAAAGGATTTCCTCAAAACAGCGAGTTCGAGGTGACATTGACCTTCAAGTCATCCGACCCTGGCGCTCGCGTTCGAGAAGTCACACCCACTCCGTCCGCAGTCACGCTGCGACAACATCATTCCTTCATCAAACTTCCCGATGACGGATTTCACCCCCGCCGATTTGATTCGCGAGCGCCGTCGATGAAGGTCAGTTACGACGACTACTCCGCCCCACTCGATCAGCCTTTAGAGCAAAGCTACATTGCGCGGCACCGGCTTCAGAAAGCGAATCCCGATGCGCTGGTCTCTGCTCCACGAAAGCCCATCGTCTACTACGTCGACCCAGGCGCACCGGAACCGGTCAGGACGGCGCTGGTCGAAGGCGCAAGGTGGTGGAATGCCGGTTTCGAGGCAGCCGGATTTCAAGATGCCTTTCAAGTCGAGATTCTACCTGAAAACGTCGATCCGCTCGATGTGCGCTTCAACGTAATTCAATGGGTGCATCGTTCGACCCGCGGCTGGTCATACGGAAGTAGCATTGTCGACCCGAGGACCGGCGAGATTTTGAAAGGACTTGTCACGTTGGGTTCGCTCCGTGTTCGACAAGACCGCATTATCATAGAAGGGCTACAGCCGTTTCTTGCCACCCAGGCATCACAGTTCGGGATATGTGGCCTCCAGGCATTCCCGGAAGAGTTGGCATTTGCCCAACTTGACTCCCAGTACACACCCGTCGATGTAGCGCTCGCGCGAATTCGTCAACTTTCGGCACACGAAGTCGGCCATACGTTAGGATTCGCTCATAATTTCGCCGCCAGCACAAACGATCGAGCCTCGGTAATGGACTACCCCGCTCCACTCGTGAAGGTCGCTGCCGACAACACCCTCGATCTCACCGAGGCCTATACCGAAGAGATCGGCAAGTGGGATCATTTCGCAGTTCGCTACGCATACACCGAATTCGCAAATGGTGTCGATGAACGGACCCGCCTCGAAGAATTGATTCAAGAATACCTCGATGATGGTTTGCGATTCCTGAGTGACGCCGATGCGCGACCTTCGGGTGCTGCACATCCCTTGGCAAATCTATGGGACAACGGTACCGATCCTGTCGAGGCACTGAACCATACAATGCGCGTTCGTCGAATCGCGTTGGAGCAATTCGGAGAGCACAATATCCCCGAAGGCGAACCGCTTGCTAATTTGGAATCGACGTTGGTTCCGTTGTATCTTCATCACCGATATCAAATTGAAGCGGCAGCCAAGATGCTTGGTGGCGTCGACTACAACTATGCCATGCGAGGCGACGGGCAGGACGTTCTCCGGCCGATTTCGGGGACCGATCAACGCCGCGCGCTCCACGCACTACTCGAAACGATCAATCCGCGGCAGTTGACAATCCCGCAGAAGTTACTGAGTTTGCTGCCGCCGCGGCCATTCGGTGCATCACAATCGCTTGAAAACTTTCCCGGTCACACGGCGATGGTGTTCGATCCGCTTTCAGCGGCCCGAATAGCTGCAGACATGACGATTGGCCACATCCTTCAACGAGAACGTGCAGCACGTTTGGAAGCAATGTCATCCGCGGGAGATTCGATCTCGCTTGCCGATGTCATTGACGCACTACTCGCAAGAAGTTGGGGCGGCGACACACCATCTGATCCTCGGGAAGCCTCTGTTGCTCGCGTCGTTGAGCGATCTGTCCTCGACCAACTGCTCGAATTGGCTGGAGATCCGGAAGCATCGAGCGACGTGCGCGGCATCGTCACGCTGAGACTGCGACATTTGGAAGAATCGATTAGAAACACTGCCAAACCGGACAATGCTGCTGAAGTCGGCCATCACTTCATCGCGGCAGAGGACATCAAACGTTTTCTCAATCGACCTCATCAGACAGCGCGACCGTCTCAGCCTCAGAGTGCGCCTCCGGGCAGCCCGATCGGCGATTCAGGCCAGTAGAAGCGTCCCGAAGCTCTGACGCATAGAGAATACCACAAGAGCACCAGTGCGCGTCGTTGATCGCCCGACATGTTTACCGGTCGTACAAGGCGGCCAATTGCGTTTCGTATTTTGCAACGATATGGCTGCGCCGCACTTTCATCGTCGCGGTCAACTCGTCCGCTTCCAACTGAAACGGTCGGTTAAGCAGCAGAAACTCTTTGACCCGCTCCGGATTGCTGACCGATTCCATCAGCTTGGCAATTCGCTCGTGATAAAAGGCGACAACCGGTTCGGCATCAAGGAAATCGCCATCGGCGTCCCACGTCCAGCCCTTTTCCGCCGCGTGGGAGTTCAACAAATCGAACATCGGTACGATCAAAGCGCTGATAAATTGGCGCCCGTCGCCATAGACGACTGCTTGGTCGATGTAAACGTCGCTGACCAGCAACCGCTCGAGTTCGCTGGGTGCAACGTTCTTTCCGCCGGACGTGATGATCAAATCTTTTTTTCGGTCGGTGATCGAGAGGAATCCATCTTCATCGAGCGTGCCTACGTCACCGGTATGCAGCCAACCATCAACAATCGTTTGGCTGGTGGCTTCCGGGTTTTTCCAATAACCGGCCATCACATGCGGGCCGTGTGTCAGAATTTCGCCATCGTCTGCAATTTTGACTTCGACCTCAGGGAT
>JANQRQ010000084.1 GCA_028284485.1 Planctomycetaceae bacterium | reverse complement strand
CGTAGCTCTTCGATTTTGTCGAAGAGGGACGAAGCGCGTTCGATTTGTACCATCGACAGTGGGGGGCCTGCTGCCTCGGGCAGGAACAAGAATTCCTGGTCTGCGTCTCCCTGAACGCGAATCGTGTCAGACCGAGAGTCGCCCAAGTCGAAGGCGGCATCGCCGGGCGAATGGACGAACGTTGCCGAAAGTTTTGGAGAAGGGAAAGTGGCTGCAGGAGCGGCCAGCGACAAGGCCGACCAGGCTATGTCGACGAAGAACGTGTGAAAGTTGGCAACGAATCCCAATCCGAATTGATCCAACATATCCCAATTGTCGGAACGCATTTTCATTTCGATTGCGCCGTGGCGCTCTGCACCCCCTGCGGTTAGCATCGGCAAGTCGAGGTCGACATGCTTGCAGTAGAAAACGGGGGCCGTTTCTTCATACTTCTGCTGGTGATCCGAGAAGGCCCCCAAGCTGAGTCCGTTGTATGTTTCGAACGGCATTTGCCAAAGGTATCCGTCGGCGCAGGGAATCTTTTCCGAATCGATTTGCAGCAACGGAATGTGCGCCAGAAACACCAGCTCACTCATGATCCGCCTCCTGCTACGTTAAAGGACACATACATCCTAATCGGCAGACTGCACTGGCCTTTGAAAACCGAATGCGCTTTGGATGATTATAGCGGCAAAGATTCTCACTTTGCTTGACGTTCGCGTTCCAATTCGTTGAACAAATATAAAACCAGAATCTTGTATGGAGCAGACGTCAATCCTGTGCTACAGATCTTCGCCCAGCAACTTTCTGGCATCGTTGTTAGTGCTGCGGTAGTATGATGTCTCTTTGTTGGCGGTCGCGTGGTAAGTGTATTTGCGCAGTTTCCGCTGACGAAATTGCATTTATGACACTTGGAGAGAACCAATGGTTAGGGCGCAAGCTGTATCACGTTCCAATCGTCGCGGTTTTACGATCGTGGAATTGTTGGTCACGATTGCGATCATCGCGCTTTTAATCGGCATATTGCTGCCTTCGTTACAAAGGGCAAAGGAACGAGCGCGTCGGATTAGAATGGAAAGTGATTTCAAACAACTCAATCTTTATATTCGCTTTTTCGAACAAGACGACGGCCAGTTGCCAGCGAGTACACAGGAGCTTGCCGAATCGGGAATCTTGGATAATACGGGTTTTGTTTGGAATGCGGACGAGTCGATCCTCACCTTTCGCAATGCGGACTACAAATACGAGATCGTTTCCGTCAGTCCGTTGGAAATCATATGGTGTGCGATACCGATTCCGCCGTATCGAGATGGGAAGGAGATTTTTTGTACCACATGCACACGCGAAGCCGCCCAGCAAGCGTTTACTTGCCAAGAATTAATAGTGGAAGACGATCCCGATGCAACTTTTGCGCGAGAGAATCGTGAACTCTTGTCGCAAATCCGCATTCTGGGTGCGATTACCGACGCGCTGGTTGCTGCAGATGATCCCAGTCAGGCGAATCAAGTTTTGCCGTACCTTGTGAATACTGATTCGTTTGAACTCATCAAGCCGATCGACACCAATGGTGATAGTTTTATCAGCAGTCAAGAATTCTTCGATCTTGTTGAGCTGCATCCAAACGATACGGAACTTGCGGCCCTTGCGAAATCGGCCCTTTACGACGCGGCCGTCTTGCAGGGTCTTGACCGATCAGAAGTTCAAGTCCACCTGGATGATATCTCGGGCGACCCGACAACAATTTTCGCGCCGGCAAACGTTAGGCCACTCATTCAGAATGTCGTCCGACGGAGGCGAGTCGCTCGGTCATTGTCGACGAAGTACGCGATCGCCGATTGGGCACTTGATCGAGAAAACGAGAGGCTATGCGAACGAGTCATGAATTCCTATCGACGAGAATTGCGGCAGCAGGCCGGTCGATCGATTTCGCGAGCCAATGCCTTACGCCTTGCAAGTCTGGCCGATGTTCTCTGTCTCCCTGCTCAAGTCAACCAACCGCCAGGTGACGACGATGAAGATGACGACGACGATGAAGAAGAAGAAGATGATGACGACGACTAGACATTCTTATCTGAGCTCTGCAGTCTTTGATATTGCCTGTCGGTCATGAACTTCGTTGATGGGGACCCTGACGAGATCTCACAAACTGTCGCTGAAATAGTTCGTCCGCGCGAGTCCTCAGGTCGTGTACCCTACATCCCGTTCGTTCGCGTGCCGCATTACATTTTTGTCGGTCGCAAACCGGTCGGCGATCAATCCCAATAGCGGCGGTCGAGCGTGCGGTAGTTGATCGCTTCGCTAAGATGGGCCGCGCCGATCTGCTCGCACTCTTCCAAATCGGCAATGGTGCGCCCGACACGCAGAATCTTGTCGTGAGCGCGGGCCGACAGCCCCATTTCTTCCATTGCAGTTTTTAATAACGACTCGGCATCGGGCTCCAATTTGCAGAACCGCCGGATTTGGCGGGGCGTCATTTTGCCGTTGACCATATTCGGTTCGCCGGTGAAACGTCGGTGTTGAAATTCGCGGGTGGCGACCACTTGCTCGCGCATTTGCGCGCTGGTCGTTCCCGGTTGAGTGTCGGAAAGTTCGCGGAATGGAACGGCAGGCACTTCGATATGTATGTCAATGCGGTCGAGTAGGGGGCCGCTGATCTTCGCCAGGTAACGCTCAATTTGCATGGGGTTACATTTGCAGTTGCGACGAGGATCGCCTCGGTATCCGCAAGGGCAGGGGTTCATGGCCGCGACCAGCATCAGGTTGGCAGGAAACGTCACGCTGCCGACGGCTCGGGAAATGGTGACACAGTTCTCCTCCAAAGGTTGTCGTAGCACTTCCAGCGTGCGGCGGTTGAACTCCGGCAGTTCATCGAGGAACA
>JANQRQ010000072.1 GCA_028284485.1 Planctomycetaceae bacterium | reverse complement strand
CTACAATTCCGATGGCCAATACGTAATTGCCGGTCTCGACGGCGAAGTCGAAAGAGTCCTTTCGAGCGCCAGGGAACTCGGCGCTCGTACCGCTCAGCGTTTGAATAGCCCGCGAGCAATGCATTCGCCGTTGATCGCTGCCATTGATGATAAATTCGCTGATTACATCGACACGTTGCCGATTAGTGATTCGGAAATCCCGCTGGTCAGTTGCCTCGACGGAATGCTTCTGGCAGAGGCCGATCAGTTTCGCGCATACTTCCGGCATTTTTTGTTTCGACCGGTATTTTGGGAGCAGACCATTCGAGAACTGGTGAATCTTGAAATCCAGAGATTCGTCGACGTGGGAGCGGGCGGAGTTTTGGCAGGAATGATGCCATTCATTGATCGGTCAGTGGAGGCAACGACGGCATCGGAAGCCCTCGTTGAGAGTTCAATGAGTACGTAGGGAGCTAACGTGCAACGCCCATTGTTACTTTCAGGAAACCAGGCAGTCGCTCGTGGCGCATACGAGAGCGGTGTGCGATTTGCCACCGGTTATCCAGGTACGCCATCGACGGAGGTTGTCGAATCGCTGTCGACGTACGCCAATGTTCATGCGACATGGTCGGTCAACGAAAAAGTCGCAATGGAATCGGCGCTCGGGGCTGCATTGGCCGGTGCCCGGTCGATTGTTGCTATGAAACACGTTGGGCTCAACGTTGCAGCCGATCCGTTGTTTTCGGCATCTTACACGGGCATTCGTGCCGGTTTTGTCATCGTTGTCGGAGACGACCCTTCTGCGAATAGTTCACAAAACGAACAGGATAGCCGCCACTACGCGCGTGCCGCGAAACTACCTTTTTTGGAACCGGCGGATAGCCAGGAAGCCAAAGATTTTGTCATCGCCGCATTCGCACTCAGTGAGCGATTCGACACACCGGTCATCATTCGTTTGACGACCCGAGTATGCCATTCACAATGTCGGGTGAGCCTCGGCAGCGAAATTCATCCGCACAACGATCAAGGTCCGTTTGTTCCTGATTTCGACAAGTACGTCCTCCTTCCACGACAAGCCGTCGGTCGACATATTGCCATCGAGAAGAGGCAGGAAGAGCTAGCCGCGTACAGCGACGATACCGATCTGAACCGGGAAGAGTTTCGCGATACCAGCTTGGGGATCATTACATCCGGGGTATGCTACTCTCACGTTCGAGAAGCATTTCCGGATGCGTCGGTTTTCAAACTCGGCCAACCGTACCCGTTGCCGCAAAAACGCATGAGCGCTTTCGCCGACAAAGTCGATCGCGTCCTTGTCGTGGAAGAGCTTGACGGGTTTTTGGAAAGTGAAATTGCCGCAGCTGGTATTGCTGTTGACGGAAAACGCTGGGTTCCGCGCGTCGGCGAATTGACTCCACAACGGTTGCGGTCCAGTTTCGATGCCGGAGCGCCGCAGCCCATTGAAACCGGAGACCCGTCCATTACCCCACGGGCACCGCGGATTTGCGCGGGTTGCCAATACCTGGGTATTTATACGGTGATTTCCAAACTGAATCTCACCGTTTGTGGGGATATTGGCTGCTACACATTGGGGGCATTTTCTCCCTGGAATGGAATCGACACCGTCTTGTGTATGGGGGCCAGCATCAGCATGGCAGCCGGCATGGAGAAAGTCGGCCGGACCAATGGCGACCAAAACAACGTCCTGGCGGTCATTGGAGACGGCACTTTCTTGCACTCCGGCGTTCCTGCTCTGATGGACCTGGTTTATAACCAGGGCAGGACGACCGTGCTAATCCTGGACAATGCGACAACGGCGATGACCGGCCTGCAAGGGCATCCCGGCAATGGCGAAGGATTGCAGGGGGGCAAAACAAAACAGGTCGATCTTGAAAAACTCTGCGAAGCGATCGGAATCGAGTGGGTCGAAGTTGTCGATCCTTACGATATGGATGCCACCGAGTCGACTTTGCGCGAAGCAATTGCCTACCCCGGTCCGTCCGTCGTGATCAGCCGCGCCCCTTGCCTCCTACTTGAAAAACGGGCGCCCATCCGACAGGCACATGTCGACGCAGCCGCCTGCACAGGGTGTGGCGACTGTTTTTCCGTCGGCTGTATTGCTGTTGAAAAGTATCAAACGAACGGAAGCTTTGTCGCAGATATCAATCATGACCTGTGTGTCGGTTGCGGATTGTGCGTGCAATCTTGTCCCGAAGGCGCAATCGCACCTCGACTATTGACGGACGATCCCGACCTGGTGGAGCTTTCACTCTCATGATCGACTCGACGATGGACACGAACGTTTCGATCATGATCGCCGGCGTCGGCGGACAGGGAATCTTGCTTGCCGGAGATGTACTGGCTCGAATCGCCCTCCATTCCGATTTGGACGTCAAGAAGAGCGAAGTTCGTGGTTTGAGCCGTCGCTTTGGCAGCGTTTGGTGTCAGGTTCATATGGGGCGACGTATCGAATCTCCGATTGGAGGGCTGGATTCGATTGACTACCTGCTCGGATTCGAAACCGGAGAAGCCTTGCGGTACTTGCCCTATTTGAAAGACGGCGGGACTGCACTTGTCAACCGGCTTGAGATTGGAAAATCGGTTGACGATCTTGCGCCGCGCCACTCCGAACTTTTCGGAGATACCGATTGCATTTGGCTCGACGGCAGCGACGAAGTTGCCAACGCCGGTTGCTCGCGAAATCTCAATGTTTTCATGCTGGGAGCGTTTTCACAATTGCTCCACTTCGGTCATTCCGCTTGGCAAGAAGTTCTATCAGAACTCGGCGACCGACGGTCACGAATGGCGAATTTGAGAATGTTTGAGATGGGAACGGCCGCGTTCGACGATGCCAATCGCCGACCTGTTAAGCCGAAATAAAACGAATCGGCTACTCCAGTTGTGCAATCGGCTCATTGGGACGTGTATCGACGTGGTCCGGCGGACCATCCTGCACCGATCTTCGCCTTGGCAATACGTTCTTTATCGCGTGTCGGATTCGGGTTTCAATTCAGCCAGTAAGTTCACAATAAAGTCGGCAATCGACGCGATGTTCTTTCGAGAGAGAACCGGTAGCGAAGTCTCAGCAGCATCGTCTGTGACAAGCGCGCACACGCCTGAGATCTCGCTGGAAATCGGCCGCGGCTGGCAGGCCGCTCGCCACACTTCAATCTTGGGTGCAGATGACTTCGAATCACCTTCGACCAACACGACATCGCAATCTGTATAAAACGCAGCAAACGCTTCATATTTCTCCTCGGATCGCGGCTTCGTCTCATTGTCAGGCGAAGGGCTTTCATTCGGCCAAAACACCGCATTCATCGAGCGTGATAAAATTCCTACGAAATCGGCACCCGATTCTCGATGTCGGTGCGAGTCTTTTCCGGGAGTGTCCAACTCGTGGTGATGATGCGTATGTTTAATCGTTCCGACTCGCATTCCGCGCGCACGAAACTCTTTGATTAAATCAACAACGAGAGTCGTCTTCCCGTTGTTCTTGCCACCGACGACGTGAATTCGTTTCATGAAGATGACTCCAGCGCATCGACACTTCATTAACAACGCACAGAAACAGTACTCGACCTTTCATCGGCAATCATCCCCATTCGCTGCTGAGATGAGTTCAGCACATGCAAGGTCTGAAAAACCAGTGGGGGTATAGCGCAACCTACTTCTTCGTGGACTCGTTTTCTGACGGACTCTGCACACGACTCATGTCGAGCGTGATCGCCTTTTGAGCTTCGCACAAAGGTGTCACGCTGCCCGGCTGAGAAAGTAAATCAGCGACCGTCGTCTGTCGAAAGATCGACTCAATCTTCTCCAGAGCAGTATCCAGGCGGCGATGGAGCGGGCACAACGTTCCACCATGGGACTCGATGTCGAGAGGACACTTTTCGATCCGCTTAATCGGCTCGACAACATCGACAATGTCCCAAATGGTCAAATCGCGTGGTTCTTTGGTGAGGACAAATCCCCCATGCAACCCGCGCTGAGAATTGACCAACCCGCCACGGACCAGCCCTTGCATTAATTTGGAAAGGTAGGCTGCCGGTACTTTAGTGATCTCGGAAATCCTGCGTGCCGTGCAAGGCTGCCCGTTGTGCTGCCCGATGGTCACGATGGCCCGCAACGCATACTCGACGGTCTGGGAGATCATGGGCTTGGTCCGAAGTCGTTGAAAATGTAAGAAATCTTTGATTTCCGGATTTTAGGACCTTGACATCCTAATTTGCAACTGATATTTTGCCTGAACTAAAGACAAAAAGACCATCTTATCCTGATTTAATTACGCTATTCGCAGGAAACAACGACTGGATTTGGATTTGGAGACTGCCTGATTTGTAGTCGACGGGCGAGACCATGACGGATCAAGAACGTTCAACCGATTCTTTTCATTCGTATTTGACGCCGACAGCTAGGCTTTTCTCGGATTGCACACGGCTCCGGCTGCTCATTTACTGCTGGCTCCCCCCGGTTCTGATGGCCTTGCTCCCCTCGGAGGCGTGGGCTCAGGACACCCCGGATTATTACCGCCAAAACTGCATGAATTGCCACACCATTGGCGGAGGCAAGTTGACCGGGCCAGACCTCAAAAACGTCTCCGAGAGAAAAGACGCCGAGTGGCTGATTCGTTTCATGCAAAACCCAAAGGCCGTCGTCGACAGTGGTGATCCATATGCCGCGAAGCTGGTCGAAGAGTCTCGTGGTGTGGTGATGCCGGTCGCTCCGGGAATGTCGCGTTATCGTGCCGAACAAATCCTCAAGTTGATCGAAGAGGAGTCGAAGCTTGAGGAGTCGCAATTTCGGGGCATGCAGATTTCGAACAAGCCGTTCGCCGAGGCTGACCGTTTTGCCGGCCACGAACTCTTCGTAGGACGTCGGCGTTTGGAAAACGGCGGGACTGCGTGCATTGCCTGCCACAGTATGTACGACATTGCGGCATTGGGAGGCGGCCGGCTGGGGCCGGACCTCACCTTAGTTTATGAACGACTCCAGGGCAGAAACTCACTGGCCGCGTGGTTGATGGCACCAGCGACAGAAACGATGCAGCCGATTTTCAAAGATCACCCGCTAACGGGGGACGAGATTCACTCATTGACGGCGTACTTTGCAGCGTCGGCCCAACATCGCGAATCGGATGCCTCGGTCAGTAGGATTACGTTCCTACTCTTAGGGCTGGCCATTGCAGCTGCAATCATCTTCGCATTCGATGCGATTTGGAAGGGGCGTTTTTCTGGCGTTCGAAGTCCGCTGGTCGAAACTGTCAACGCAAAGCAGCATCGCACGGAAGAGGCTCACGCCGAACAGCAACAGCCACCGTCTCGATCGGAGCTATTAGGAGTCTCCGATCAAAGCCCACCGCGAGGTGACTCATGAATATGCTCGACGCCATTGCCTGGATTCGAGACGAAATCAATCCCAAAGGGCGGCAGTGGGAAGAGTTCTATCGTAATCGGTGGCAACACGACCGCGTGGTCCGCAGTACTCACGGCGTGAACTGCACCGGGGGATGCACTTGGAACATCCATGTCAAAGACGGAATCGTCACTTGGGAAATGCAAGGTCTCGATTACCCGTCATTGGAAGCAGGCATTCCTCCTTACGAACCTCGCGGATGCCAACGGGGTATCTCCTACAGCTGGTACCTTTATAGCCCTTTGCGGGTGAAGTACCCGTATATCCGAGGTGCGTTGCTTGATCTCTGGAGAAAGGCCCGAGCGGACCATGCCGATCCCGTTGACGCGTGGAAAAGTCTTGTCGAAGACCCCGAATCGCGCCAACGCTGGCAACGAGCCCGTGGGAAAGGGGGGTTACGCCGGACCGATTGGGATACGGCGCTCGAGATTATCGCCGCCTCGATGGTGCAAACAATCAAGACGCATGGCCCCGACCGCATCGCAGGGTTCTCCCCAATTCCCGCGATGTCGATGATCAGCTACGCATCCGGCGCACGCCTGATGCAGTTAATCGGCGGAATATCGCTGTCGTTTTACGACTGGTACTGCGATCTTCCACCCGCTTCGCCGGAAACCTGGGGCGAACAGACCGATGTCGCGGAAAGCGCCGATTGGTACCACGCCAAAATGTTGGTCTCGATGGGAGCCAATATTGGAATGACGCGCACGCCGGATTGTCACTTTCTTTCAGAAGGGCGGCACAACGGTACAAAGCTATGGGTGTTTTCTCCGGACTTCAACATGGTGGCGAAATATGCCGATGAGTGGGTCGCCGTTAATTCCGGACAGGATGGCGCGTGGTGGATGGCGGTCAACCACGTGCTGCTGACCGAGTTTCACCACCAGAATAAATGCAAGTACTTCCTCGATTACGGCAAGAAGTACACCGACTCGCCATACCTGGTTGAGATCACAAGCGACGAAAACGGAGTGACGCGACCGGGGCAATTGCTGAGAGCGAATCGCCTGCAAAAGTACACCGACGAGGAACATGGGGAATGGAAGTTTCTGATGTGGGACGAATCTTCCAACGAACCCAAAATGCCGATGGGTAGTTCTGGTTTTCGGTGGGGAAAGGAACAAGGCAAATGGAACCTGCTTCCCAAAGACGGCAAGGATGGCAGCGAGATCCAACCCGAGCTTAGCTTTCTGGATCGGCACGACACCGTCGTCGAAGTCGAATTGGACGACTTCGGTGGGGGAACGACAACGAATCGCGGCGTACCTGTCCGAACCATCACAACTCAAGATGGGCAGCAAATCCAGGTCACAACCGTTTATGACCTGCTGATGGCACAATACGGTGTTAACCGCGGGCTGCCTGGAGATTATCCCGCTGACTACAACGACGAGAATGCACCATTCACTCCAGCATGGAGCGAGAGATATACCGGCATCGATCGAGATGTACTCATTCGGTTTGCTCGAGAGTGGGGCACAACGGCCGAGCATACCGGCGGCAAATGTACCATTCTGATCGGTGCCGGTATTAATCACTGGTACCACGCGAACCTGATGTACCGGGCCGGCATTCACGCATTGATGTTCTGCGGTTGCGTCGGCGTCAATGGTGGCGGCTTGGCACACTACGTCGGCCAAGAAAAGCTCGCGCCGATGGAGTCGTGGTCGTCAATCGCGCTGGCCAAAGACTGGTTCCCACCGTCACGTGTCCAGAATACGCCGAGTTGGCACTACGTGCACACAGACCAATGGCGTTACGAGAAAGATTTCACCGACTACCACACCGTGCCGAAACATTCGGCGGAAACCAGCACGGCTCGCGGCCATACGATGGACATGCAAGTTCGCGCGGTCCGACAGGGATGGCTGCCGTTCTACCCGCAGTTCCCCGAAAACCCGATCGAAGTCGCACAACAAGCACGGGAAGCAGGTGCCGAAACACCCGACGACATCGCCTCGTGGGTTGCGAAACGGCTGAAGAACAAGGAAATGCAATTCTCGGTCGAAGATCCCGACGCGGAAGAGAATTGGCCCCGAGTCTGGTTCATTTGGCGCGGAAATGCATTGATGGCCAGCGCCAAAGGGCATGAGTACTTTCTGCGCCACTACCTGGGAACGCATGACAACGCGGTCGGAAAAGATCTTGCGAAAGAATCCGTGAAAGAGGTCGCATGGCACGAGCATGCGCCCCAAGGAAAGATGGACCTGGTCGTCGATCTCAACTTCCGAATGGATACGTCTGCTCTGTATTCAGACATCGTCTTGCCGGCTGCCACGTGGTACGAAAAGGCGGATTTGAATTCGACCGACATGCACAGTTTTATTCATCCGCTTTCGCCGGCCGTCCCTCCCTGTTGGGAGTCGAAAAGCGACTGGGCGATCTTCAAGGAAGTTGCGAAGAAGTTTTCCGAATACGCCGCACCACATTTCCCGGAACCGGTCGAAGATGTGATCGCCGCTCCGTTGGCACACGATACGCCGGCAGAAATCGCGCAGCCCGACATGCGGCAGTGGATCGACGGAGAAATCGATGCAATTCCCGGCAAGACCATGCCCGCATTCAAAGTCGTCAAACGTGACTACAAGAATGTCTACAACCAGTTTACATCCTACGGGCCGATGGTCCGCAACGGACTTGGAGCACACGGAACAAGTTACCCCATCGAAGACGAATACGACGAGTACATCAAAACGCATCGGACCGAAACATGGGACGGCAACACATATCCTTCACTCGCGCGTGATGAGGATGCGTGCAATATCATCCTGCACTTCGCGACCGTCACGAACGGCGAATTCGCTTACCGGTCTTACAAAAGAATGGAAGAAAAAACCGGTTTGTCGCTGACGCAACTTGCGGAGAAAAACCGGGGATTTCGAACGTCGTATCGAGACATTCAAAGTCAGCCGCGGCGTTTTATCAATAGCCCGATGTGGTCCGGTCTGATTGAAGATGGCCGGTCGTACGCACCGTTCACCTACAACGTGGAATCGATGGTTCCTTGGCGGACATTGACCGGTCGCCAGTCGTTCTACCTGGACCATCCGATATATATCGATTTCGGCGAGCATCTGCCGACTTACAAGCCGAAGCCGTTGCCCACAGAATACTCCGATTTGCAATTTAGCGAGCAAAGCGACCAAACCGGTCCGGCGGTGATGTTGAATTACCTGACACCGCACGGCAAATGGCATATTCATTCCACCTATGGCGATAACCAGCGCATGACGACGCTGTCACGTGGCATCTACCCGCTATGGATGAACGACAAAGACGCCGAACAGTTTGGAATCGTCGATAACGACTGGATCGAGGTTTTCAACGATCACGGCGTCGTGGTGACACGGGCCGTCGTCAGTGCGCGAATCCCCCCGGGGATTTGCATGCAGTACCACTCTCCGGAGCGTACCCACGGAATTCCGCTCTCGCCGCTGCGAAATAAACGACGAGCCGGCGGACATAACAGCCTGACACGTACGCGACTGAAGCCGAATTTCATGGCCGGTGGATACGGCCAATTCACGTACCACTTCAATTACTGGGGGCCGGTGGGCTGCAACCGGGATACGCATTTGCTTGTCCGGAAACTGCCCGGCGAACCGGTGTATTAACCGGGGACATTTGCAACGAGAGGCTTATTCAACATGGCAACGTCACGAATTGAATGCAGTTGAGGAGAAAGCCCATGCAAGTTCGATCGCAAGTTTCGATGGTGTTTCACCTCGATAAATGTATCGGCTGTCATACCTGCAGCGTGGCGTGCAAAAACGTGTGGACCGACCGAAAAGGTGCGGAATACATGTGGTGGAACAATGTCGAAACAAAGCCCGGGACAGGATATCCAACGAAGTGGGAAGACCAGGACAAGTACCAAGGGGGCTGGAAATCGAACGGTAACGGCAAGCTTGATATTCGCTCGACAAGCAAAACAAAGATCGTTCCGAATATCTTCCATAACCCTCATATG
Organism: Planctomycetaceae bacterium; assembly: GCA_028284485.1. Lineage (GTDB taxonomy): Bacteria > Planctomycetota > Planctomycetia > Planctomycetales > Planctomycetaceae > JANQRQ01. Next base: position 11,654 of record JANQRQ010000072.1, on the reverse strand, counting down.
CCCAGCCTAGACGACTATTACGAGCCTTGGACGTACGACTACCAGAACTTATTCAACGCACCAGAGGGCCCCGATCAGCCAACGGCCGAACCGATCTCAATGATCGACGGCGAAAAGATCGACGTTCAAGCAGGCCCGAACTGGGACGACGATTTGGGCGGCTCGCCCATCTATGCCGAAAACGATCCGAACCTCGAGGGATTGACGGAGCAGCAGCGTTTACAACTCAGCTCGGTCGAGCGCTTGGTGTTCTTTTACCTCCCTCGGATCTGCAACCACTGCTTAAATCCCTGTTGTGTCGCCTCGTGCCCGTCGGGGGCGCTCTACAAGCGCGGCGAAGACGGCATCGTCCTGATCGATCAACAAAAATGCCGAGCTTGGCGATCCTGTGTGGCAGCCTGCCCCTATAAGAAGACCTATTTCAATTGGTTCACCGGTAAAAGCGAGAAATGCATCCTTTGCTTTCCACGGCTGGAGACTGGACAAGCCCCGGCTTGCTTTCATTCGTGTGTCGGTCGCATTCGCTACCTGGGCGTCCTGCTGTACGACGCAGAGAAACTGGAAGAAATCGCCAAACTGCCGGACGACGAACTGGTCGAAGGGCAGCGGTCCATGATTCTCGACCCGCATGACCCGGCAGTCATCGCCGAAGCCAAACGTAACGGAATTCCCGATGGCGTTATCGAATCTGCACAAGATTCGCCGGTGTATCGCTTTGTGATGGATTGGAAGATCGCATTGCCGCCTCACATCGAGTATCGCACCTTACCCATGCTGTTTTACGTCCCACCGATGTCGCCCGTACAGGCAAGCAAGCCGGAAGACACGATAACGCACAACAGTGAAAACCTGTTTCACGACATCGACGATTCCCGCGTGCCTATGAAGTTCCTTGCCAATTTATTTGGAGCCGGACACGAGGGCGTCGTGCGATACGCCCTTGCCAAGCAGAAAGCCGTTCGCTGGCACCGTCGTGCCGAAACCGTGGGAGACATCGATCGCGAGACCGCCGATCGCATGCTACGTGAAGCAGATTGTACCCGGGAAGAAGCAGATGAGATCTACAAATTGACCTCGCTTTGTACGTTCGAAGACCGCTTTGTCATTCCCCCGATGCATCGCGAACAAGCGATCGAAATGATGAAAGAACCGCACGAACATCGCGAAGAAGCGGGGTTCGGGTTTGTTGGCGGCCCCAGGAGGGGATTGTGATGACCGAACAAAAAACCTTTCGAGCGATTTCTCAGTTACTCAGTTATCCCGACGAACAAACCGTCGAATCGGCCGAGTTGCTGTACGTCATTCTGCAGACCACTCTACCTGAGGCGGCTGAGAATTTGTCGGCATTCGGAAAGTACCTCGATCAACACGAACTGTGGGAAGTCGAAGAAGCGTTCACAACAACTTTCGACGTGAATCCTGCCTGTGCTCTGGAAGTCGGTTGGCATTTGTTCGGCGAAGAGTACGCGCGCGGAATGTTCCTCGTTCGCATGCGCGAAGAATTGAGGAAATACGGACTCACCGAATCGGCAGAATTGCCGGATCACATGACGCATGTTCTGGCGGTGATCGGAGCCATGCCGACGGTGGAAGCAAAACGGTTCGCAAACGCCTGCGTGATCCCTGCCGTCGACAAAATGCGTCAGGCCTTGGCAACACAAGAAACGCCTTACCGGTATGTCGTCGCCTGTCTCGATGCCGTTCTCAAACACTTATGCGACTGGAAGCCGTCGGATCGCGAACATCCGGACTCGAATACCACGGATTCATTCGGCTTTACTTCGGGCATCGACCCCTTACATGCCTACCCGGTCGCCGATGTGATGGCCGGTTGTGGTGAGCCGGTCCGCGAACCGGAAGTTGTAGGCGAGTTTGTGAAACTCCACATCGCGTTTCCGCACGGCGTGCAGGAGCCTCAACCATGACCGGGCATATTCTCGATACATTCCTATTTGTGGCATTGCCATACGTTTGCCTGTTTACCTTCTTGTTGATGACGATCCATCGGTATCGGATGCAGTCGTTTTCGTATTCGAGCTTGTCGAGCCAATTCCTGGAGAACAAACATCATTTTTGGGCCGTCGTGCCTTTCCACTACGGAATTCTTGCGGTCACAGTCGGGCATCTCATCGCATTCTTCATTCCCCGAAGCATTCTCGTCTGGAACAGCCATCCGTTGCGGCTGTACATCCTTGAAGTCTCTGCGCTCGCGTGCGGACTGCTGACCTTGATCGGCTTGGCCGGCATTGTTGTCCGCCGCGTCACCACGACGAAGATCCGCCGAGTGACGACTCCGACCGACTGGATCCTGTTCGCAATGCTCCTTCTGCAGACCATCAGTGGTGTCGCCATTGCGCTGTTTCACCCATGGGGATCGTCCTGGTTTGCGTCGAACCTGACTCCGTATCTGTGGTCGATTTTCAAGCTGAACCCCGAAATCAGTTATGTCGCTGCCATGCCACACTTGGTGAAGGCACACATCGTGTTGGCCTTTTTGACGATTGGATTTTTCCCGTTCACACGGCTGGTGCACTTATTGGTCATTCCCAACCCTTACCTGTGGCGCAAGCCGCAGGTCGTCCGTTGGTACGGTCGTAAGTAATGCAAATCGAGCATTGCCATGAGCGCTGAAACGATGAATCAGGACCTTACCCCGGAGGATCGTCGCCGAGCTTGGTGGATTCTGGCGGTGAATACGTTCGCGTTCACGATTTGCTTCGCCGCGTGGATGATGTACGGGGTGTTGATCACTTTTTTGGTCAACAATGGTGTGTACGACTGGGGGCCCAAGGAAATGGGCTGGCTGATTGGAATTCCCGTGCTCACAGGCGCGATCTTTCGGTTGCCACTAGGAATCGCGACCGACAAATGGGGCGGTCGCATCGTTTTCGGCGTGTTGCTCTTGTTCTGTGCACTTCCTATGTATGTGACGGGTTATTGCGACGGCTACTGGCAGTTCTTTGCGGCCGGGCTGGGTTTTGGATTTTGCGGAACGAGCTTCGCTGTCGGGATCGCTTATACGTCCATTTGGTTTCCAAAACATTTGCAGGGAACGGCCTTGGGAATCTTTGGCGCCGGGAATGCCGGTGCAGCCCTCACGAGTTTCGGCGCGCCAACCGTGCTGAATTGGCTAACCGAAAACGGGCAAAACATCGAGGGTTGGCGTTATCTTCCGAAGATCTACGCCGCCATGCTCGCCGCGACCGGCGTTGTTTTCCTATTCACGACAACAACGCGACTTCCTGCCGGCAGCGCGACAAAAACGATGTCGCAGCGTCTCGAACCGCTTCATCATGTCCGCGTTTGGCGATTCGGCCTGTATTATTTCTTTGTCTTCGGCGGCTTTGTGGCGCTCGCACAATGGCTTGTCCCGTACTACGTCAATGCCTATTCGACAACGGTCGTTCTGGCAGGCATGCTGGCAACATGCAACAGCCTTCCATCGGGCGTCATCCGAGCGTTTGGCGGTTGGCTGTCGGACAAGTTCGGCGCCCGAACAGTTATGTACTGGGTGCTCGGCTCGTCGCTTGTTTGCTGCATCCTGCTGATTGTCCCACAAATGGACATTCGGTCTCCGGGCAGCGGCATTATGGCGAAGGCTCCCGGTACGGTCACCGCCGTGACTGACAACCAAATCGTTGTCGAAACTGCGACCGGTGACCAGCGAGCTTATGAGGTGAATCAGAAGGTCGGTGATCTCGTCAGCGAAGACGAGCGCAGCACGGGCGTGCTCGTCTTGCCTCGATCGATGTCCTGGCAGGAACCCGTGGTCGAAACCGGTCAAACAGTTGCGAATAAAGAACTGCTCGCTCGAGGCGTCACACAGATCTTCTTCCAGGCCAACATCTGGATCTTCACTGCGCTCAGCCTGATCCTGGGTGCAGTCATGGGAATCGGCAAAGCAGCGGTCTACAAGCATATCCCGGACTACTTCCCCAACGATGTTGGAGTTGTCGGCGGAATCGTAGGAGTCCTCGGAGGACTCGGGGGATTTGTGTGCCCGGTCATTTTTGGATACCTACTGAACGCTACCGGATTGTGGACTTCCTGCTGGATGTTCTTCGCCGTGCTGGTGGCGGTTTGCCTGATTTGGATGCACTTGGTCATTCAAAGAATGTTGAAGGCTGAGGCCCCGGTGCTGTCGCGACAAATTGAATCGTCTCAGGTGGAACTGACGATTAACCAATAACAACAGACATCGAATCGAACTGAGTCATGGCTCGCACGCCAGAATACTGGGATGTCGAAGACGAGGCCTTCTGGGCAACCGAAGGTCAACGGATTGCGAACCGCAATTTGTGGATCTCCATTCCCAACCTCTTGTGCGGATTCTCCGTGTGGCTGTATTGGGGAATGATCATCAAGGTCATGCAGCGGCTGCACTTTGCCAATGCAGAGTTATTTAACTTCACCTTCCGGAACGACGGCCAACCGTACGACGAAGCCGGCTACCGGGCGTTGTTGTTCACGCTTCCAGCCGTCGCCGGATTGGCTGGGGCAACATTGCGAATCCCGAATTCGTTCATGATTGCGATTTGCGGTGGGCGCAACGTCAAGTTCATGACGACGGTCCTGTTGATCATCCCCGCGCTGGCAACCGGAATTGCGCTACAGGATCCCAACACGCCGTTTTCGGTGTACATCGTTCTGGCGGCACTTTCCGGTGTCGGTGGCGGCGCATTTGCATCCAGCATGTCGAACATCTCGTTCTTCTTCCCAAAACGTATGCAGGGTCTGGCGCTCGGACTCAATGCAGGTTTGGGAAATGCGGGCGTCAGCGTGATGCAATTCTTGATTCCCTGGGCCATCACCTTTGGAATGTTCGGAGGCTTGGGGGGCGACCCCCAGGAATTTGTCGCCGATGGCGAATCACAAAAAACTTGGATTCAAAACGCGGCTTTGGTTTGGGTCCCAATCATGACGGTCCTCGCCGTCCTGGCCTGGATTCTGATGAACAACTTACCACAACACAAATGTGGTTCGACCCCGGCCGCGATCGGGAAGTACTTGTGGCTTCAGCTGATTGGATTTATCGGTTCGGCGGTCGGAGTGGCACTGCTAATTTTTGTTCAATTGCCTGTTCCGGAACTGGTACGGATATTTCTCGTATTGGCCGCGACCGTCGCAGCGACATTGCTCGGAATGCGATTCTTAACGCCGCACACCATTCAAGAACCACTCAACAAGCAATTCGCGATCTTCAAGAATAAACACAATTGGGTCATGACTTGGCTATACGTGATGACGTTCGGCTCGTTTATCGGATATGCCAATGCGTTTCCCAAACTGATCGACGACGTGTTTGTGACGCCGACGAATGGATTGGTCACATCGTACTACATCTGGATCGGCGCCGCGGTTGGCGCTTTTATTCGCCCGGTCGGTGGATGGCTGTCCGACAAGCTGGGAGGTGCGCGGGTCACACAGTGGGATACCTGGATTATGGTCTTCTCCACAATCCTGGCGGGATACTTCGTTTCCCGCGCCGGAGCGACCGATACCCCCGAAGACTATTTCATTCCGTTCCTCGTGACCTTTGTGGTGTTGTTCGCCACGACAGGCATCGGAAACGGATCGACGTTTCGAATGATCCCCATCATCTTTTCGAAGGAACAGGCGGGGCCGGTTTTGGGGTGGACGTCGGCGATCGCAGCATATGGCGCGTACCTGATTCCCAAGATCTTCGCGACACAGATCGAAGCCGGCACACCTGAGTACGCCTTGTATGGGTTTGCCGGTTACTACGCAAGTTGTTTGGCAGTCAATTGGTGGTTTTACGCCCGCAAGAATGCGGAAATCGAGTGTTAGAAAGCTCATCAATTCGAGACCGTTTATGTACCACGTTGTGCTCAGACTGATCTTGCTGGTTGGACTGTTCTTCAGTCTGTTCGTGCTGGCGTCCGGCATGAGTGGCTGGCGACTCCCCGACAACCAGCAGGGGTATGCTCCGAAACAACCGATCGAATACTCGCATCGCCTTCACGCCGGCGAGTTGCAAATCGACTGTCTCTTTTGCCATTCGGCTGCAGAGCACAGCCGCCACGCAGGCATTCCATCAACCGATGTTTGCATGAAATGTCATCGCTTCGTGACAGCATCATTCGACGTGATGTCGGAAAAGTTACGTATCGAAGATCAGATCAAACAACTTAGGGAAAGGGCGAACGCTCAATCCGACGATGGTGATGAAGCGACATCATTGGACGACCTCCAGCGCCAATTGGGGGAACTCAAAAACCCTTCGACGGAACTCGAAAAACTGTATTCGTCTCTGGGAATCGAATCGCCAACCGAGCCCGTTCCAAGCTCTGTCGATTCTTCGATTCCCTGGGTCCGTGTGCATAACCTGCCCGATTACGTCTATTTCGACCATCGCGCTCATGTGGCGGCCGGCGTCACGTGTCAAAGGTGTCACGGCCCTGTCGAGTCGATGGAGCGCATGCGTCAATTTGAAACTCTCTCGATGGGCTGGTGCGTGAATTGCCACCGCGAATCGACTGAGAACGGAATTAACGGCCAAGCGGTCCAAGCTTCAATCGATTGTACGGTGTGCCACTACTGAACCGATTAACATGAGCAACGAATCACAGAAGAAATACTGGACAAGTCTTGCCGAGAAGGAGGGATCCTCCTCGGATGAGAACGTAAGTCCGCAAGGAGGTGAGTCGTTCTCGATCAGCCGTCGCCGGTTTCTCGAGGCGGCTGGATTTACGTTCTCACTCGCTGCGTTTTCCGGCTGCGGTCGCGCACCAAGCGAAACGGCTTTGCCATTCACAAATCAGCCCGAAGGTGTTGTTCCTGGTCGCAACATGTCCTACGCGACCACATGCGCTGGTTGCCCCGCAAACTGCGGAATCCTGGCGACAGTACGCGATGGCCGCCCCTTGAAGATGGAAGGGCTCCCCGAACATCCGGTGTCGCGCGGCGGACTATGTGCCGTTGGGCAAGCGTCGCCACTCGAACTGTACGACAGTCATCGGCTCACGCACCCGTTGATGAATGGCGAAGAGTCAAACTGGGACGAAGTCGACAGCGCCATCGCGAAGTCGTTGGAAGAAATTGCCGACACGGGTGGCGCCGTACGGTTCGTGACCTCAACAATTACCAGCCCGACGCTTCAAGCATCGATCGATGGTTTTTTACAGCGATTTCCAGACAGCCGTCACGTCATGTTTGACGCGTTAAGCTCGTCGGCAATCCTCGATGCGCACCGGCAAACCCATGGGATTCGGGTCCTACCGCACTACAAGTTTGAACAAGCCAAAGTCATCGTCTCATTCGGCGCTGATTTCTTAGGAACATGGATCTCTCCGGTCGAATTCACTGCTGCCTGGCGGACACATCGCATCCCCACGGCCAGTCACCCGGAAATGTCGCATCACATCCAACTTGAAGGCCGAATGTCGTTGACCGGCAGCAACGCTGACAAACGGTACCGCATTTCGCCCGATGATTACGGCAGCCTGCTAACACTCTTGTACAACGAGTTGGCGAGTACAGCCGATCAACCACCAATCGATTCCGAATCTGGGCAGGGCTCGCCGGATGTCGACATTCCGGCTTTGGCCGATCGGCTCTGGAATGCACGAGGTGAAAGCCTTGTTGTATCCGACTGCCAAGACGTGGCCGTTCAGTGTGTCGTTAACGCCATCAATCAACTTCTGGGCAATTATGGAAAGACGATTGATATCGAGCGGCCGAGCCGGCAGCGACAAGGCAACGACCGTGACTTGCTGGAACTAATCGAAGAACTGCAGGCCGGCAAAGTGGCAGCGATGTTTGTCGCAGGTTCGGACCTCACCCACAATCTACCACTTCACGACGAATTGGCCGAAGCGATTCGCGGAGTCGATCTCGTCGTCAGCTTTGCAGACCGGAACAACGACTTTGGATCGCTCGCCAATTTTGTTTGCCCCGATCATCACGCGCTGGAATCATGGATCGATTCTGAACCAATCGACGGCGTCGTGAGTTTGACTCAGCCAATGTTGCAACCACTCGGCGGAACGCGTTCGATCCTGGAAAGCCTGGCACGTTGGTCAGGCCGAAACGACTCGAGCTACGAAATTCTGCGGTCGCACTGGCAACAGAGCATATTCCCGCGTTCAAACGGAGCATCGTTTCCACAGTTCTGGGATCAAACACTACACGACGGCATTGTAACGGTGAAATCGAATCCACGAGCAATCGAAGAATTCCGTTTCGATGCCATTCAACCGCTGTCGGAATCTGCCCGAGGTGACTTCTGCCTGACCCTTTATCACAAGATCGGTCTCACCGACAGCCGACATGCCCATAACCCTTGGCTGCAGGAATTACCCGACCCCATTACGAAAGTGACATGGGATAACTATGTTTGCATCTCCCCCGCGACTGCTGAAGCACTCGGAGTGACTAATGGCGATATGGTGCGGGTGGCCACAGCATCCGGGGACTACCAACTAGAACTTCCAGCGCTCCTTCAGGCGGGGCAACACGACAAAGTCCTGGCGATCGCATTGGCGTACGGCGTTAAAGGAACGGACCGCTTTGCCAACGTCGGCCCCGACTGGCTGGAAGCAATTCCGACGGTCGCGGAAGGCGAACTGGTCGGAAAGAATGCCGCTGGCTTCATTGAAACAACGGAAGATTCGCTGCGTTACAACCGGGCGGACGTCACGCTTGAAAAAGTACAAGGACATAGGGAACTTGCCACAACTCAGGAACACCACTCGTCCAACGTACCTCCGAGCGTCGCGCCCCACGGGGCTGAGGTTCGCGAATCGATTCAGGAAACCTCTCTGGCCGCGTTCTCCCAAGACTCATCTGCCGGTACGCCGGAAGTACATCATCACTCGGATGTTCAGCTATGGCCTGAAGATCACCCCAAGGCAGGTCACCGGTGGGGGATGGCCATCGATCTCAATGCGTGCACAGGATGCTCAGCCTGTTTGATTGCCTGCCAATCGGAGAACAATGTGCCGGTCGTCGGCCAGGATGAAGTCAGGCGCCAACGGGAAATGCATTGGATCCGCATCGATCGCTATTACTCAGGCGATGGCGGCGAAGTTGAGGTTGCCCATCAACCCATGATGTGTCAGCACTGCGACAATGCCCCGTGCGAAACTGTTTGCCCGGTCCTGGCTACCGTACATAACGAAGAAGGCCTCAACGAGCAGGTTTACAACCGCTGTGTTGGCACGCGCTATTGTGCCAATAATTGCCCGTACAAAGTGCGCCGATTCAACTGGTTCGAATACCCCCGCGACGACACATTGCAGAACTTGGCGCTCAATCCGGATGTAACGGTTCGCTCACGAGGCGTCATGGAAAAATGCTCGATGTGTGTGCAGCGCATCAATGAAGGCAAAATTGAAGCCAAATCTCGCAATGAACCACTCGCCGATGGACAAATTCAGACAGCCTGCCAGCAATCGTGTCCCGCACAGGCGATTGTATTCGGCGATATGAACGACTCGAAAAGTGCGATTTCGACGGCACTGAAAAATCCGCGGCGGTACGGGTTGTTGGAGGAATTCAACTTTCGGCCATCTGTATCTTATCAGCGACTCGTCAGAAACAACGACGGCGAAATAGAGGGGGACGAACATGTCTGATTCGACCGCCTCGCTTCGCCCGGCGCTCATCACCGGGGAAAAGAGCCTCGCTGATGTCACAAACGATATTTGCGCACCGATGGAGCGCAAACCTACGGGACTGTGGTGGGTGGCCTTCTCGATTTCCGCAACGGCACTCCTCGTGGGAATCGCCGCCGTCTGGTACCAGATTGCGACTGGTATCGGAACTTGGGGATTGAACAAAACCGTCGGTTGGGGATTCGATATCACGAATTTCGTGTTTTGGGTCGGTATTGGTCATGCCGGCACATTGATTTCCGCTGTCCTATTTCTTTTCCGCCAGAAATGGCGTACAGCCGTCAATCGGTCTGCCGAAGCCATGACCTTATTCGCCGTCATGTGCGCGGGAATCTTTCCTTTGATCCATATGGGACGGACCTGGCTGGCGTATTGGATGGTGCCGTATCCGAACACGCGCGGCTCGCTTTGGTTGAATTTCAAATCGCCGTTGCTGTGGGACGTATTCGCAATTTCCACGTATCTGATTATCTCAGCGGTATTCTGGTACGTCGGCTTAGTTCCCGATCTGGCAACGATTCGGGATCGGACAAGACCCGGACCACGCAAACGAATATTCTCGATCCTGTCGCTCGGATGGGACGGCTCGGCCCGAACTTGGCATCGGTACGAAACCGTTTACATGCTACTCGCCGGGTTGGCGACTCCACTTGTGTTCTCAGTCCATACGATTGTCAGCATGGACTTCGCTACTTCGGTGATTCCAGGTTGGCACACGACGATTTTCCCGCCGTATTTTGTCGCCGGGGCAATCTTCAGCGGACTGGCCATGGTCCTAACTTTGATGATCATCGCCCGAAAAGTGATGAATCTCGAGGATTATGTCACTCCCAAACATATCGAGCGCATGTGCCAATTGATGCTCTCCATGGGATGCATCGTCGGATTCGCATATGGCACAGAATTCTTCATGGCCGCGTATAGCGGAAACCCCTACGAACAGTTCGTATTCAAGAATCGGGCACTCGGCCCTTTCAGTTGGGCCTACTGGACGATGGTCTGCTGCAACGTCGTCATACCGCAATTGCTATGGTTCCGCCGCGTGCGAACATCGCTGGCCGCAGTTTTTGTAATCGCAATTCTCGTCAACGTCGGGATGTGGTTCGAACGCTTCGTGATCATCGTAACCAGTCTGCATCGGGATTTTCTCCCGTCCAGTTGGGCGCACTACGTCCCCAGCCTGATTGAAATCGCAACATTTGTCGGCAGCTTTGGTCTGTTTTTTACCTGCTTTCTCGTCTTCTGCCGCATCGCACCGGCAATTGCGATTGCCGAAGTCAAAGGCGCCGCAGATTTGAAAGGGCGCAAGATTTCGCAAACGGTATCAGAGGAGCAAGCCGCATGACTTATCGATTGCTTCGCGCAACCTTTGCCCATGAAGACGACTTGATCGGAGCGATCCGTGCCGTTCGCACTCAGGGTCTACACATTGTCGATGCGTTCACACCTTACGCCGTTCACGGAATCGATCGAGAAATGGGACTGAAGCCGTCTCGGCTGACGTGGGTCTGTTTTATCTGCGGAATGACCGGCGCATTGGGAATGTTGTGGTTTGAACATTGGACGGCATCGGTTGCATGGCCAATCGACGTCGGGGGAAAGCCATGGAATTCCCTTCCTTCCGATGTTCCTGTTGCGTTCGAATCTGCAGTCTTGTTGGCTGGCTTGGGATCGGTGTTCGCGTTATTCGCTGTTTGTCGCCTGTTCCCCGGTAAGGAGCCGAATTTGGCAGGTCCCAAGACAACGGATGACCAGTTCGTATTGTTGATCGACGAGGCCGATGCCGCCTTTGATTTCAGCAACGTCAACCAATTGTTGCGCCAATTCAATGTCGTCGAAACGGAGGAGTGCGTCGTCGAAGGAGGGAACGATCGGTGATTCTCAATCGAACGAACTTCGTGCTGTTCATATTGTTGCTGATCGTCGCTGGCTTGGCGGCGGCCATCGAGGTTGACTACGAACAACCCAACTTTGAATTCCTACCCGAAATGAAACGCTCCGCCGCCTCCGATTCTTATG
>JANQRQ010000021.1 GCA_028284485.1 Planctomycetaceae bacterium | reverse complement strand
GGCGTCGGACTCTTCGGTGCCGGAAGGCAGGCACGCACGCAACTCAAGGCGGTGTGTAGTGTCCGTCGAATCGATCGGGTTGAAGTTTATTGCCGCAATGATGAACGCCGAACAAAGTTCGCCGAGGAAATGACAGAGTACTGTGCAACAGAAGTTGTTCCGATACATAGCCCCGAAGAGGCGGCTGCCGAGAAAGATATTGTCATTTGTGCGACATCGAGTCGTGTGCCGTTATTTGACGGCAGGGTCTTGGATGAGGGAACTCATCTCAACGTCGTGGGTGCCAATTTCTGGAACAAAGCCGAAATCGACGAGACAACCGTAAAACGGGCGGACATCATTGTCTGCGACAGCATCGAGCAATGTCGTCAGGAAGCGGGCGACTTTCGCGAAGCGCTCGAGGAAGGGGCCACCGATTGGCGACTGATGTACGAATTGAGCGACGTGGTAACCGAACGTCAAACGGGCCGCGCTACGCCAGAGAACACAACCTTGTTTAAGTCGGTCGGGTTGGCCATCGAGGACGTGGCGCTCGCAGCTAAGATTTACGAGCTGGCCAAGCAGCAAGGTTTGGGGCAACCGCTGCCGTTTTGAATCGGGCGCGTGACGCATCGTCGCCGATTGACACATTTTTTCAGCGAAAGTACTTGGTTACGTTCCGACCGACGATGCCTGCTCGGCGATGAGCGCATCAAGTTCTTGCTTCAGCTTGTCGAGGATCTGGTCGTAGGGGTACGCGCCCAGGCTTTCGCTGCCGCGCTTCAGATTGACGAAGTTCGGTGCGCACCACAGCCCCAAATCAGCATCGTCGGTTTCGCCGGGGCCATTCACTCGACAGCCCATTACCGCGATCGTAATCGCGTGGTCCTTGGCGTATTCGGTCATCGTCTTGACGTCATGCGCCAATTCGACGAACGCTTCGTTTTCGACCCGCGAGCAGCTGGGGCAACTGATGATATTCAGCGTGTTCAGTCCAAAATCAACCACGCTGCGTACTCGGCCGGCGGCAATATCCTCTAGGATTTGCCGCCCCGCTTCGATCTCTTCTCCTTTGCGGTCGTTGGGTACGGTTAACGAAACACGAATCGTATCGCCGATACCGCGACTAATAAGTTGCTCGAATGCGATGCGCGTTTTGATGATACCGTCGGGCGGCATGCCCGCTTCCGTCACTCCCAAATGCAGCGGGACATCGGGACGCTGCTCGGCGAACCGCTGATTGACTTCAATCACTTTTTGCGGTTCGGAATCTTTCAACGAAACGCAGTACTGATCGAAGCCGATCGAATCGAGAAGCTCGCAATGATCGAAGGCGCTTTCGAGCATGGGGGAAATCGAGTCATCTTCGGCAAACTTTTCGAGCATCGCCGGATCGACCGAGCCACAGTTAACGCCGACGCGAATGGCGCAGTCGTGCTTTGCGGCGACGTCGGCGATGAATTTGACCTTGTCGCGCCAAGGCTTATCCCGTTCGTGGTGGTACAAATGGCCGGGGTTGTAGCGGATTTTGTCGACGTGCGGCGCAACCACCTCGGCGAGACGATAATTCTCTTGCAAATCGACGGAAAGATTGGCGCTCGTTTGTTTACGAATTTCCACCAGCGCCGTGGCATCTTTGCGACTATCGACCGCCACTCGAATGACGTCTGCGCCGGCCGACTGAATGTCATTGATTTGTCCCACGGTGGCGTCGACGTTTTGTGTGTGAGTCGCCGTCATACTTTGCACGGCGATCGGCTGCTTGTCGCCAATCGTGACGGAACCGATGCGAACAGATCGAGTCGGGTTACGGGGTAGGTCCACCGGATTCTCCAACCTTGCGAATTGACGTTTCGAATGCAGGCAATCCCGAAACGGGAATCGGACTTCGATTGGCTTGAAAGCCAAAACCTCTGGGTAGCTGCATTTGCACAGGATGCTGTACGCCTGACATTTTCTGAGGCTCTGTTCGGTTTGGCAACATTGAACCCAGGAAACTCTGAGAAACGACAGGGTTTAGGGCAGATCGGGGAAAATAGGGCCGTCATGACGGCTCGGTTAGAACGAACCGGGAAGATCTGAGGTTGCGGACGAATGGGACGGGTTCAAACGGACTCGTCGGAATGTGATAAACCGCGGTTTTCGTGGGGAGGTAACAGCGTAAAACCCTGTCGGGATTGACATAATTCCGCACGACAGATACAAGCCCACGCGAGTTTCCCGGCGGTTTGGAAGGATCGAATCGCCGGGACCGAAGATGAGAACTGGTTTCAATACTCGGTTGTGTTTGTTATCGAGCCGACAGTGTCACGGTTGCCGGGGCGCACCACAGGGAATTGAAACTGATCGTGGATTCTTTCCGGAGCAGAACGAATGCGCAAGGACGTGCTGTTGGTGGTTGTCGCCACTTTGATTGGCTGCGGACAAAACGATTCCAGCGAGACGGCCGGCGAGCCGAAACCGTCCGGTCAGCAAACAGCAACGAACAAACAGCCGAATCCCCAGACCCAGGCATTAATGGAACGGGCCACCGGTCATATTCAAAGCAAGGAATATCAGGCTGCGTTGCAGGTACTGGGGCAGGTGATTGCGGCAGACTCGACCGAAGCCTCGGCCTATTTTGAGCGAGCACGAATTCTGGCTGATGCTCGCCAGGATCGATTAGCGATGGCAGATTTTAGCAATGCCATCAAACACGATCCGGAAAACGCCGTCTACTACAACATGCGTGGCTTCTTCTTGCTGACGCGCGAGATGCACAACCAAGCCTTTGTTGATTTCACCAAAGCGATCGAACTCGACCCGAAATACATGCAGGCGCACAACAATCGCGGGCTGATTCTGCTATCGAGCGGGCATTTCGACGATGCGATCAAGAGCTTTACCGCTGCATTGGAAATCGATGATTCGTACGTCGATGCCTACAACAATCGCGGTTTCGCTTATTACAAGAAAGAAATCTACGCCGAGGCCTTGTTCAACTTTAACGAGGCCGTGCGGCTCAATCCGAACTACGTGAATGCATTTAACAATCGTGGCCTCGTGCGCATCGAAAAAGAGCAGTTCGACGAAGCGGTGGATGATTTCACCTCAGCGATCGCACTCGATCCCCACAATTCGAAATACTACTTGCATCGCCGCGAAGCTCTCCGCAGTTTGGAGCGATTTGACGAAGCCGATGCCGATTCCGCCAAAATCGGCTGGTTAGCACGGCTAAGCGAACTCAACGATACCGTCGCCCGTCGGCCGAACGAGCCGAAGGGGCACGTACTTCGGGCAGCGCACTTGATGGCCGGTGGCGAGCAGCAAGCGGCCGAAGCGAGTTACAACAATGCCGTCGCTGCAGATGCACAATCGAGCATGGCATACCTGAGCCGTGCCCGGTACTGGTTTGACCAAGGTGATTACACAAAAACGATTGAGGATTGTGATCGGGCGATTGCCGCCGACCAAGCTGCCGAAATCGAGCCGGCCGCCGAAATTCACTCTTTGCGTGGTGACGCGAATTTGAAGTTAGAGAATTACGATGATGCGATTGCCGACTACCAGGCGGCCAAGCGGATCGACGTGACTGTGGCCGAGGCCTACTATCAGCGATCGTTGGCGCTCCGCGACCAGGGCATGACTGACGAAGCGGACAAGGATTTGCATCACGCGATGACTCTCAATCCGGAATACGGGGAACCGCCCGATTCCGGAAACGACGACGAGGCACAGGTCGATGCCGCTGAGCCACCTCAGGCGGTCAAAGAAGAGGAAGAATTCTCGCCGGAGGAAGCATCTTCCTCATCGGACTCGGACGAGTAGTCGTCCTGCTCGACTCGGATGTGCCGATTGATGATCTGATTGCCCGGCCGAGATCGATCGCGCTAGGCGAGATGTCGAACCACAAATTCGACATTTGCGCACGCCGCCACTTGCACGGCGCACCCGCCTCCGCCAAACTTGCGCAGTCAATGCATGAAAATCGGCTCCGCGAGAACGGTCCTTTGGCTTCAGACTCTGCGATTTCCCGAAATGATTCGGGCCGGACGGCTCCCGATTCAGCTGCGCGCGACAACCACTGGGCCGCCGTCATCCTTGTGTTGGCGGGACTAGTCACCGCGTTGCTATTGGTCATTCATCCCGATGGTGCGGTCGCGTTTCGTTTTGCACCCGATCATGCGCTGCCCCAGGTTTGCATGTCTCGCCAGATCTTTCAGGTTGATTGCCCAGGATGTGGTTTGACACGCAGCGTTGTGCATTTGGTACACGGCCGATGGGCGGAATCGTTCGCCATTCATCGTTTGGGTTGGTTGGTCGGAGTCGTTGCAGGTCTACAACTAATCGTGTCAGCGATGGCACTGCAAAATCGGCCGTTGCCGATCCCGATGGGGCGCCTTGTCGTAGTGACGGCGGTTCTGCTAATGCTAAATTGGGTATTTAATCTGCTTTAATTGTTCGTTGATCCAAAGAACCGACGGCATGCATTGCGGATCGAACTAACGATTTTATCCCTTATCGAAATGTGATCCTTGCCCGGAGACACCCATGGGTGACGTTGATTTTTTAACGGTTTTGTTTCGCTGGATTCATGTCGGGACGGCGATTGTCGTGCTCGGCGGCAGCGTATTTATGCGATTCGTTTTGATGCCGGCCGGTTCCAAACTTCCGGACGACGCCCATGACGAACTGCGCAAAAATGTCATGGCGGTTTGGAAACGAATCGTGCATGGCGGCATCGCGCTCTTTTTGATCAGTGGTTTTTACAACTACTTGGTTGTGACTCGACCACTGCACGACGGAGACGGCCGGTATCACATGCTGATCGGCATCAAAATTCTGTTGGCGCTCGTTGTCTTCTTTCTGGCTTCCGCGTTAGTCGGCAGGTCTTCCGCTTTCGAAGGCTTGCGCCAAGCACGTGCGAAATGGCTGGCGATTGTGATTCTTCTCGCCACGGTCATCGTGGGGATTTCAGGGTTTGTCAAAGTCCGCGGAGTCCCGGCGACAAACTCGCAGCCGGCTGCCGAAGCAAATACGGAATGATAGGTTGCTCCACTTGTGGCCGCGAGAGCTTCGCCTTAGGGGCGCGCGGCGCAAGAGGTTTTGGTTTCAATCAACGCGATCAAATAAGGGGGACATTCTACTTTTCTGCTACTCGTACACACATCATGTCGCTGGACGGCATTGAAAAGTTGAATGTCCCCTTTTGTTCACCCCGCAATAGCTACCGAGGACGCGGAGTAGAGCCGCACGACTTTGTCTCGCTATCGGAGCAATCGGACGTCAGTTGAACCAGATTGCGAATCCGAAGAATTCACCGCCGAAAACTCGAGTGAGGCGTTGCCATACTTCCGGGTCTGTCATTTCGCCCTTTTCGAGGTAGGGGTTCGCTGCGCTCCCTTGAATCCACATTACCAAATCAAATCTGGTCGGTTCGGTAAAAACCCTCCGCAGGTTAATGCCGACTTCCGGATTGATGGGCGGAGGGCGAAATCCGCCGCCGCCGGGTGCGCCGCGCCAAAATGGGACGAGTTTCTCGCCTTGTAGAATCGCCTCCATCTCGACCAGGAACTTATGCCATTCGTCGATCATTTCGCGGCGAATGCGAACGTTAGGAATGACACCTGTTTGCTGCGGGTTGGGCAGCCATTCGTGGTTGTCGTCGGTCTCGGCGACGATCAGCGCCCACGAGGCTCGGCTTTGATCGATCATCGATTCGAAGTGCATGAGTGCGGCTTGCGTGCGCTTCGCATCCTCGACCGGGAAGTTGATCAGGTGCACCAACGCGATCACATCAACGAAGTTTCTATAGTTGAAATCGCCGGGGTCACCCGTACCCTCTGCCTGCAGGTAATCGAACGGCGTATCGACTTTGGGGTAAAACAAGTGCCCCGTGCGCTCGAACAGGTCTTGCCAATCATAGGCGAAGGCCATTTCCCCCAGTGCCATTAACAGGTGGCAGTACCCTCTTAACCAATGGACGTCGCCACCATCGAATGTGATTTGAAACGCTTCGCCATCAACTTGCTGTACCGCGCCGTTAAAGAGACGGAAAATCTGCCAAAGGCTTTCCTCGTCAGCGGCATTGCCGTCACCGTCGAGGTCCAATCGAATGCGACCGAAGTGCAGGGGTAGTTTTACGTCACTAGTCTCGACTGCGGCCAACGTGCGTTCGGCTTTGGCAAGATCCTTGATGAATCGATCCAGAATTTCGCGTGCATCCTGGTACGAAATCTCCTGCGGATCCGGGTTCGACGGGACCGGCAACCGGACGAATGGAATTTGCCGCATCTGATGTTGCAGCAAACCGTACTCATAGTGTGATTGTGCCAGCCGTTCGACGGCTCGCAAGAATTTCACGACTCCCAGGCTGAAGCGTGCTTGCTGATCCTCGGGATTCATGGCGATGGCCTGAGCCATTGCCGCCTCACCATCGGCCAGCCGGCCTTCTTCCAAGTAGATTTCGATGTTTGGCTTGTCGTTATCTTGAGCGATGGCCGTCTGTCTCGCCGATGCGGAGATACAGACGCAGCAAACCAACGACAACGTGAAATGTAGCTTGCAACGATGAGACATCGTTTTTTCTCCCCTAGTTGATCGAGAGACCGCATGACATTTGCGACCGCAGTTGACGAAGTATCATAGCGGAAACGGTCTCGCGGGTAGCGACAAACACACAACAAAACGCAACTGACGCGAACAGGGAACGGCGTCCTACGCCGCGATCAGTCAAAAGGACATACCACTGATAAGAGGTCTGCGCTTCATCAATCGCGAATGGATCTTGGTCTCGTCGATTATTGCCAAGACAGCCGCTACTCGTTGGGCTCGACAAACCTGACGTCGGTTCATTGCCAGGAGAGGTCCTGGGCCTACGGTGCAAACCGGAGCAAGTTTCGATTCAATCCAGCCATCGTTCCAGATCAAAAAGGGGGACATTCTACTTTTCATCGAGCCGTACACAGATCATGTCGCCTCGACGGAATGGAAAAGTTGAATGTCCCCTTTTGTTCGTCTCTTGCGACCGATTGCAAATTACCGCCGTGGCGGGGGACGTCGGCCGGGGGGTGGGCCGCGGCGGCCACGCGGGCCTCCGGGTGGTCCTGTTTGCCGATTGAATTCGGCAGACGGTTGTCCCCGAAATCTGCGAGGGATCACCGGCCCCGCCTCCGTGAGAAAATACGCGTACGTCCCCTCCGGCAAGTCGGGTGTGATTGTGAGGCGGCCGTTGCATTCGTCGAGTTCGCCGTGACCGGCGGCGTATTCGTAGTCGGCCACGAATGTGCCGTCGTATCGTCCGCCGGGCTGATCACGCCCGTTCGGTCGATTGCCCGATCGTAGGCGGTAGCTGGATGTGAGCGGTTTGATGCCGGAATTGGGATCCATCGGATCGGCGTATCCATACATCGCGTAGATCGGAAAACCGTCGCCCGCCCATCCCACGATGGGAGAATGCGATGACTTGTTGACATTGAGTGACTTCAACAGCGGTTGAGGAAGCCCGTGATAGTGATACTCGCCGAACGGTTGAACGTGGGCGTAACCAGCATCCAACCCGAGGCTGATCGCACCGGAAAGCGGTTCGTATTGCCAGCCGCCTCCGCGGTTGCCATGATAGAACTCGGCGGCTCCCGGCGCGAACGGAATGCCGTTGACGGCAATGCCGAAGTCCCCCAACTCTAACTGGGTCGTTAACCGGAACGGCACGGGGTTGGCGGGAATGCGGAACCGGTAGTTTTGCGGTGCGATGCGATGGGGATTGCCCCGGTTCGGAAACGGGCCGGTTAAGTGATCGGGAATT
>JANQRQ010000338.1 GCA_028284485.1 Planctomycetaceae bacterium | reverse complement strand
ACGACGCTTCGCGTCCGATCAAGCAATCGGAAATCGACGCCTGCAAAGCTGCGGGAATTGAATACATTGAATTGGCCATCGCCATCGACGGCCTGTCGGTCCTCGTCAATTCTGAAAACGACTGGTGCGATTGTTTGACGGTCGCTCAGTTGAAACAGATTTGGGAACCGGGAAGCCAGATCAAGAAATGGAGCCAAATCAATCCCGCATGGCCCGACGAAGAGATTCAACTTTACGGTCCCGACAAAGATTCCGGAACGTTTGACTATTTCACCGACGTGATCTGTGGGGAATCGGGAGCGATCCGTACCGACTACACGCCGAACACCGACGACAACGTTCTGGTGGTCGGCATCCAGGGTGACAAGACGTCGCTGGGATACTTTGGGTACGCCTATTACTACAAGAATAAGGCGTCACTGAAAGTACTTGGTGTTTCCCCGACAGAGAGCGCCAGCGATTGCGTCGTTCCGACCAACGAAACCGTCATGTCGGGCGAATATACACCGTTGTCTCGTCCGCTGTTTTTGTATGTCAACAAAGAGTCGTTAAAGAAGCCTGCGGTCGCTTCGTTCGTTAAATACTGCCTGGGCGAAGGTCAGGCACTTGTCGATGAGGTCGGCTACGTTCGACTCGGTGAAGACGCCATTGAAGAGGCCCGCCAAAAGTTAGACGCCGCCATGGCGGAGTAGTTCGCGAGACAATCTTCGAGAAGCGGACCGGAGCGCGATTTGTCAGTGTCCGTCGAAAAGGAAAATCGTGTCCACATCTGAGGCGATCGTAAAACCGTCAGCCGTGGCAACATCGCCGACATTTGCGCGCCGATTTTCGATCTCGCGGGCGAAAGAGCAATTGATTCGCCTCTCGCTACTCTGTTGCGCGTTGATTTCTATTCTGACGACCGTTGGCATCATTTTTGTCCTGATCACCGAAAGTATCTTCGCCATCCCACCGGCGAAGGCGTTTTTCCAAGAAGTTTCGGTTCGTGAATTCTTTACCGAGACGCGTTGGACTCCGCAGTTTGCCGAACAGCATTTCGGTGTGCTGCCATTATTAACAGCCACATTTTTGATTACTGGAATCGCGGCGCTTTTTGGCCTGCCGATTGGCTTGGCGAGCGCAGTCTATTTGAGTGAATATGCCTCACCGCGAGTTCGCGGTTTTATCAAGCCGATTCTAGAAGTCCTCGCCGGTATCCCGACAGTCGTGTATGGCTACTTCGCACTGGTGTTTGTCACACCGTGGTTATTACGGCCGATCTTTCGCGACTTTCTCGGATTTGACGTCAGCATTTTCAATGCAGCCAGCGCCGGCATCGTGGTGGGAATTATGATCATTCCCATGGTCTCCTCTCTCAGCGAGGATGCCTTGCGTGCTGTTCCGCGCGGCCTGCGCGAAGCGGGATATGCTTTGGGGTCGACCAAGCTCGATGTCTCGACAAAGGTCGTCGTACCGGCGGCATTCTCGGGAATTATCGCTTCATACCTCCTGGCTATTTCCCGCGCTATCGGTGAAACGATGATTGTTGTCATTGCAGCCGGGCAAAGCCCCAATCTTACGCTCAACCCCTTCCGCAGTGTGGAAACGATGACCACGTTTATCGTCAATGTGAGTTTGGGCGATACGCCCGCAGGTACGACAGTTTATAAAAGTTTGTACGCGGTGGCACTGACCCTGTTTTGTATCACGTTGATGATGAACATTCTTTCGCAATGGGTGTTGTCGCGATTTCGGGAAGTCTACGAATGAGCTCCACTGCGAAATCATTTCAAGAAACTCTGGCCGCTCGGCATCGCAAGGGCTGGTGGTTCGAATGGTTGTGCCTCGGCTCGACACTGTTCGGCATTGCCGTTTTGGTGGTCCTTTTGTCAGGCATCGTATGGCAGGCGTTCGGCTGGCTCGATTGGCAATTCCTTTCCAGTTACGATTCCCGCTTTCCAGAAAAAGCCGGAATTCTTGCCGCCTTATGGGGCAGCGTGTGGCTCATTTTGCTGACCGCATTGATTTCGATTCCCATCGGTGTCGGTGCAGCGTTGTACCTCGAAGAATATGCCAAGGCCAATTGGCTGACGCGGATCATTCAAGTCAACCTCTCTAATCTCGCAGGTGTCCCATCGATCGTGTATGGCATCCTGGGCCTGACCGCATTTGTGCGGATGTTCGGTCTGATCCGCGTTCCGCCGGCTATCGTGGTGATTTCACTCGGTTTCACGACCGTGGAGATTCCTCTGCCGGGGTTGCCGTTTGACAGAACGGTTATGTCCGGGGCTTTGACTTTGAGTTTACTGATTCTTCCAGTTGTCATCGTTGCATCACAGGAGGCGTTGAGGGCGATTCCGTCCTCCTTGCGCGACGCCTCGTATGCTCTGGGCGCAACGGAATGGCAAACCATCCGGCACCAGGTTCTTCCTGCCGCACTTCCGGGTATACTGACGGGCGTGATTTTAGCGCTGTCACGAGCAATCGGAGAAACAGCACCACTCGTCATGATCGGAGCATTAACCTATCTGGCCTTTACTCCGGGGGGCATCGAAGGGCCTGGCGATATTCTGGCGGATCCACAAAGCCTCGTGCGGGCACCATTTGATAGTTTCACAGCACTGCCGCTTCAGATTTTCAACTGGGTTTCCCGTCCGGAACCGGCATATCAACATGTCGCTGCCGCGGGCATCTTGGTGCTGTTGGTCCTTCTTTTGACAATGAATGCAACAGCAATCTTCATCCGGCACCGATTTCGAAGTCGCACGCGATGGTAGAGGAAAACACAAAAATGCTAACGACGTTCTCCGAGCTGGTCGAGCAAAAACAGCCCGAGACGGCGACAAATCGCGAGACGAGTGCGAAGCCGCCCGCCACCAAGATCGAAACGAAGGATCTTTCTTTTTTCTATGGGGCCAATCAGGCGCTGTTCGACGTGACCATGGCCATCCCGGAAAAGTCGGTCACCGCGTTCATTGGCCCGTCGGGATGCGGAAAAAGCACCTTCCTGCGGACAATCAACCGCATGAACGACATTATCGACGGGGCCCATCTCACCGGGCAGGTGCTAATCGCCAAGGAAGATATCTACGCCGCCAATGTCGACGTCGTGGAGTTGCGCAAACGCGTCGGTATGGTCTTTCAAAAGTCGACACCGTTTCCCAAATCGATTTTTGACAACATCGCGTATGGGCCTAAGATTGCCGGCATGCGCAAAAAGTCCATGCTGGCCGAAATTGTCGAACGCTCGCTCAAACGTGCTGCACTTTGGGACGAAGTGAAAGACCGATTGCAAGACTCGGCCTTGGCGCTGTCGGGCGGACAGCAACAGCGGCTGTGTATTGCTCGCGCGCTGGCGACTGATCCCGAAATCCTGCTGATGGACGAACCCGCTTCGGCGTTAGATCCCGTGTCGACGGCTCGCATCGAAGACTTGGTCTTCGAACTTAAACAGGAATACACGATCGTTATCGTCACCCATAACATGCAACAGGCGGCTCGCATCAGCGATCGCTCGGCATTCTTTCTGCAAGGCCGCCTGATTGAGGTCGGACCGACCAAACAGATTTTCACCAATCCCAACGAAAAGCAGACTGAAGACTATATCACCGGGCGTTTTGGATGATGGCCTGACAAAGTAGCAAACACAGTCCTGCGGAAAGTCCAATTGCTGCGACAATTCCAGGGAGAGGAAACGAAGTATGTCTATTCATTTAACTCGCGATCTCGAAGGTCTGCACAAGCAATTGCTTGAAATGTGTGGCATGGTGGAAAACATCATCCACCAAGCGGTAGCGCAACTTTCCGAACCCAGCTATGAAGAGGCCCGAAAACTGGCGGTCCAGGACGATGCCATCGACGAATTCGATGTGCGCATCGAAGAAGATTGTCTGAAGATCCTAGCGCTGCACCAGCCCGTGGCGGTCGATTTGCGGCGGATTACAGCCGTTCTCAAAATCTCCGCAGAATTGGAACGCGTGGCCGACCTCGGTGTTCATATCGCTGAGAGGGCCTGCGGGATGCTCGATCGGCCTGGCATCCACGTTCCGGAAAAACTCAAGCAGATGGCCCAAAAAGCTGTCGAAATGGTCCACAACAGCATTGATGCCTACGTCGAACTCGACTCTGCCCTCGCCCGCAAGGTTTGTGCGGACGATGACAATGTGGACCGACTCAATGTGGAAATTATCGACGAAATCTGCCAAGCGATGCACGACTCGCCCGATTTGATCGAGCAAGCGATGCATCTATTCTCGGCATCTCGGCACGTCGAGCGCGTGGCCGACCACGCAACCAATATTGCCGAAGATGTGGTTTACCTGGTTGAAGGCGAAATCATTCGACACCGCACGTATATCCAGGACAAAAATTTACAAGCCCAATAACAATTCGGATATCAAATGCCAAAGCAAACGATTCTCGTCATTGAGGATGAACAGTCACTGGTCGAGGTGCTTTCTTATAACCTCGCCAATGAAGGATTCGATGTCTTGACCGCGACGGATGGCCAAGAGGGCCTGCGACGAGCGCAAAGCTCGCTGCCAGATTTGGTCGTGCTCGATTTGATGTTGCCGGTCATTGATGGCCTGCAGGTGTGCCGACAACTTCGCAGCGATCCGAGAACTCAGCACATTCGCATTCTCATGCTGACTGCCAAAAGCGAGGAAATCGACGAAATCGTCGGCTTTAACATGGGGGCCGACGACTACGTCCCCAAACCGTTCAAACTGCGGCCCTTGATCCATCGCGTCAAGGCCTTACTCAGGAGGCCCGCGACAAATCAGGAAAGCCACGAAGTCGTCTCGATTCATGGGGTCGACGTCGACCGCTTGAACCATGTGGCACGAATCGATGGCGAAGAACTGCAATTGACGCCCACCGAATTTCGCCTGCTGTGGACCGTTGCTCGTCAGCCCGGACGCACTTACAGCCGTCACGAATTGCTCGACACCTGTCGCGGCGAGGACGCCAACGCGTTGGAACGAACCATCGACGTTCACGTCCGTTCGTTGAGACAGAAGCTCGGCGAAAGTGCCAACTTGATCGAAACGGTCCGCGGTGTTGGCTATCGATTTCGATCGCGTTCCATGGAAGCCGCGAACGCCTGAATGAATCGGAAGCGGTCGTCACGAGAAGAATGGGCGGAATTGTTCCATCTGCAGATCGTTCAATCCCGTCCGTCTTTGAATTTGCCGTAACACCGCCTCTGCACTGGGAAACTCGCGGCGAAAATTGAGTACGCGCACTTCGATCAACGCGAAGATCAGCCTGCGAACCTCCTGCGCCAATTGAAACGCTTCCGACTGCCTGTCCGCAAGTCGAATTCGCGGCTCCAGAGGTTCCATTGCAGGAACAAGCATCTCCAAGTTGCTGGCATATGTATCCAGTTTAATTGGGCCAGCCAGTAGCAGCGCGTACTCCAAAAACGGAAAGTTATCGGTGTTATCCGGAATACCCGTACCGATCAATTGTCGAAGTTTGTCTGGCCCGCATACGAACGTCGACAAAAGCAACAGCGGATCGGGATTGCCGATAATACCCAGGTTTCGTTGGACCGACGGGCTGCGGCCTCGTTCAACGAATCGTTCGACATTGATTTCGAGCGGTCCTCCTCGTTTGCCGATCAGCAGAATTGAAGTCCCGTCGTACCACATCGTTGTTTCTGCAAAAACGTTCGCGAAGGCGCGCATGATGGTTTTCAGGTGCAATTCCCCCAAATGAAACATCGGCACCCATTGCACCATCAGCCCCTCTGGATTGAGCCGGTCGTGGCAGAGCTGAAAAAAATCTTGGGTGTATTGATTGCACACCGGCGGATCGACCGGATCGACACTAATCACGTCGTAGCGTCGGCTGGTCGTCAATAAGAACTGCCGCCCGTCGTCGAATGTCAATTGTAACCGCGGGTCGGTCCAGCACTCGCCGTTGAATCCCCGAAAGAATCGATGCGCCGGTTCCACTTCAGGAGAAATCTCAATGCAGTCAATATGATCGACGTCATACGCTGCAACGGCCCCCAATGACACGCCCGCACCCAACCCGACTAAGGCGACTTCGCGCGGATTCTCATGCAGCAGCATCGGCAAATGGGCCTTAAGCAAAAGATCCCATAAGTCTGCCTGCGTGCTTTCCGCGACAATCAACCCGTTAACCGTCAAGCTAAGCGTGCCGAAATTGAGCGTGACGCCGACCGTCGCTTCGACTCCTTCTTCGAGATATATGACCTCATCGTCGGGAACGCGAGAGACCTCATTAAACCCCCCGTTAAACCAATAGATGGGTTGCCGGACGGACGGAACACACGCGAATGCAATGCAGCCGACGGCGGCTGCCAGCGAAACGCCCTTTTGAACGCGACCGCCAGCAGCAACGACCGCCAAACCGGCGTACACAGCGGCCAAAAGCATCAGGCTGGAATTCACTCCCAGCAAACGGATCAATATAAATCCGCCGGTAAACGATCCCGCGATTGCGCCGATCGTGTTGATCGAAAACAATCGGCCGACATCCCGCCCTAATGTTTGCAGGCTTTCCGTCCCCCATCGCACGAGCAGGGGAATAACAGCACCGAATGCAATACTGGGAATGACAACCGCGACATACAACGTCGCCAGGCAAAGATAGGCTGTTGCCGATGGTGCATTTTCGAACGGCTGCTTGTGAATGAATCCGAAAATATTCCCCAAAAGGATCTGCCCGGGTACGGAACCTGCCAACAGCAAGGCGCCTGCCAACAACACCGCCGACATCACCGCATCCATATTTCGAACACGATCGGCGACTCGCGCTACCAACCAGGCTCCCACCGATAAACCCGTCAAGAATGCCCCCAAGATCGTCGCGAAAACCAACACATTCCCGGTTAACAGGTTCACAAGCAATCGGGTCCACAACACTTCTGTCGCCAATGTCACGAATCCGGACAGAAAGGCGATGCATGTCAGAAGCCGGACGGACGGTTGCGGTCGTGAGGGCTCGCCCTGCAAGTCGGTGGTTGACTTTTGTGGTTCCGAGGCGACCGGCGAGGGTCGAACCTCGGTCTCTGGCCGCTTCGCCAGAAACCAACAGACAACTCCTAACAACACATTCAGCGACGCCGCCAGTATGATCGATCCCTGCACACCGACAGCCAGTACCAGGTAGAACGCCTCACCCAGGCATCCCACCACGGCTCCCAACGTGTTAACCGCGTATAACCGCCCTAGCCGCAACCCAATCGTCTCGGGCGAATCGGTCACAAACTTCGCGAGGACCGGTAACGTTCCCCCCATGAACGTTGCAGGGGGAAGTAGCACGATCATCGACACCAAAAACTTCGCCGCGGTTGTTAACTCACGCGGCAATGTCGTATCTCGCAGTAACCATCCGATGCCCGAATGAAGTGCAGGAATCCCCAACGCGAAACCGATGGCATAGGCTCCGATCGCCAATTCCAAGAGGGCATAGGTCTTTAAGGGATGATGACCCCGATCGATCCAGCGGCCCAACAGCGAATTGCCCAAAGCCAACCCGGACATAAATATCGTCAGCACGGTGCTGACGGCGTACACGGTGTTGCCGAAATCCACGGTCAGTACGCGCACCCAAGCGATCTCGTAGACGAGCGCGCAAGCACCGGAAATAAAGAAGAATCCGTACAGCAGAGTTCGCAACGCGTCGGTACTCCGGGGGGATTTCGTGGTCGTTATTTGATGATTCAGCAATCGCCGAACTGCTCAACGGTAAGCGACATTTCAGCAGGACAACTTCTCAACGCCGCATCCAAACGCATTGCATGTTAGAACGGTTCACTTCTTCTCGTAAGCGTTTCTGGCTCTTGGGAGCCAGCGATCACAGAACAAAACGCAATTGCCGCGGCCAAAAGTCAGCGTAAGACGCAGTAGACACCGCGATGGGAAAGACCGATTGTGCCACATCTCGACCGTCGGGGAAAGGAACGAAGCTGCACTGACGCAGCACGGTTGGAGGCGGTAGCGAGACGAATCGCAAATCCGTGACGAGCACGATCTTGAGGGAAGTTGACCCCAACTTGTCACGGGAAGGAGTTTATGCGATCTAACGGAAACCGCCCATCAAAATCGCGCGTCGATAATCTCCGCGAAATCCCTTGCCGAATCTTCGCCGAACCGGAAATACAAACAGGGTTCGATCAGTTCCAACTCCATCAAGGCGAAACTGTTTTGACTTGTCCTCACCAGATCGACACGCGCGTACATGGGCGTTTCCTCGAGGGCGCCCATCACACGATTCGCGGCTGCAACCAATTCCGAATCCGGATTCGGCAACGGAACCACACCGCCGCCATGTTCCTCTTGAACACGAAAATCGTTCTCGCCGACAGTCTTGATAATTGCGTGGCTCAGTTTGCCGTCGAAATACATCAACGAGAATTCCCCTTCGGTGAGAATACTCTCGATGAACGGTTGGGCAAAGCACCCTTTCCTCTGAAACAAGGTACAGATCTGTTGTAATTCGGCCGCATCGGTGCCGCGGCCGATGCGAAACGTATCGTCCGCATTGGCACCCATCGTCGGTTTGAGGATGATCTCATCGCCGCCAAACTGATCGATGGCGTCTGAAACAACGTCTCCGTTGATGTTCTTGAGATGCAATGTGGGAACGATTTCGACGCCGGCAGATTGCAAATCAAACAAATACGTCTTGTTCACGTTCCACTCGACAGTCTCCAGGGAATTCTGCAGTATCGCCGACGAAGACTCGATTCGTTTCAGAGTCGTGAGAAATTGATCGAGAGAGTTTTGGTAGTCCCACGGACTGCGAATGACGACCATATCGTAGGCATTCCAATCGACCTCGGCATGCCATACAACATCGTCGACTTCCCAGCCCAATGCTCTGAGCGGTTCATGGACCAGGTGGTCATCAATAAACCATCCTTCCCTATTCTCGATTGTTAAGAACGCACATTTTTTCATTGCGTGTGGTTCGATCACTTCGACTGCTGTGAGAAAGATTTCAAAGGAAACCATTCGCAGGGAATTTGGCTCGCCGACTGTAAAGTCATCGGTCGACCCGTGAGAGACATCATTCTGGCGAATCCGAGAGAGCGTCCAACGCCTGCTGAAAACGCCCAATCAATTCTTTCGGTTCTTCCAACCCGACCGAGACCCGAATCAAATACCGCGACACGCCGCACTCTTCGGCAAATGGCAGTTCCCGGTAATGCGCCAAAATCGTATACGGACAGGCAAGGGTGTAACTCGTCCCCAAATTCGGCCCCTTACAAACAGGGAGAGCATCGTAGAAACGCGCTGTCTGGTGTTCGGCATCTTTGAGCACAATCGATAGCAACCCCCCGTATCCGCCATTCGGTCGTCGAAACCGTTCGAATAACTCCGGCGTTTGAAACTTCGGGTAGTACACATCAGCGATCCGTGGATCACCATGCAAGAAATCAGCCAATGCCTCTGCACCTGCATTGATGGCCGGCAAACGCTCAGCCACATCACGGGAGTTTCGCTCGAGAACCTGAAGGTCACCTGCCCAATTGACCGGTCGGGCCTCGGCCCTCAGCCAGGTCGATAACGGCTCGTAGAATTGGCTGCTCCGATTGAGTACCAGCGAGCCGGCTGCCACGTCGCCCACGCCGGAAAAAAACTTCGTCAAGCTCGTCGCCAAAACGTCGGCAACCGAAAGCAAATCGGCGTTAAATAACGCAGCCAGCGTATCATCCACGATCAGCGGCGCGTCGCTGCTGCGAGCAATGACCGCCAGTCGCCTCAGGTCGGGACTCACCAGTAACGGATTCGAAGGAAACTCGGTAAAGATCGCCGAGATCCATTCGTTCTCCCGAATCCTATCGAGTTCTTCTAAGTCGTCGCTGCTTCCCTGCGGAAAGAAATGGGCACCCGGCCCGAACTTCGATTGAATCTTCAGCGTGTCGACGTACGGAAACCCGAATTGCACACTCTTGCGGTCCGGGTAAATTGCTCGCACGGCCCGGTGCAAGTGAAAGATTGCGTTCATTCCGTTGGGGAACAAAAAGACATCTTCGGCAGGCACGCCGTAACCATTCGCCACACGTTCGCGAATCGCCTGCTCCGCGGCTGATGCATCAATCACCGGTTGGTCTTCCAGGCATGCCTCGGCATGACGCGACGAAATCCCCTCGCCCGTATGTTGCCAGAACGACTTGGCCGCCTCGCTGGCAGAACTCGGAAAGCAGACCGCCACCGCGCCATGACGGCCGACATCATGCGCAGTGGAATCGGCTCCGCCCCGATCCTGTAGAAATTCCTGCAGTCGTTCAGCCGCTTGAATCGACGACATGACCAGGCAATTCTCGCCCTCTTTGGCAAACTGCTCGGCACAGCGCTGAAACAGCTGCTGACACAAACCGTTGTAGACAAAACGAGGATATCCGGTCGACAGCCGCGAATGCACGCGCGGATCGTCCTCCTCGTAACCGATGTTATCCTGCCAGGTCGGCAGGCTGACCGACACCGCATGCGGCGACTCCGGAAGTGGTTGGCCCAAGTCATCCGCCTGATAGGGCGGTTTGTCGATCAGTGTTTGCACAATCTCAGTAGTCGAAATTTGCCGCACCATTTGTCTCGCAGTTTCACAGAAATCAGAACAAACTGGGACGGCAGACTTTCCCGCCGAGCAGCTCAATTGGATTGCACAATCGGAAAACGAGCCGACCCACAGTTCCTGCATTCGAAGATTCTCACACTCGATGCAAAAACAACACCAACGGAATCATAGCCAATCAGGTCAACAAACGGCCAATCAACACCGACGCGAAACATCAGGAATCGATTTCTCGTTGTCGGGCGGAATCCCGCGCACTTCACACCATTTCGTAGTAAACTCACATGTTTGGACATCAGAATTAACCTGCCGGCGAGAACGCCAGCATCGCCAGAGAACATTCAGGAAAGGTTAAGACGAGTATGAATTTGGAAGGGAAAGCCGCCGTCGTCACCGGTGCCAGCCGCGGGGTCGGGCGGGCGACGGCGTTAAAACTTGCCGAGCGCGGTTGTTCCGTATTGATCAACTACAGCCGCTCGCAAGAGGCCGCCGAACAAGTCGTCGCCGAGGCGAACG
>JANQRQ010000335.1 GCA_028284485.1 Planctomycetaceae bacterium | reverse complement strand
ACCTTGCCGGGGCTTGGGGGTGGTGAGCGACCGGGCACCGGTGATCGACCTGGCATTGGAGATCGACCTGGCATTGGCGACCGGCCTGGCATCGGGGATCGCCCCGGTGTTGGCGACCGACCGGGGGTTGGTGATCGACCAGGATTTGGAAATCGGCCGGGGACGGGAGAAAGGCCCGGGCGCGATGAACGTCGCGACAATATCAATGACCGACTGAACAACCGCGGCGATCGTATCGACAACCGAGGCGACCGCCTTTCTAATCGACAGGATCGTTGGAACGACCGTCACAACAACTGGAATAATTGGCACAACAGACACTACTTCCATCATCACCACTGGCACAACGGCCATTGGCATACCCATTGGAGGCCGGGTCGATACTGGGGCTACTGGTGGGATAATTATCCCGTGATGACCGCGTTCGGACTGACAACGTGGGCCATTAACCGTGTCGGTTGGGCCTTCGGATACAACAGCTATTACAACCCATATGCCGGCGGAACCACAGTTATCGACAACAGCACGTATGATTATTCACAACCTATCATCATGACACCCGACGAAACGACACTCGCCGGGGATCCCAACGATACTTCGCCGCCTCCGGAAGTCTCTGAAACTGCACTCGATGCCTTCGACACGGCGCGGCAAGAATTCTACGACGGCGACTACAATGCCGCCTTGAATTCCACAGATGCGGCATTGCAGGAACTGCCCAATGATACCGTCATCCATGAGTTTCGCGCTTTGGTGCTGTTTGCGACCGCCAAGTATTCGGACGCAGCGGCAACTTTGTACGCGGTCTTAAGTGTCGGTCCGGGATGGGACTGGACGACATTAAGCGGGCTGTACCCCAGCGTGAGCGTTTACACGGAACAACTCCGTGCCCTGGAAAAATTCCGCAACGAAAATCCCGGAGACGCAGCGGCGCGGTTCGTTCTGGCCTATCATTATCTGACGGCAGGCCACGATGATGCGGCCGCTGATCAATTGAAGAAGGTGCTGGAGATTAATCCGAATGATCAGCTTGCAGGACAATTGCTGCTCGATCTCGATCCGGACGCACAACTCCCTCAACCTCCGAAACAAGTGGAACCGCCCAAACCGGATAGTCCGATTGCTCAATCGCAATTGAACGGCGATTGGACGGCGAAAAGAGGCAACGGAACCTTCGAGATGGATTTGAAGGAGGACAGCACGTTCTCATGGAAGTACACCGAAAACGGACAAACACAAGAAGTGACTGGCGTTTGGGGAGTCGATGACGATGGCATTCTCGCCTTGGAAATGAACGACGAGGGAACCATGCTGGCACAAGTGATTCTTAAAGGCCAGAATCTCGACTTTTATATGCTAGGCGACACGCAGGGTTCCGATCCGTTGAACTTTGCCAAAAGCTAGAGCAGTTTACTTTATCTTATGAGCGTTTCTGGCTCATGGGAGTCAGCTATCATGGAACAAAACCCTATTGTCGCGGCCACACGACATCCTAGTACGCTGTAATTCTGGTCGGACAATTGCCTGGAGGATATCCACCGATACGAAAACTAAGCCATCACGCTACTCCGTCGCCGTGATGGCTTTTTTCATTCTTCCGCGACCAACTCGGTGGGGTGACGAGGCTCGAGCCTCAGGTGGAAACGAGCTAGGACAGATTGCGAATCTTGACTTTTCGTCAATCGGCTCGGGAAAGACGCAAGATCGACGGACTGTTGAACGGCGATTGAAAGCTTCGGATGGCGGCACCGTCAACTGACGGGCCCGACGATTCGCGTTCTGTTTGAGCGGCAATCCAATGGACTGAAAACGTCCCTGGATACTTTGTCAAATCGACACGAATCTGCCCACTGTTTGGGAGATACGCAAACAAATCTCCCTTGCGGCTAGCCAAGCAATAATCGGTCGAAACCAAATCGCCGCGTGGCTCGTAATCAGCCAAGTCGACATGTTCTGTGACTTTGTGAATCCTGCCCAAGGCGACTCGGACCGGTTCCCACGATGTATCGGTCAGATCGAGCAGCCCCCAATCGAGGACCCAGGGATGATTCCCTCGGAAAAAGTTCTTCCAGACAAACTCGGGGTTCTTGGTACGAGGTTCAATATGGTCGGAGTCGGCAATGATAATTCTGCGGCCGTCGGCAGCGGGGGGATTTGTCGCATAAGGATGATTCGCATCTCGCGAAACGCCGAGACATACCTGCGAACTGCCGAACAAAGTTTCGTTCGATAGACCGCGACGGCAACCGCTAATCAGGACGGGACGATTTCGGTCCATGTGCCGCATGCAGGAAGTCACGAAACTCGCCATGTGCTCGTGCCATTCGAGCGATCCTAAACTTTCATTGGCAACTTCGAATAGAACATTGTCGGACCGCCCAACAGCTTCCACGACTCGACGCACGTAAGATTCTTGAATCCGAGTGATGCTTGGATTCTCCAGCGAATGCACGATATGCCCTGAGTCGTCACCATTCGGGTCTCCATCGATATCATTGATGTTATTCCGCGCATTGAAGTAGTGGCCGAACCAAGGTCGGAACTGATCGTTGCTGCGCAGACTCCATCCCTGAAACAACATGACCACGACGTACATTCCTCGACTCCGTGCCAATTCGACACGCGTCTTGAGTCGACCAAAATAATCGGGATCGAACTGGTCGAGATCAAACTTCAACTCACCGTCGAGCGCACGGCCGGGTCCGGTCCGACGGAATGGCATCGGTGATGCGGCCGATTTCACTTCAGGACGCGACGTCCGAGTGTGCTCAACCATCCACAGCCGAATTACGTTGTGTCCGTGTCGTGCAAGTCGATTCAGGTACTCATCAAAATCGAAAGTGACGGATTTGTCCCAAGCATTGTCCTGAAGCTCCCATCCCAAATGCGAACCTGTAAGACAAACGGCGTTGCCGGATTGGTCGACAAAATATCGCCTGTTTCGAGGATGGACGGCCAGCGGACCGTTTGTAGCCTGATCTGCTTTGCCCTGGGCGAATAGTGGTACGCCAGATGTCAATAACGGACAGGGCACAGCCAACGCCGAGGCGTTAATTAGGAATTGACGTCGATGCAGTGGCATGCTTCGATCGTACCAGATACGTCGACTAATCGACATTCATCTGACGTAGCGCGGCGGCACCCGTCGTCGATGCAAATTGGGATCGCTTGTATGCGAGGATCTAGCACGATCTCGAATGCCGATGAGATTCAAACACCAGCCATCGAGGTATCGACCGAGCAAACTCGGTTCCTTCCGGATTCTTTCGCCTGATATAAAGCGGCATCTGCGGCTGCGATCAATTCTTCGACAGTTTGACCGTGGACCGGACAGACGGCCAAGCCGATGCTGACAGTGACACTGATCGACTCTTGTCCGCAGCGAATGGGTGTCGCTTCAACCGCTTGGCGGACCGATTCAGCGACCCGGCCGGCCCCTCGTAAACTGACATCCGGCAACAGGACGGCCATTTCCTCTCCACCGTACCGCGCCACAATTGCCCGATCGCTTTCTCGAATTTGATCGACTTCATGACGTAATACACCGGCGAACATACGAAGCACCTCGTCTCCTGCCTGGTGCCCGTACGTATCGTTCACAGATTTGAATCGGTCCAGATCGAGTAATAACAGCGACATTGTCGAGCGGGAGTTTAACGTCGACTGAACGAGCTTACTCATCGATTCATCGAATGTCCGTCGATTTGCGAGAGACGTTAATCCGTCTTCTCTCGCACGGCGTTCGACGGCAGCGAAACTAATTGCCCGCACCATTGTTGTCGCAAGGTACTGCGCAGCCCATTGGATAAGTTCCAATTGATTTTTATCAAACGACTCTGGTTTGGCTTTGGTCAAACAGAGCGTGCCGATTTGCTTGTCTTCATTCAAAACGGGAGTTAACAGCGCGTGTCCGATCAAAGTGTCGACACCGATTCGCTTTAATTCCTGCAGTCCGAGAGAAGCGTGTTCACCATCCAAAATCGGATACTCGGATAGTGTTCGCTCGTGCGAAGTCCACCGTTGCAATAGCCCGTTCTGAAGCTCCCTACCACAATGAACAATGCCGCAAGGTGATCCGGTCGTAGAATTCGGCTGCAAGTACAACGCAGCACGATCCGCATCTATCATCTCGACAAGCTGCGTTAGGAATTCGTCAATCATACGAATTGGCGGACCTTCATATTGATCGACGACGGACCGCAATCGCAGCATCTCGGTTGTGTACCGCAATTGATTCTGATTTTGTTCTAATCGTTCCCGCTGCCTGATTTGAAAGGCAACATTATCCATCAATCGCAATGCCAAATCTAATTGCTGCGCTAACGGTATCGATGCCGGAAAGAGTGACGATGTCAGCAGAAAGCCCAATGGACCAGAGGCATCTTCGATAGCAATCAAGTACAGTTGCTGAATTTTTTCGCGGTCGTCGGGCGTTAAGTTCTCAACAACGGAACTCTGCAAAAATTGTCGGCCTGTCAACGACAGTGTTTTACTTCGAAAGAGCCGTGCCGCGATTTCATCGTCGAGCTCAAACTGACGTTGCGACCTCACCGATATTCCACGCACTTGCCGAAAGCTGTATCGACCATCCTGATTGCTCACGATTGCACATAGGCCGCGGGTCGAACAAGGAACGAACTTCTTCAGTAAGTCGTCCATGGCGAGTGTCAGATCAGACTCGGCAGCGAAATCTCTCAACACCTCATTTTCGACCATCACGATCGCTTGGTCATTGCGAACATGATTGAGTTCGCATTCCACTTGCTGCATTTGGTCGCGAATTTGGTCTCGTTCGTTCCGAATTCGGGTCACCCGAATAAAGCAAACGACATACTGCAAAAGGCAGACGGCCGCCATGGCAACGACGTAACCTCCTGAAACGGCCGTTTCAGCGAACGAGTCTGTAAATGATTCGAATGACAACCAAGACATTGTTTTGTTGATCCAACAATTGAAAAGTCACCGGCAACAACATCCAATGCGATTGTCATAGCCACAGGCGACATCACCACCGATGTCAGGCTTTCCCGCGGTAGCATTTCCGGAATGATTTCTGAACTGGAAATACCGCGCGGATTCGCCGATCCGGAAGCCGGGCACGCATTGTGCTCAGCGTTTGCGAAATGGCGCGAGATTCGCAAGCCAAATCGAATTCAGGACAAATTTCCGCCATAACCTAGCACACACAAGAGATTGGCAGCTTTGGGAATGCTGTTTGGTGCACTCAAACATGAAATCATCGCGGCGGTAGATCGGGAATGCTGATACAATCGTTACAACACGTCAACATTTACGCCCATAGCCCGTGATACGATCGGAGTCCAAGCCACCGTTCATACTGCTATTCTGACAGCGAATTTGCGATAATCTGTGTATGCTTAGTCTCTTTCCAGCAGGAACTGTGCAGACCCAAGCATATCAAGAACTGTGACATCCATAAGGAGAGGTCCCGTGAAAGAGATCGCCCCGATGATTGTGGTAGTTGCCTTACTGATGCTCGCTGTTTCGGGCGTCAATCATGCTGACGAAGGCCGGGTGAAACAGGCTGACCAAGCGGCTTCTGACCGCGCATCGGTGAAATCTGATCGGTCGGCTTCGGAACCTCAGGGCGGCACGAGCCAAGAAAAGAAATCCAAAGACAAATGGGTCTCACTTTTCGACGGTAAGACGTTGAAGGGATGGTCGATACCGAATTTTGGTGGCCAAGGGGCTGTTTCCGTGGAAGACGGTACGATTGTTCTCGAGTTGGGCAACGATTTGACAGGCATCACCTGGAAGGACGAAAAGACTTTACCGCGTACCAACTACGAAATATCGCTGGAAGCCATGCGAGTCGAAGGCAGCGACTTCTTCTGTGGCTTGACCTTTCCCGTCAAAGATGACCCGTGCAGCTTGATTATCGGCGGTTGGGGAGGTGGTGTTTGTGGTCTCTCAACGATTGACGGTTTGGATGCTTCCGAAAATGACACAACGTACTATCGCCCGTTCGAAAAGGGGAAATGGTACAAGATTCGGCTGCGCGTGACAGATGACAAAATCTCGGCCTGGATCGACGACAAAGAAATTGTCGAACAAGATTTGGAGGGCCGAAAGATCTCGATCCGCTTCGAAGTGGAACTGTCTCAGCCGCTTGGTATCGCGTCGTGGCAGACGACCGCAGCAATTCGCAAGATTCGTCTGCGTCGGCTGTAAAGTCAATTTTACTGTCATAACTGCCATCCGGTGGCTTACCAACAACGTGTTTTGCTCAAATGAACCACCTGTTATGACTCCGACAGTTCTCCGAATGGGAGGCACATCGGAGCCAATTCTGCAATTCGCGCCACTTCAATTAGCGAACCGGAATGGTCAGTGAGCACCGACGATCCACTCCAGACACCGATACAGTTTCTGACAGGAGTCGGTCCCGAACGCGCAAAGTTGCTGGAGAAGCTCGGGATTCGAACAGTTGAGGATGTTCTCTACTGTCTTCCCCGGGGCATCGTCGATTTTACCGATATCCGCGATGTGTCCCATTTGGAAACGGACCGAATGCAAACGGTGCGAGGGGTCGTCGTCGACCTTGATTCGCGCAAACTCTCAAAAGGTCGAAGCCTTGTTGCAATCCTGCTCGATTGTGATGGACAGTACCTTCGGGGTGTCTGGTTCAACCAACCGTGGATGCTACGGCGTTTTTCGCCAAACCAGCCCGTACTGTTTTCTGGAAAACCCAAACGTCGAGGAGGGCGATGGGAATTCAATAGTCCGCGCGTGCAGTGGATCGAGGACGACGAAGCACAGGCAACGGCTGGTGTGTTGCCGAAGTATCGTCTTACCGAAGGTCTTCGTATGTTTGAAATGCGACGAATCGTGCGTGCAGCAATCGAAGAATATGCAGAATCACTCGTCGATCCATTGCCTGCAAAATTTCGACAAACACACGATTTGTACGAGCTTCGTCAGGCCGTTCATGATGTCCATCTGCCGACTTCCGTCGAAGACTATCACGCCGCTCGCCGTCGATTCCTATTTGAAGATCTTCTCGAATTTCAGTTAGCCGTGTCGCTTCGCCGCCGCGAATGGAGAGAAATCGCAGGCGCTCCCGTTGTTCAGGTAACCTCCAAGATCGATGCGCGAATTCGCAGGCTGTTTCCGTTCCGATTGACCGAAGGGCAAGACCATGCCGTGGCTGAGATTGCCCGAGACCTGCAATCGGGCCGGACCATGCATCGGCTGCTACATGCAGAAGTCGGTGCCGGGAAGACAGCAGTTGCATTGTACGCCATGCTGGCAGTGGTCGCAGCAGGCCACCAAACGGTATTGATGGCACCAACCGAGTTGTTAGCAAATCAACATTGGGGAACTGTCGATGGAGCTTTACTCAACAGCCGCGTCAAGCGCGCCTTGCTGACAGGGCAGCTGAGCATGTCCGAGCGTCGAGAGGCGCTGAACTCCATACGATCGGGCGAAAGCCAGTTAATCGTCGGAACACATGCCGTCATTCAAGACGATGTGGAATTTGACCAACTGGGACTCGTCGTCATTGATGAGCAACATCGATTCGGTGTGGAACAACGATCGCATTTTTCAATGGGAAACGACGCGCCACATATGCTTGTCATGACGGCAACCCCGATTCCCCGCACGATCTGCCTGACGGCATTCGGCGATCTGGATGTCACGACGATCGCTGATTTGCCCCCAGGTCGTCAAAAAGTGATCACCGGCTGGGCCGACGACGCTGCAAAACGAAATCGCGCGTGGAACTTTGTCCGCCAAAAAATCGATGAAGGCCGGCAAGTCTATGTCGTGTGCCCGCGAATCGGTGACGACGATACCGCAAATAGCAGTGAACTTGAAAGTGTTAATGACACTTTTGAATCGCTTTCGAACTCTGAGCTAAAAGGTTACAGACTGGGGCTCATTCATGGCCGAATGGACTCTCGTGAGCGATCGAAAACG
This sequence comes from Planctomycetaceae bacterium, assembly GCA_028284485.1. Classification (GTDB taxonomy): domain Bacteria; phylum Planctomycetota; class Planctomycetia; order Planctomycetales; family Planctomycetaceae; genus JANQRQ01. The sequence continues at coordinate 31,561 of JANQRQ010000335.1, read as the reverse complement.
ATGTCGACTTTCCGGGATGGCACGATTCAAGCTCTCGTTGCAACCACCGTGATCGAAGTCGGAGTTGATGTCCCGAATGCCACGTTAATGGTCGTGTTGAACGCCGATCGATTCGGACTTTCCCAGCTCCACCAACTTCGCGGGCGAATTGCCCGAGGAAAATTCCAAGGCTATTGTTTTTTGTTCTCCGAAAATGCAGAAGGTGACGGTGCGAAACGCCTTGCCGCAATGGAAGAATATTCTGATGGATTTCAAATTGCTGAAATTGATTTTCAGCTACGGGGACCCGGGGATATTCTGGGAACACGTCAGCATGGAGAGCTTCCACTGCGACATGCTGACCTGATCGAAGACCAAGAGATGGTTGCCGGAATCCACACGATTGCGCAGCAACTGGTCGAATCCGGCGAATTCGATCAGCCGCAGTTCGGCCAGGTCAAGGATAAGGTGTTCGACCGCTTCTCGCAGATGATGAACCTGCCCAATACGGGATAGTTTCGCTTCGCGAGGAATGTCTGCCAATCGCCGCATGATGCAATTAATCAATGGCGGCCTTCTTAGTCGAACAACTCGCGAGGGCGGTAAAGGTCTTGTAGATCGCCAGACGTTTCGCGCCCGATTTGCTGCCAACTTTCAACCGGCAGATCGATTCTCGCTAGCGCAGCCGTTGGGAACGGTCCAGAATGATCAGCCAGAAGTTCGACTAGTTCTTCAAACCCGGGGTTGTGCCCCACCAGCATGACGGAATTGGCGGACTCGGGCAAATCATTCAAAACCGAGATGAGAGTCGACACATCCGCCAGATAGATCTGCTCGTCAAATCGCACTTCGCCTTGGAATTGGCTCTCGTCCACAAACAGTCGAGTCGTTTCTTGTGCCCGGCGAGCCGTGGAACTAACGATGAGATCGGGCAGGAGGCCTTGCTGGGCCGCGAACTTTCCCATCAACGGGGCGGTTCGTTGGCCACGTGGGTTGAGCGGGCGATCGTGATCGTCCAACTCAGGCGATGCCCAACTCGACTTCGCATGCCGAAGCAGCAATAGAGTTTTCATGAGAGTCCATCCATCCGAACTAACCCGATGCCATGCATTGGTCCCTGCGGGTGGCGATCATTTCTTGGAATGAATGCTAATCCCGCGACCGGCTAGATTTTTTGCCTGACATGCGCTGCATGAACAACGTCAACCAATGCCTGTGGAATGAAGTATATCGCATATTCCCGAGCGATGTACTCCTGGTGCTGGCCTAGGCTCCGGTACCCGGAGCGCGGTGTGGCTCAAACACCGTCCGCTGAGATTGTTCCGCCCGTTTTTCGGCATCACACACTTGCTGGTAGAGTGCTTGCTGGCTATTGACGGCGGCCTCGCCCTTAGCCGGTACCACCGATTCGTAACTTCCATCGGGCAGAATTCTTCTTCCTTTCGAAGTATCCGAAAACGACGTTCTCAAGATATCAATCAGTCGGTCGCGGCACAGCTTGTCCTCAATCGGAACGAGTAACTCCAGACGGCGATCCAAATTTCGGGGCATCCAATCCGCGCTCGAAATGAAGACCCGTTCGTCTCCGCCATGGTAGAAATAGAAGATGCGGCTATGCTCCAAGAAACGGTCGACGATACTAATGACTTCGATGTTCTCGCTAAGTCCGGGAACTCCCGGTCTCAAACAGCAAATCCCCCTGACGTTGAGGCTAATTCGAATTCCTGCCTGAGACGCGTCGTATAATGCGTCGATAATTGTGGGATCGACCAAAGCATTCATTTTCGCAACGATGCGTGCATCCTGCCCTTGTCGTTTTCGCTGCGTTTCGGCCTCGATCATTTCCAGCAGCTTTTGCCGCAACCCGATCGGGGCGGCTTCGATCTTTCGAAACTTTTGCGGTTGAGAGAATCCGGTTATCGCATTGAAAAAGCTTGTCGCATCGGCACCGAGGTCGAGATTACAAGTCATAAAGCTGGCATCGCTATAAAGCCGCGCCGTAACCTCGTTATAATTGCCCGTACCAAAATGCATGTAACGTTGAATGCCCTGTGGTTCGCGACGGACGATAATGCAAATCTTGGCGTGCGTTTTCAGGCCTTTCACACCATAGAAGACCTGCACACCGGCCTGTTCGAGTTTTTTGGCCCATTCGATATTCCGGGCCTCATCGAACCGAGCCTTCAGTTCGATAATGGCCGTCACGTGCTTTCCATTTTCGGCCGCACGCTTTAAGGCCGCCACAATCGGGCTGTTTCGGCTCGTGCGATACAGGGTTTGCTTAATCGCCAAGACTTCCGAATCGTCTGCTGCCTCTTCGATCAAACGGACGACCGGTTCGAAGCTTTCGTAGGGGTGATAAAGTAAAACATCGTTCTTCGCGATGACGTCGAACATGCTCTCGGAAAGGTCGACGTTCGGCGAGTGACGTGGCGGCCATGACGGGTATCGTAGTGAGTCGAATCCCTGCAAGTCGGTCAATCTCATAAACGATGACAAATCCAAGGGGCCCGGCACAGCGTAAACGTCTTCGTCTCGCACTCCTAAAGTCTGCTGTAGAAACAGGCGGGATTTTGTCGTCACACAATCGTGAATTTCGAGTCGGACGCAGTCGCTTTTGCGCCTTTCGTCGAGTAAATCCTCCATTCCAGACAGGAGATCCGATGCTAAATCTTCCCGGACGCTGATATCCGCATTTCGCGTAATGCGGAACGGAACACATTCGACAACATCTTCTCCCGGAAAGAATTTTTCCGCATAGTCGCGAATAATATCTTCGAGCAAGACATACTCGTAACCTCCGTCTGAGGGAACGGTAATAAAACGATATGTCGTCCTTCCAAACGGGATGATCGCAAACCGCGCCTGACCGCCACTTTCGTCATCTGGTTTGAGTTGCACACAAACGTTAAGGGTTTGATTGATCAACAGAGGAAAGTCTTCAGCCTCTCGGACGGCCAGCGGCGAGAGTACGGCGAGTATTTCATTCTCGAAAACCAGTTCAACAGCATTTGACTGTCGCTCCGACAATTCATCAGGGCGCAACCGACGAATTCCTTGATCGGCCAGCTGAATCTCGAGAGAACCAACGTAGCAATGGTATTGGTCCACCGTCATGCGATGCGCGCGCTGACTGATGGCCTGCAACTGTTCCACCGGATTTAGCCCAGCCGGATCAGGCTTAAGACGGCCCTGTTCCGCCAGCATTTGCAGGCCGCCAACTCGAACCATAAAAAACTCATCAAGGTTCGAGGCAGTAATGGCCAGGAACTTGAGACGTTCCAATGGAGGTGTATTCGAATCCAGAGCTTCGTCGAGGACGCGCTGATTGAACTCCAACCAACTCAATTCTCGGTTGATATAGCGTGGTTGTTTTGAACTCATGCTGCTTTCATATCGCTAGGCGCGTATCCGCCTTAACATAACTTGTTTCCCAAAAATCTCGTCAAACAGAGTGCCTTTTTGTTTGAGGGCCAACTGTTCCAAAGACAAATCGTCGGCGTGAGGGATCGAAATTATCAATCGGCCTTCTTCATGTTCACACTTCAATTCTTGAATCCGCTGACTATGAGACCGGTCGAGCGCGTCGGCAACACGAAGTATGGCGGCTAGCTTCGCTACGGCGATTCGGTACTCACGTTCCAGACCCATATACATTTGATGTGTCGGCTTCGGAGACGCACGTCGATGATACCGGGCGACCAATGCCACGAGCGTCACATCTTTTTTGCTCAACCCAAACAGCTCGCTATTCAAGATCAAATACATACTGTGTTTATGATAACCACGATTACTGACATATTGCCCAATCTCGTGGAGGATCGCCGCCAAATACAAAACTAACTCGTATCGATCATCGAGTTCATGGTCCTCGCGCAGTTGCTGAAAGAGAAGTTTCGACAACTCTCCAACATGTCTGGCATGCGGTTCATCGACTTCGAAACGACGACTTAGTGTAACGGCCGACCGAATAATCTGGTTGTTGAATTCATCGTTGGAACTTCCACGCACCGCCATGTGTTGCAAGAGTCCGTCGCGGAGCGTGAATTTCGTGACCAGAACATGGTTGCGCCGAAGTGCTCGCGCCAAAAGCACGTTTGTCAATAACGCAGGCCCCAATGTTTCGGCATCTGGAAAGGCCAAATGGTATCGGTGCACGATTTCATCAGGCGATAAGGCGAGCATTTCATCAGTGAATTGCTCCAACATAGAAACCGGCAACGTTCCCAGATCATCCGGGTTCCAATTGGGTAGCACTTGCGATGCCGCGAATCTTACGTCGCCACCTAGCGCAACGATCTCCATCCCCTCCTCGGGCGGAACGTGTTGCACGATTTGCTCCATCGTACGCCCGATTTGATTTTCCATAATGCTTCGCACGCGGATTTCCGGTGCGCGAAATGCTTCGAGTGTTTCGCGCAGGCGCAGCGAACCCAAACGATACGTATGCGCGTAAATTACCTCACCATTTTGGACAAGGAGAATCTCTGTGCTACCGCCGCCCACCTCGGTAATGACAGTTTTCGCGGTCGCCAGTGAAGGAACTGCGGCGAGAAAGGGCTGAACACCGAGGTACGTAACTCGATTTACCTCGGCTTCATCAATGGGCTCGATCTCGATACCAGTGGCGATATAGACGCGATCAAGAAAGGCCAGCCTGTTATCGGCTTCACGAACGGCGCTGGTCGCGACCACCCGCATTTGCTCCGGATCGACGACCTGGTATTCCGACAACAATCTCCGGTAGCTTTTGAGAACGCGGACACATTCTTCAATCGTGGTTTTCTCGATTCTCCCTTTTGTGAACGTGTCCTTGCCAAGATTGACGGCCTGCGACAAACGCTCGAGAATCCGCACTTCTCCTGTTGGGCCGATTTCCGCAATCGCCATGCGAATCGAACTTGTCCCAATATCGATCACCGCAACAGGCTTCATCGGTTCCGCCGATGCAGAATCGGACCGAGCGGTGCTTTCAACTGAGTCTGTCTCCATCGCCTATCGAATCCCTGCCAGGAAATCTAATGGCATTAATGGCTGGTCATCTGGACCAGCGTTACCATCCTAAGAAGTATTGTGAATTTTCTGTGAGCTTCCATTCCCTGCATATTCCGTTTCCCGCACCCAAGCTGCGGAACCCATCACGCCAGCGTCATCCCCTAACTCGGCAGCGACGACTCGGAATGAGTCCCGAAAGGATGGCAAGACAAAATCTCTGGCTGCCGTTTCGACCTCAGAAACAAAAAGTTTCGGCATCGCTTCCACGAGTCCGCCGCCCAAAACGATGACGTCCGGCGCAAGGATGTGAATCAAGCCGCCGGCGGCGACTCCGATGAAATGCGCAGCTTCCCGCAAAATCTGCTCGATAACCACATCACCAGCATCGATAGCTTCTGCCAATGCTCCGCTACGAATCTCAGAAAGATCCGAACCAGCCGCCTTGAGTAATCGCGGAGCTTGACCTCGCGCCGCTGCCTGCGCTGCCTGCGCCGAGATCGCCAACCGGCTCGCGACTGCTTCCAGGCATCCGGACTCGCCGCATCCGCATCGTGGTCCTCCGGGCATGACCTTGACGTGCCCGATTTCCATGCAGGAGCTGACCTTTCCCCTGAGAACTCGTCCCTCATAAATGCAACCACCGCCGATACCGGTCCCTGGAAAAACGCCGAGAACACAACGTTCGTTCTTACCAGCACCGAACCGGTATTCTCCATACACGCCGGCATCAACGTCGTTCAAGATTACGACCGGACAACCGAACGCCTTCTGAAGTGCCTTTTTGACCGGTGCGTTGACCCAACCGAGGTTGGGCGCTTCCATAATAATGCCGCGGTCCAAATCCAGGGGTCCCGGGCAACCGATCCCAATTCCCAGGATTTCGCTCGCAGGAACCTCTGCATCTTCTAACGCGGCCTCGATCGTTTGCACGATCCGATTCATCCCGAAATCGACACCCTCATGGCCTCGCGTCTTACGTCGTTTGCGGCCCATTGGCTTGAACTCGGAATCGAAGACCGTGGCCAGCATCTTCGTTCCGCCCAGGTCAAATCCCACCCAATATTTGTTTGCTTCGCTTGTCGACATCATATCTTCGCTTGGCTGAAATACTGGAATGCCGTGCCGTCACAAAGAGCAGTCACGGGCGAGCCGAATGCCCGAAAACTGCCAACGGGCATCCGGTGCAAAAAAGTTGCGGTAGGTGGAACGAATGTGTGACTGAGGTGTCACACAAGAACCACCACGTAGCACGATCTGATTGCACATAAATTTGCCGTTATACTCACCCAGGCTTCCAGCACTGGGGACAAAACCGGGATACGCGACGTAAGGACTTTGAGTCCATTCCCAAACGTCGCCGAAAAGCTGGGCAGGGCTTTGAAGGGGCGCTCCCTGTGACAAACTTGTCGGACGATACTGCTGCTGCTCCAAAAGATTGCCGAAAACAGGTTCACCTTCGGCCATAGCCTCCCATTCGAATTCGCGCGGGAGACGGGCACCGTACCAGCGTGCGAATGCGTCGGCTTCGTAATAGCTCACGTGACAAACCGGTTCGGAGCCAACCAACGGTACGAGCCCCAACAATGTGAATTGCGACCACCCCTCGTCGCCGCGAACCCAATAGAGCGGCGCATTCCACCCTCGTCTTTGAATGGTATCCCAGCCTTCCGACAGCCAGAATTCCGACTTTTCGTAACCACCGTCATTGATAAAGTCCGAGTACTCCTCATTCGTGACCAGCCTTGAGCCGAATTCGAACGGTTGCAAAATGACCTGGTGGCAGGGACGTTCGTTGTCGAAAGCAAACCCATCGGAGTCGTGCCCGACCGAGACAAGACCTCCGTCGTTTGGAAGCCACTCCATATCAATGTCAGCGATTTCGTTGGTCGAGTCACCGTTGGACGAATAACTTGGCAGTAACGGATTCTGCCAAAAGAGGTGCTTGACATCCGTTAGAATCAGCTCCTGGTGCTGCTGCTCATGATGGCAGCCCATCTCCGTGAGTGCGTCAATATCGGGATTCGCTTGCGAAGCCAACAGGCTCTCCATGGCCGCGTCGACATGTGCGCGATACTCCAGAACTTCATTCCGAGATGGTCGGGTCAACAGTCCTCGTTTGGGGCGGGGATGTCTCTCGCCCACACTGTGATAATAGGAGTTGAACAAGTATTCAAACTTCGGATGAAACGGTTCGTACTCCGGAACGGAGGGACGGAGCAAGAAAGTTTCAAAAAACCACGTCGTGTGGGCCATGTGCCATTTGACCGGGCTTGCATCCGTCATCGACTGGGGTGTGCAGTCCTCGTCGGAAAGTGATCGGCACAATTCTTCTGTCGCTAACCGGACATATCGATATCGCTCGTTAACGTTTTCGAACGATTGCGGCGGTTCGTTTAGTTGTGGTTTTGTTTGTTCCTGAAGTGACACAGGGCAGCCTTGCATATTGTTAGATGTACTGCGGACGCCGACGATTTAATACGACTGGAGTACCTGCTCGCCGGTAAACGAAAGGATTCTGGCAGCGTCGCCTCCATGCATCGCAGTGAGAAGTCGGACGAGAACAGTGGTGTCAAAAACTCGGAAATGAACAAAATGGCACTATCCGCGACAAGAGGCCAAGGCCTCCCGACACGACCGTAAATGGCCGAATTTGTCTGCTTCACCTTAATCTGTTAGCGAATAATTCGCCATCCAACGAACTCAGAAAACGTGCCGCGTTTCGTGAAAGGCGGCTGGAACCCATTAATGATCGCATTTGGGGATTCTTGCACATTATACTGGCTGTAATTAGGCCTCGGACCCCATTTTGGGAGATGCAATGTCTCAACTTTGTAGAAGCTGCGCGTGCATGGTGATGCTGTTGATTGCGCTTACAGATGCATGCCGTGCCCAGCAATCGGACGATGACTGGACGGGATCGAGCGTCGTCGTGATTACCGCAGGCGCTGAACTCAAAGCCGGCGAAGAAGTTATCACAAAGCTGCCGTTTGCCGCAGTCGTCAAAGTGACCGCAGTTCGAGGAAACTGGCTTTGGATCAAGAACGAAAAGGGATGGCTTCGCAAGAAAGATGCCGTGCTTGCTAAAAAGGCAGAGGATTACTTCACCGCGTTGATTCAGAAAGATCCCACGGCAGAGGCCTACCGCCGACGGGGAGTCGTGCGCGTTGCGATTGGAAAAGTCGCCAATGCCACGATCGACTTCAATTTGGCGTTAAAAATTGAACCGGGGAATGCTACCGCCCTCAACGACCGCGGAAATGCCTACCGGAAGCTTGGAAAACTCGATCGAGCGATCACCGACTTTACAGAAATCATTTCATCGGGCGTGAGTCATCCGGCTGTTTATACGAATCGCGGAATGGCTTACTTCGACAGCAAGGATTTTGATAAGGCTCTCGCCGATTTCAGTGAGGCCATTAGTATCGAATCGAAATTTGCGCCGGCCTACGAGGCACGAGGGAGTTATTGGCGCGCTGTTGGTCGCTACGAAAATGCGACGAAAGATTTTTCTGAAGCCATTCAGGTCGATTCGAATTTCATCTTGGCCAAAAACAATTTGGCGTGGCTGCTGGCAACTTGTCCCTTGGAAGAGTTTCGAGATGGGCCAAAAGCGGTGACTTATGCGAAGGAAGTTTGCGACGCGACCGCGTATCAAGATGCCGATTTTCTCGATACGTTAGCCGCCGCTTATGCCGAAGCCGGCGAATTTGAGAACGCTGTGAAATATGCATCCGAGGCTGTGAAGCTCAAAGAGCGCAATTCCGATCCCATCACGAGCCGACTGGAACTGTATCGCGCAGGCAAACCCTTTCGAGAACAGCCACCATGGGACAGCCCGTAAATCATAATATCGATTGCCAATAACGAACCGATGCCCTGACAAACGTGTCGCGTCGCCTCGTCGGTGTTGCATGCAAGGCTCAATTTCTTCGGTACGAGCCATCACCGAGGGACGAGGTACGAATAATGAACAACCTCGCCGGTCTGCGGTTCGATGATCGCACACGTTGGGTACTCACCCTGCACTTGATTACTGGCTGTGCTTTGCATCCCGGTTAAGAGCGCCAAGTATCCGTCAACCCAGACAAGTTGTGTTCCCCGTTCCGCCCGGGCGAGTGGCATCGACAGTTGTACCTCATCGACTGTTGCCGCGCTTGGAGTCAGTCTCACGATGCGGTCAAACCGACCGTGCAGCCGCTCCGATCTGCACACACCATAGAGAACATCGCGTTCGGGGACGTAAACCAGCGATTCGACGCGAGGCCCGGACGGGCGAAGCACTAACCATTCCTGCTTGTCGAACGAATAGGCAAACACGAAATCGCCCGAGGACACAACCAGCCGGTTTCGGGTCGTATCAACGGCCATCGCAGAAAGCCACCGGAATTCGGGCAAGTCGTCGCCGGGGATCAATTCCGATCCGGTTAGAGACGGACCATCAAATCTGGCAACACTGCTACCATCACATCCGTACCATGTCTCCGCCGCGGGATCGATGGCAAGCAGATTCGACCGCCCTGGCACTGGCGATAATGTGGAAATAAGTGGCCCGAAGGGAGTGAATGTTCCGCGCGCGATACTTCCATCCGATGCATACCAAAGGGCCTGGAATTCCCACTCCTGCAATTGACTATACAACTCGGCAAATCTGCTCTGTAGCGCCTCGCAATAAAGCAAGTTCAATCGCTGCAGAACGGACTCTTCTCGCCATAGGGCATTCTCCGCACCAACAACGAGCGGCTTGTTGTCAGGGTTATAACACCCTGTCAGCGTGGCGACGTCCAAACCTGTCAAGGCCTTCAGTTGCTCGGCCAACAGCGGAAAAGCCGAAGGGGTCGAATCGCTCGAGACCCGTTCGTATTCTTCCGGCAACGCCCGATGGCCGGCCACAGGACGGGTCAAGATCGACACCGGAACTCCCGGTGGAGACTCGGCAACGCTGTGGCCCTTGTAACCCCCGACAAGAATCTGCTGTAACTCGACATCGGGTGCACATTCGATGGTCCAGCGCGTCGTTTCGTAGGCGGTGACACATAAAACAACGGGGGCCTGTGTATAAGTGACTTGAACGGTTGCGCTCCCCGCAATCCTGTGGTTAGACGAAGATTCATAGATCCCGACAACATGCACTTCCGCCTGTTCCGTCGCATCGAAGATCGCTTCGCCACGTAGTACGGATTGCAAATGGTCCAGTCGCTGCTGCAATTCGGCAGACAACTCTGCCTCGCCGATGCGAATCAACCTCTTCACCTCAGCCTCGAGTTCGCGAAATCGGCGACGTACCAGTTGTGTCGGAGCCAAATTGGGTTCCAAGAATGGAGGAAATCGGGAAATATCTGCGAGCGCTCCCCAACCCGAGGATTCAGCGAGCCCGTGAATCGTCAGGCCATCGAATTGCCGCAAACGGGCAAGTTCGCGGCGCAGGTTCTCAACCTCGGTTGATAGTCGATTGATTCTTGATTCGAGTTCTTCGACTTTGTGTGCGCGCTGACGCAGGGAATCGACTGGAATCTCAACAGTCTCGGAAACCGGTTGTCCGCGAGGGCCATTGCCCTCGTTTTCTGTTTCGTCTTCCGATGTGGCTGACGAGATCGCGGCGAACAGAAAGCAGGATGCTAGCACAAGAACGATTCGAACATGCCAATTGATTCTCATCGTACAAACTCGCCTGAATGATCTTCGCGCCGAAACATCGGAGGTGGCAATACCTCGTGGGGTTTTGATGCCGTCGGCAGCTTCGCTCACCTACCTTAGGTGACGATTCAAGGAGATTTCTCTTAGGACAAATCTACTGATATTTGGCGATTATGCGCATCCATTCCCGTTGACTTGTGGTCGGCGTCGATTCTTGAGCGGGTCGCTCGATACGCAACTCATTGCCAAGGTGGAAGCGGGAGGCATCATCGACAAAACAACGGACTTTACGGTGACCAGGTCTTATGCAAAGGCCGATGCAGGCTTTTTGCGTCGCCAAGTGAGCCGTCGCTGGGCTGCTCGGAATTCTGCATTGCCATGCTGACGACGGTTTGCTTATTCGGCTTGCGGAGCGCGGATTTTGAGATTGTCGAAGTAGATGCAATCGCCAGGCGTCCCAAGACCATACAGCCTCACGAATTTTCCCATCGGGCCGGAAATGCGTTCGTTGAACAGTTCAACTTCACCGCTGCCGTCATCAACGAAAACGGTGACGCGTTCCGGTTGCTGAAACACGCGGACTTTGTATTCCTGTCCGGCTAGGAATCTCATCTTGATCGGTGAATCCATCCAGTTGCTGCCGATGGGAAAGTAGTCCAGCAGGTGGGCACCGTTGCCGTTCCATGTGAAAATCTTCCGCGCGTGGTGTTCGTACCCGGAAAGTCCGACGGTGTAAGAGGGGGCCGCGTCCCGAGAAGAGCCCCAGGTGGCGATGTTGAGTTTCGGTAGCAGTTTCAACTCGCTCAACGATTCGTGAGGCCACCATGATTCGTATTCGATTTCTGCAGTTTCCGGCACTTCAAAATCGAGATCAATTGCCGCCTCTTGAAACTCCCGATAGTTGCGTCCGGTGTATTCTCCGCGGGCAGCTCCGTCTTCGATTCTCCATTCTCCGTTGTAAACCTGCCAAGCTTCCGCAAACTCCTCGCCGTCGAAACGATCCTCGAAAATGGTCTCCCAACCTTCTGTCTGCGGTAGAGGGAGGCCGACTTGTGCTACGTCGCTTCCCAATAACTGCTCAGCGCTTCGCCTGAAGGCGTCATTCAGTAACCAGTCCGTGAATGTGTTACTCGTCGAGGTACGAAGCGACATCCGGTAGCTGTTGTGCAGATCGAATGCGTCCAGGTAGGCAGCACGTGCCTCATTGTCTCTCTCAAGATGATGCAGAATCATCGCTTCCTGGAATTTGGCGAGTGCGGTGACATTGTTGAAATTATTTTCGACGAACAGATCAGAGCTCTCCTGCGTGAATTTGAGGGCATCTTCGAAGTGCTTCTGGGCTGCTGCCGCATTTCCGCTCTCGCGTTCCCGTTCTCCTCGGCGAAGTTCTGCCAACCCTTTGACTTGAATATCGTACAGTGCAGAGCGCCCTTCACGTTGATCGTACGCGCGGTCGGCCAACTGCAAGGATTGCTGAAGCTCTTCTCCCCGTTGACCCAGGATCAGTGCCGGCTTAGCCAGTCGCTCGGGGGCTCTCGGCTCCTCCGAGTCGGCCCACTTGTCGCGCATTTCTCGCCAGGCTTGCCAGAAGGATTCCTTGTCTTCCAGGAAAAGAGACAACGCTTGTACCCGGTAATAGTGAAAGTGTTCGTCCGGTTCGAGCTGCATCACTCGTCTGCGCGATTCCAATGCCTCGTCCCAGCGGCCCAGTCGCACCATCAAATGGGCCCGGTAATAATGCATATCTGCAGAATCGGGCACCAGCATTGTGGCCTGGTCGACAAAATCAACGGCTTCATCGAACTGCAGTTCCACTTCACGGACCTTGGCCAGTTCGAACAAATGTTCGGCACGCTCCGTGTCGGTCTGCGAGACTCCCAGCAGAAGCTGATGTCGCCAACCGATTGCAGCAGCGTCTGCCCCGCTGAGGCGATTGTATCTTGAAGAACTAGAAGCAACTCTTGAATTCGCAGGTTCGGAAAACTCCGCACGAATCCAGGCGGTCAGCGTCTTGCGATCGACTTTCTGCGACACTTGTTGAAACAGTTCTTGTGCCTCTGCGGGCTTCTGTTGCTCGACGAGGGGACGAATTTGCAACAGAGCCGGCAGCCAGTCGTCGGGTCGCCGATCCTGCCATTTTTCCAAGGCGGCGGCGGCAGCAGCCCAATCCGCACGATGCCGATAATCGAGTGCCACTTGAGCTGAGCGGTTCAAAGTCTGCTGTAATTCTCCGAATCGATTCGACCATTCCGCTCCGATCTCTTGACCTTTAACCAATCGTTTGATCGTTGCCGTCTCGGCATCGACAAACTCCAGCCCGGTATGTTGCTCGACACGTTGGCGAATCCCTTCGGGCGTGCCGGACCAGGCGTTCGGCAGCGACCACTGCCGAACGAGACCATCCTCGCAGGCCGTGACAATTGTCTGTCCCTCCACATCAAAGCAGACGGATGTGACCGGTGCCGGGTGAATCAATAATTCCCCGAGGGTCTGCCGTGTTTCGATCTGCCGAATTCGTAGAGCCTGCTGATTGACGACATCGGCAATCAACGTCGCATCGTGATTGATCGCCCAAACGGGCTGCCCTCCACCATATCCGAAACGCCCGCTACCGGGGCCGCCACCGAAGCCGCCACCGCGACCGCCGAAGCCTCCGCTCGGACCGGCTGCATTCGGCTGACGGGACTGTAACCCGACTGTTGCCAGTCGCTCAATCTTCTCACTGGTCAGATCAAAAACTTGTATCACAACACCAGTTTGTACAAACAGGCATTGGCCGTTGGCGGAGAAAGAGATTTCGCCAACAAAACCATTCTCAAGGCTCAAGCCAGGGAGGGGAACTTCTCGCCGTTCCCCGCTAATATGATTATCAAGTAAAAGCGAAACGCGAACTTCCGGACGCGAGGGTCGTCCATTTTCCGATGTCTCATTTTGGCGGGAATTCAGTGGTCGTCCCCGACTTGGGTTAGGCTCTTCTCGGCCCGGGCGGGAATTGCCGGTTTGCGGTGGCCTGCTGCCTCGCTGTCTGGTCTGGACCGCAATCCATTCGCCGTCAGGGCTGATTGCGAAAGGAGTTTCGCGCAGATTTAGGTCGACCGAGTCGTTGAGCAATTCGACCGGATCGGTCCGCCAAACCTGGACCTGTATAGCCGCGATTCGTTGCTGATCCTCTTGGTTTTCATTGTCGACCAGAGCCCGCCTAGACGTCAGCAGAAACGAGCCACCAGGGCTGATCAAGACTGTACCCGTTCGCCCGGGTGCAAACGGGACACTGTAATCGCGAATCATCCGCCCAGTCCGGCCGTCCCAGTCAGTTAATTGCACAACATTACGATTATCGACTTGAAGCATCACGACACGTTGATTTGCTGCTGCGGTTACCGTCGAATTTGCAACCCCGGGCAGACGCCCACCATAGCCAGTCCGGTTCCCGAAACCGCCTGGTGAGGTCGGGCGGGTGGGCCGGTTCTGACCAGCGAAACGGCTTCCTCGCAATCCCTGCGTGCCGATGTTCGGCAGCAAGACGTTTCGCAGCGTCGAGCCGGCCAAATCCCAAACCCGGATTCCCCTGTCATCGCGCACTGTCAGTGTCTGACCCTGATTTGATAGAAAAGCGGATTTCACCGACCCGTGAGCCGACAAAGGAGGTGTGACCGCTGCACCCGACTCGAGATCAAAAACCTGGACGTTGCTGCGGCTCCCCGGGGCTTCCTGATCGAGTTGTTCGGCAGACTTGCTTTGGGGTGGCTGCAATCCAGGGCGGGTCGGCTGCGAACCAGAAGAGTAGGCAACAATGATCTTCGATCGATCGGCGGAGAGGCCGAGCAGTTGCACAGCCGATTGAAGAAGGACAGGCAACTCGATCGATTCGCCCACTTGCTCGCCTGTTTCAAAGTCGCGGATTTCGATCCGCCTTTGACCGCCGATTCCGGTCACGACGGCGACCCGACTGGCATCGTCCGCTGTGATCAAAGGGGAAACACTGTCAATGGGGATCTGTTGGCCGAGCTGCTCTCCCGTTTTGATGCCAAAACTGGCGACGTATCCCTGTCGGGAGCCCCTGCCCCTGAATCCGAAGCCCCCAATCCCCCGCGGCGGCGGCGAGGAGAAAAAAATCAGCCGGCGACCATCCAAAGAAATATCGAGGCGTGGCGAAACAATCGTCAAACGGAGCCCAGTCCGTTTCAGTTCGATTTCCTGGCGATCGGTCTCCCAACTTTGGCAATCAAAAGACTCGATGGCGAGATCTAAAGGGGTATCTCCTGCCCGCGAAACCTTGATCAGGCGGGCCCCGTTGTCGATGAACCTCAACGCGACTTGAGCGCTGGAAACTCCGCGGCGACTGGGTACTTCATTCTCGACATCAAACAGCAATTCCCCCGTATCCAGTTCGCGAACTTCCAGCCGTTCGATGAATCGTTCCGTTGAAGCAAACCCTCCTCGACTTTCTGATTCGTTGGCATTGGCTGACTGATTCGGCTCGGTCGTTTCTGCGGGTTTCAGCATCACCATCGCCAGCAGCCTATGATCCGGATCAATCGCCGAGTGCGCCACGTTGGGCAGATCTCTCAAGACCGTACCAGTCCACCGCTGATCGGAGAGATCCCAAAAACGCATTGTGGACCGGGGAACCATCTCATCGGCAAGTTCCAGTGACGCCAGCCCTATGATTTCGTGGTCACCGACAACAAGTGGGTTTGAAGAAGCGGAGATGAGGTTGCGCAGGAGTAGCAAGTTTCGAAATTGCTGAGCCGTATCCGCTGACGCGCCGCGACCGGACCCGGATCGCGACGGGGTGGCGTTATCGCGTGCCTCCCGGAATCTCTCGAAGGCTTCTCTGGCCGCATCCGGAGACATACCGCGTGCCTGCGCAGACCGCTCGAATGCTTCTCTGCGAGAATCCTCAGACTGACCACGGCTGGACCCGGATCGCGAGCCGGTGGTATTACCGGGTGTCCCACGGAATCTCTCGAAGACTTCTCTGAAAGTGTCGGCCGATGGTCCGGGGACCAAGATTTCGCGACGCAGCCTCGGCATTTTTTGCGCCGTGATGCTGAGTTTGGCAAGCAGGCTTTGGTTCTCACCTTCACCCAGTTCATAACTCCGCGAGATCCAGTGCATGGCTTCGGCCAAGTCTCCTTTTTCGGCCACATATTCCGCTTGTTTTTCGGCCAGCGTTGCCGTACTTCGCTTCAGGTCTGATTCCCGCTTTGTCAGGTCCGCGATCAGCTCTTCGTTTGTGCGATTCGCCAGTGTTACTTCATCAATCAGCTCCTCTTTCTCGTGAATTGTCTCTTCCAGGGCTTCGTTTTTGTCAACGATTTCCTTATTGAGCCCATATTGTGTCTGCGCGAAGACCGTTGATATGGCGGCGACTGCAATTAATGCCAATACGGCGACCGACATCGCCGTCGCCAGCCAGGGGTTACGGCGCGACCAGCGGGCGAAGCGTTCGATCGCCGTCGTGCGGCGGGCCAGAATCGGTTCATCATCGACAAACCGCTGCAAGTCTTCCGCCAGGTCGTCGGCGGACTGATACCGGCGTTTCGGGTCTTTGTCACTCGCTTTCAGGATGATTGTTTCCAAATCGAGCGGAATGCGCGAATCGATCGTGCGTGGCGATTCCATCTCGGTTTTCGCCACCATGTCGATCAATTTGAGTCGATCCGGCGATTCAAACGCCGGCTTAAGTGTCACCAATTCGAACAGCGTCAGCCCGAGCGAATAGACATCGGCGCGCACATCACACTGACCTTTGAATCGTTCCGGCGACATGTAGCGCAACGTGCCCAAAATGTCGCCCGAATGCGTCAGTCCGGCATCGCCTGTTTTGGCCAATCCAAAGTCGGTGACCCAGACAACGCCATTGGTATCGAGCAAAAGATTGGAAGGCTTGATGTCACGGTGAACAATACCGCGAGCATGGGCGTAGGAAAGGGCACGCGCCGTCTGCAGGCCTATTTGGGCGACGCTGTGAAAGTAGGCCTTGCGATCGCGCTCGGCACTCGACAGTTCAGAATGGCCCGGCAATACGGCAGAAGCAGTTGAACCACCCGCCGCAAGGACCGTTTCTGCAAGGGCGGTGCTCGGCGCAGCGGCGAATTCCTCGGGTGGGGCCGCGTCGCTGTCGAGCAAACGCTCGTGATGAAAATGTCCGGAGACGAGCGAAACGGCCAGACTATGGGCCGACTCATGCTGCGCATTGGCCGGCGTTTCGGCTTTTTCGATCTGCTTTTCTTTTTCGGCAAGTGAATGGCTACGAAGTTCCTTAAGATCGCCAATCACGAAATCGAGACCTTGCCCCTGGATCAGCTGCATCGCATAGAAGACATGTTCCTGATCTTGCCCCACTTCGAACACCGGAACGATGTTTGTGTGATGCATTTTGGCGGCGGCACGTGCCTCGCGTTGGAATCTTGCCAAGGACTTTTCATCGCCCGCCGATGACCGGGGAAGAACTTTCAACGCGACACGTCGACCCAGGCTCTGCTGCTCGGCTTCGTAGACGACCCCCATTCCACCACGACCGATTTCTCTCAGAATTCGATAATCACCGATCTGATGGATTTCCGGAATTGACGCTTCCTTTTTCGTCGAGTGCAATCCATCGGAAAGATCATCGCTGAGTGGTTTGAAGTCTTCCATCAGTTCCAAGGCCGGGAAGAGGTCTTCGATCTCTTCGGCCCACTGAGGATACTTCTTCGTATATTCGGAAAGGGCCGGGGTCTCGCCTCGTCGCTTCCGTTCCATAAACTCTTCGGCGAGTGCCTCAACCGGGTTGCGATCGCTACTACTGTCCACGGTGATGCCTTCTACTTAGAGAGTTATCAATTCCGTTCGAATCGTCAGCACTCGCAGAGTCAATCCCCCAACATCCCAGGGACGCTTTTCAGCGTATCTTTCAAGCGCTTGAGCGCCCGGATGTAGCGATTACTCGCGGCCGCTTTCTTGATACCGAGTACATCCGCTGCTTCGTTGTTTGAGAGTTCCTCAAAATGTCGCAACACAAGAATCTCACGATCGATGGGGTCCATCGTGTTGAGCATTTCTTGCAGTTTCACCTGCACCTCTGCTCGCATCGCCTTTTCACTGACCGATGTCATTCGTCCGAGCAGGTTAGCCGCTAGCGACATCGAATTCGCCTCGGGCATTGCTTTGTGATACAGCGAAACTTCCTGACCGGCATCTCTCATCGCCGTCTGCAGGTGAAAGCGGTGGACGTGCATCAACCTCTGGCCGGTCAACATCCGCAGCCAAAGAAAGAACGGGTACGAGTCGTTTTTCGCGTATTCAGAAAGCCGATTGGCGAGGTCGAGATACGCTTCCTGCAGCACATCGGAAGGATCAACACGTCCTTGTAAGCGACGATCCATTCGCAATGAAATCATCTTCCGCAGTCGTTTTCGATACTTGCCAAATAGCTTTGCTAGCGAGGGATCATCGCCATTGAGCGCCTGTCGGACCAGGATTTCTGTGCCAGTTTCACTATCGATCATTTATTCACCACAAGGAGATAACTCCGAAGCAGTACCGATCGTACACAATGAAATTTAAAAATTCTGAGAAACCGCACGAATTCGTGTCCCGTGCGCAATATTCGACGCTCGCTTGATTCGGGATCCGGCCTCAGTACGAACTGCCCTAGATCAGTTTGATGGTGTAACGCCGGTTGCCGAGATTATTCGCATTCATTCTCATCGGTATGTTGTCGGCGTCGATTCCGGAGCGGGTCGCTGACGGCCAGATTCGTTGTTACGATGGAAGCCTCTGCAATGATCGGATACGCCGTCGTTTTTCGCACACCGTTAAATTCTTGGGGGATCGTCTCGTGGCGTGCCGCGTTCCGTTGATCTGCCTCTGTGGTTTGATGATGAGCTGGGCCCCGCCGATCGGGAGACTGCTGTCTGCAGCCGACCGACCGAATGTCATTTTGGTGATGACCGATGATCAGGGATACGGTGACCTCGGCTGCACCGGAAACCCGTTTCAAAAGACTCCCCATCTCGACCGTTTGCATTCCGAATCGATTCGATTGACCGACTTTCACGTCAGCCCTTTCTGCACTCCGACGCGGGCTGCGTTGATGACGGGGCGATACTCGGCAAGGACCGGCGCCTACCGAACTGCAGCCGGTCGGACAAACATTCATCCGCGTGAAATCACAATGGCCAATGTTTTTGCGACCAACGGATATCGAACCGGGATATTCGGCAAATGGCACCTCGGTGACAACTACCCGTCACGACCGATCGACAAAGGGTTTCAAAAGGCCGTCTGGCATCGCTGCGGAGGAGTGACACAGGTTTCCGATTATTTCACCAACGACTACTTCGACGACATATATCTCGATGAAGATCGATGGAAACAGTTCACCGGGTATTGCACGGACGTCTGGTTCGATGAAGCGATCCGATTCATTGAGCACGATCAGGGCACACCATTCTTCGTTTATATTCCGACAAACGCCCCTCACGGTCCGTACCTGGTAGCTGACGAATACAAGCGGCCCTATGAAAACTGTGGTGAGAATGCTGCCTTTAAAGGGATGATCGCGAATCTTGACGAAAACATGGGGCGTCTGCTGGCCATGCTTGAGCAGGAGAAACTTGCGGAGAACACAATTCTGATCTTTATGACCGATAACGGATCGGCAGCCGGCTGCACGATGTCGAAAATGGGCGCGACTCGTCATGCTGTCGACGCGTTCCCTGTCGAAGGAAGTTTCAACGCTGGGATGCGCGGCAAGAAAAGTTCTCCTTACGAGGGCGGGCAACGCGTCCCATTTTTCATTCGCTGGCCGGCGGGGCTTCAACAATCCTCGTTCGACATCGATACCCTGTTTGCACACATCGATGTATTGCCGACCCTGATCGACCTTTGCAGTCTCGAACGGACGGAAGGTCCAGAACTTGACGGAAAATCCTTTGCATCGCTATTGCGTGCAAAGGATTCGAAATGGCCCGATCGAGTGGTTTTCTCCCAGATCCACGGCGGGGCCGGGTACACATCGCCGAACGACCCCTGGCTTGGATCGGCTGTGATGACAGAGCAATGGCGGCTCGTCCATGGAATCGAGCTCTACGACATTGTTCGAGATCCCGGTCAGCGGAATGACGTTTCGCAAAAGTTCCCTGATGTACTCGCACGACTGCGAAAGGCACATGAAAAGTGGTATGAAACACTAAAACCGATGATGGTTCCTACGCGGATTATCGTCGGTTCGAACGCGGAGAATCCGATCGACTTGACGAGTCAGGATTGGGTGATGTCGGAAGGAGGCCCACCCTGGGCCCATTCTCACATCACTCGTCGCTCGTTGAACTCCGGTGCCTGGCACATTCATGTCGATCGCCGGGGCGAGTACCGCTTTATTCTCAGTCGTTGGCCCAGGTATCTTAAGAACGATAAGAATGGAAAGTCCTACCACATCGATTCGATTGCCGCAGGAATCTCCGTGGGAGGAGTAGAAAAACGAATGCAGATTACCGAGCCGACTGAAACCACGGAAGTGGCGTTCGAGTTGTTGCTCGAAAAAGGTGATACTGAATTGTCGACTTGGCTCGAAACACCAGACGGTCAAACTCACGGTGCTTACTTTGTCACGGTCGAGCGGCTTACCGATTAGCAAATGCAAATCGGCGGAAGATCTGAGTACAAATCCAATCATCGCCATGACCTACAATCTCAGCATATCACCGAGACATTCTTGCAATTTCAAAGGAAAGTGAACGATGAACTGTGTTGTGCCAATGCAGTTGTTGCTTTTGACTGGCGGTCTGACTGCGTCGCCGATTCACCAATCGGAATTGGTTTTTCCACTTCATGATCAGCACAACCATGCACCTGGAATCGTCGAGCTGGCAAATGGCGAGCTGTTGGTATCGTGGTATCGTGGATCAGGTGAGCGATCGGCAGACGATGTCGCCGTTTACGGAGCTCGATTGCCGAAGGGGGCTACCGACTGGAGCGAACCGTTCCTGATGCACGACACACCGGGATTTCCCGACTGCAATACCTGCATGATGGTCGATGCAAACGGGCGACTATGGCTGTTCTTCCCAACGATTCTGGCGAATACCTGGGAGTCGTGCCTGACGAACGTCATGATGTCGCAGTCGCCGACCGGCGAGGGTTCGCCAAAATGGAATCGGCATTCGATGATTCTACTCAAGCCGGATGACTTTCAAACCAAAGCCATGGAGTTGCTCGATTCGGAACTGGCCTCACGCGGGAAGGAACTGAGCGAACGGGCCAAGGACTACCGAGACGAACTCCAAGAACGATTGGGCGACAAGCTGTATCAACGACTCGGCTGGCAACCGCGCTGCAAACCAACGGTTCTTCCAAGCGGGAGAATTCTTTTACCGCTGTACAGCGATACGTATTCTTTCTCGATCATGGCCATCAGCGACGACGGTGGTGAATCGTGGATCGCGGGGCAACCCATGATGGGATTTGGAAACATCCAACCCAGCGTATTGCGTCGCAATGACGGAACATTGGTGGCTTACATGCGTGAGAACGGTCCTCGGGACCGCATTCGAGTGGCCGAATCAAGCGACGACGGCCAGTCATGGGGACGCGTCGGGGTTTCAGAACTTCCCAATCCCGGGTCCGGATTGGACGGCGTCCGCTTGCAGAATGGAAACTGGATTCTGGTCTATAATGATACAATCGAAGGTCGGCAGAGTTTGGCAGTTTCCCTGTCCGACGACGAAGGTCACAATTGGAAATGGACCCGCCACCTCGAAAAACATGAAGATGGTGCTTATCATTATCCGTCCGTGATTCAATCGCAGGACGGGTTGATCCATGTCGCTTACAGCTACTTCACTTCCGAGGGGAAATCGATGAAGCACGCTGTCGTCAACGAGGATTGGATTCGGGAAGGGCCGACTCCCTAAATACTATTTCTGCAGTACGCCATCAAAACGGACATCCTCGATTGAGCAAGCGCCATGAAACGATGATTCGATATCCTTGAGGATCTCACGAAATGTCATTGAGGTCTGGTGAGTGCAAATCTTTTTTTCGAAACACTGAGAGAAAACATTGGGCAGCCTGAAAACAAATTCCGTGACCAGAGCTCGACACTTCGCGAGTGACAATTACGCCGGTGTTTGTCCCGAAGCCTGGTCTGCCATGGAAGCAGCGAATTGCGACCATGTGTCGTCCTATGGGGATGACGAGTGGACGAAACGCGCCAGCGACGCACTGCGCGAGATTTTCGAAATTGATTGCGAAGTGTTCTTTACGTTCAACGGAACAGCTGCCAATTCGCTGGCGCTGGCATCGATGTGCCAGTCTTATCACAGCGTGATTTGCCACGAATTGGCCCATGTTGAGACCGATGAATGCGGCGGTCCCGAATTTTTTTCCAACGGGACAAAACTGCTACCGGTTCCGGGCGAGAACGGACGGGTCTGTCCGGCGGAAGTCGAGCGGACCGTCAAACGCCGCAACGATATTCATTATCCCAAACCCAATGTCTTGACAATTACCCAAGCGACAGAGCTGGGGACGGTTTATCCTGTCGACCACCTTGACCGGCTCAGCGAGACAGTCCGCCGCCTGGGATTGAAATTTCATATGGACGGGGCTCGGTTCGCCAACGCAGTTGTCGCCTTGGATAAGTCACCTAAGGAAATCACTTGGAAGGCCGGTGTTGACGTCCTCTGTTTTGGAGGGACGAAGAACGGAATCGCGATCGGCGATGCCGTTATTTTCTTCAATCGCGAAATGGCCTACGAGTTTGATTATCGATGCAAACAAGCCGGCCAATTGGCCTCGAAGATGCGTTTTCTGGCCGCCCCGTGGGTCGGACTTTTGGAATCCGGAGCGTGGCTCAAGAACGCCGCACAGTCGAACCGGTGTGCACAACTTTTAGATCAAGAGTTGCAATCGATTCCCGAGGTCGAGATTTTGGCTCCGGTCGAGGCGAATTCCGTATTTGTGAAGTTTCCTGAACATATCGAACGATCGCTGCACGAGCGCGGGTGGAAGTTCTACAACTTCATTGGCGCGGGTGGAGCAAGATTAATGTGTTCCTGGGACACTACAAAAGACGATGTACGAGCTTTTGCCGATGATATTCGCCAAATCATCGTAGGAGAATCGGCCTGACGGGAACGGTGCCGGCAAGAAATCACGAGGAATTATTCTCTGAATTGCTGGCGACGACGACATTCGTACACGCTTGCGATAATCCGCGCTTGCCCGATGACCGCGGGATTGTCTATAACTCCCTACCGCATCAATAGTTTCCGCGAAAGCCCAGGCGATGACTATTGGATGACATCAGGCGAGAGGCTGGTGGGGCGATTCGGGCGACACGCACTCAATCAAAGCCAACATCTGGTGTGGAGCTTTCGCAACTGTGAATGTGAATCCCGGCCGGAACTTTTGAACTTCTATTTGAGAACTTAGCCGAACATTCCAGGAACAAATCGACTTTTTAAATAGACTCAAACGACCCATCTGCCACTTTGCAAAGGATTGCTGTGAAGCAGGTTCTCATTCGCCAGGGACAAATCGTCGTCGACGATGTTCCCGCTCCCGCCGTCGAAGCGGGCACCGTTCTAATCCGCGTTGATCATTCCTGCATTTCCGCCGGAACGGAAATGAGCGGAGTCAAAGAGGCCGGCACTCCGTTATGGAAGCGGGCCCTTCGCAAGCCCCAGGCTGTCCTGCAGGCCGCCGAACTTGTTGCAGGCCATGGACTATCACATGCCCGCCGGGTCATCGAGGGGAAACTCTCGATCGGACATCCCACCGGCTACTCGGCCGCCGGTACGATCATGCAAGTCGGTCCGAAAATTGACGATCTTTCTATCGGCGATCGTGTCGCCTGCGCCGGCGCACAATGCGCTCATCATGCAGAGATCATCCGCGTGCCGCGCAATCTCACCGTACCGATACCGGATACCCTCGGTTTTCCGATCGCCAGCACGGTCACACTTGGGGCGATCGCCCTGCAAGGTTTGCGACGCGCCTCACCCACAATGGGTGAGACTTTCGTGGTGATCGGCCTAGGTCTGCTCGGTCAATTGACGGTTCAACTTCTTAAAGCACACGGCTGCCGTGTCATCGGAACAGATCTCGATCGAGAACGACTGGCGTTGGCTCAATCGATTGCGCTCGATGTCGGGATCCATCCGGACGATGGCATCGACGTTCAGCAAGTTGCGAGGCTTACTGACGGCAACGGGGCGGATGGAGTTATCGTTACGGCGGCCTCTCCTTCGGACAGAATCGTTTCCACAGCTTTTCAAATGTGTCGTAAGAAGGGGCGCGTCGTTCTTGTCGGAGATGTCGGCCTGAACCTGAATCGCGCCGACTTTTATGAAAAGGAGTTGGATTTCCTTATCTCCACCTCATACGGCCCGGGGCGATACGATCACCGCTACGAAGCCGACGGCATGGATTATCCGATTGGATACGTTCGCTGGACCGAGAATCGCAATATGGCCGAGTACCTGCGACTGGCCGCTGAAGATCGATTGAAGATTTCGCCATTGATCAATGCCACATTTCCGATCGAAGAAGCTTCCGCAGCGTATCGATCACTTGCCGATTCGACATCGCAACGTCCCCTGATGACGTTACTGTCCTATCCCGCGGAATCTTCCAATGAGAACCCGGTTATCTTGAATCCCCGCGCATATCAGCGATCCAAAAACGATATTATTCGGCTGGGCTTGATCGGCGCTGGAAGCTTCTTCAAAGGCATGCATCTCCCCAATATTCTGGCCAATCCGACCACATTTCGAATCGACGCCGTCGCCAGCCGTACGGGTCACAACGCAACGGCGGTTTGCCAACAAGTTGGAGCACGATATGCGACAACGGACTTTAACGCGATCCTCAGCGACTCGGACATCGATGCCGTCCTGATCACAACGCGACACGACCAACACGCCACGCAAATCGCGGCGGCGTTGCAAGCGGGCAAACATGTCTTCGTCGAAAAACCGTTGGCGATGCGCGAACGGGAATTATCGGAAATTGTGGAATTTGTCGAGCAGCCACGTGGTCAAGCGGCCGCTCCCCTCCTGCTCACAGGATTCAATCGGAGATTCTCACCACATGCGCGCCACATAAAGAAACTCGTGGAAGATCGATCAAATCCGCTGATTTTGAACTATCGAATGAACGCCGGATACATCCCACAAAACAACTGGGTCCACGGGCCTGAAGGAGGAGGGCGCAACATCGGCGAAGCTTGCCACATTTACGATTTGTTCGTGTATCTGACGAATAGCCGCGCCGCAGAAGTAACCGCCAAAACGATCCACCCGCGAACAGAGCACTACGCTCGCGATGACAATTTCGTGGCGACAATAACGTTCGACGATGGATCACTGGCGACACTGACCTATACCGCATTAGGTCATCCCGATTTTCCAAAGGAAACACTCGACGTCTTCACCGACGGCAAAGTCTTGACACTTCAGAACTATAAGACAACCGAGGTTCGAGGATCGAATTCAAAAGGTTTAACGAGGAAACGGATCGAAAAGGGCCACAAAGAGGAGCTTGCCGATTTCGCGCGCTGTATCCAGCACGGAGGCGAATGGCCAATTCCCTTGTGGCAACAAGTGGAAGCAACACGGATTAGCTTTTTGGTCGAACAGCAGATTCGGCCTCAGGATCGATCGACTGAGACGCACAAGATTGTCGAGCGAGAATTAGACATGCAACAGGTCAAGAAAGCTTCTTAACACAAAACGGTGACAGCAATCAGAGTTGATAGCCAAAGCACCATTGAGATGAGGAAAGGATTACCTCATGTGTGGACTGGTGGGGGCATTTTCGTTTGCCGGTAGTGAGTTTTGCATCAGTGACGAGTACATCACCCGCATGCGCGACACGATGGCTCATCGCGGACCGGACGGCGCCGGTACCTGGGTCAGTGCCGACGGCCGAATTGGCTTGGGGCATCGTCGGTTGTCGATCATTGACCTCTCGTCGAATGCCAACCAACCGATGGAACACGCCAACGGACGTTTCCAATTGGTCTTCAACGGCGAAATCTATAACCATGCCGAGATCCGCGAGGAATTGATCTCGCTCGGTGACCGCGAATGGCAAACCGACCACTCCGATACAGAAGTCATTTTGCATGCATTCGAGCGATGGGGCATCGATTGTCTGGATCGTTTGCGTGGAATGTTCGCGCTGGCGCTATGGGATGCCCATCAGCGCGAATTGTGGCTGGTTCGTGATCGGATTGGGATCAAGCCACTGTATTACAGCATTCATCACGGGCGAATCGTGTTCGCCTCGGAGATCAAAGCGCTTTTGAGCGATCCCGATCAGCAGCGCGAAGTCGACGAGCAGGCGTTGTTTCATTACCTGTCTTTCTTGACGACACCCGGGCCGGAGACACTATTCGACGGTATCCGTAAGCTACCTCCTGCAACTTGGTTAAGAATCAATGCCGAGGGGGACATCCGCCAACATCGATACTGGGATCTGTGGGACCACTCAGAGCCGTTGGATTCCCAGTCCGACGAGGAGATCGCCGAACGGCTCCTCGAGGAACTACGGACGACCGTGACTCTTCGCAAAGTCGGGGACGTTCCGGTTGGTGTTTTTCTTTCAGGTGGTATCGATTCGTCGACCAATGCCGCTCTCTTTTCCGAGGGAGATTCACAACGAGTCAAGACATTTTCGATCGGTTACGACGGCGAATACGACACTTATCAGAACGAGTTGCACCACGCGCGATTCATGGCTAACCGAGTCGATGCCAAGTATCACGAAATGCTGCTGTCGGTTGATGATCTAATCGAATTCCTGCCGACCATGATTGATCTACAGGACGAGCCGATTGCTGATCCGGTGTGTGTTCCCGTGTACTACGTGTCGAAATTGGCGCGTGCCAACGGGGTAACCGTTTGCCAGGTGGGAGAAGGCGCAGACGAGCTGTTTTGTGGTTACGACGCGTGGAAGCACGCTCTAAATGCGCAACACTGGGACGACCTTCCTGTTCCCCGTGTCGTGAAACAAATGGGGATGTCGGCACTTTCGGCTGTCGGACGCGATCAGGGAATTCGCTATGAATGGCTCCGCCGCTCGGCGCTCGGCCAACCCGTTTTTTGGGGAGGAGCGGAAGCGTTCACTCAGCTCCAAAAACAAAGGCTGCTTTCCCCTCGTCTTGGCAGACAATTCCGTGACATGACATCCTGGGACGTTTTGCGGCCACTGCACGACCGCTTTCGTCAATCTGCCTGGGCGAAATCGCACTTACATTGGATGACCTACGTCGACCTCAATATCCGCTTGCCCGAACTTCTGCTCATGCGAGTCGACAAAATGAGTATGGGAGTAAGCTTAGAATGCCGCGTTCCTTTCCTCGATCACAAGTTTGTCGAACTGGCGATGAGTATTCCCGAGAATGTCAAAACGCGAAATGGTACGACGAAATACATCCTGAAAAAGGCAGTTCGCAACGTCATTCCCGATAAATTGATCGATCGACGGAAGCAGGGATTTGGTGTCCCCGTCTATGAATGGCTTTTCGGCAGGCTGGGAGACTATGCACGTCACGAACTCGCTGAGTTTTGCGACCGTACCGACTATTTGAACTATTCCGAGGTCGAACGCCTGATGAATCTGCAACTCGGAGCTCCCGTTTGGTATTTGTTCAACTTTGCACTTTGGTGGAAGCGATACATCGCACAAGAGTCGATCAATCATGAGCACTTCACGCCTATCCGACGATCCGCGTAGTCTCGTGTAAGATCGACCGACTGTGCCTTCTGCTTGTATCGAGATTCCTCCAATTGCAGGCGGAACGCTTCACGCAATTTGGAAGCGCCACCGAACCTGTTCATCCCCTGAGATAAGTTGCCCAGCGTGACAAATGTCGTATCCAGAATTCGGCGGGCCGCTTCGCTAAGTCCTCGCGTCGCGGCAAAGAGAATCACGAACGGCATACGCCATCGCGTTGACCAGGCGCACCGGCGCAGTAGTGCCCTGGTTCGATCAACATACGGCGGCGAGTCTCCGTCCAGTAAGCGGCCCCTGCATCGATACTTTCACGCAATCGATATCTCACAGTTGCGAAGCCGTAGTGAGATTATCGAATTCCTTGCAAAGCAAGCCACTTCCCATCGATTCGACCTACTCGGATCGGGTTGGACGCATGTTCGTTACGGTGCCAAATATCGTGGAATGTGTGGGCATCTGTACTTCGATGACGACTCGAGTCGATTTCGATCTCACTCGGATCGATTGCGCAGTCGAATCAACGCGGCCAATCGCGCTCGGTCACTGCATATCTGGTCATTGACTGATGACGGCTACGAACCCATCGATTGGCAACGCGATTTCAAATCTGGGTTTCGTTGGTCGGAATCGATTTGGTACACACAGATCGAAGGCGGAATTGAGCCGGGAACCGACATCAAGGTTCCCTGGGAATTAGGCCGCATGCAACATCTGCCCCAACTCGCCTGGGCATACGGCTTGGCAAAGTCCGGCGAATCGGAACAGAACTTGGCTGACCGTCACCTTCGCGAGTTTCGGAATCAAATCCTCGATTTCGTCGCCGCGAATCCCCCACAATTTGGCGTCAATTGGCGCTGCACGATGGATGTCGCGATTCGCATTGCAAACTGGCTGGTTGCTTACGATTTGTTTCGCGCATTTGGCGCCAAGTTCAATCCCGAATTCGACGCGGTGTTCATCAATTCGATTCGCGACCACGGTCGCCATATTGTTGCCAATTTGGAATGGGACGAGCGCATTCGAGCCAATCATTATCTGGCGGACCTGGCCGGATTGTTGTTCGTATCCGCATTCCTGTCCCAAGATCGCCAGACTGCCTGTTGGCTGGAATTCGCCGTTCGCGAGTACCTCAACGAAGTATCACTGCAGTTCACGGAAGACGGTGCGAACTTCGAAGCTTCGACCGCCTACCACCGATTATCCGCAGAAATGGTTGCCTACTCGACTGCTTTGATTCAAGCTCTGCCGGCTGAAAAAGTCGAGTCGCTCCACACGACCGAAAGATGCACCCGATTTCATTCGGGGCCGCACGTCGTACCACCCGGTTGGTCTGAATTCGTGAGTCGTTGCCGGACCCGATTGCCGGAAATCACGGTCTTTCCAGAGTGGTACATTAAACGGCTTCGTGGAATGGCGGATTTTACTTGTGCTGTCAGCAGCAACACCGAGCGAATTGTCCAAATCGGTGACAACGATAGCGGACGTTTTCTCAAGCTATGGCCCAGCATGCGACCCACTATCGCAGCAGCGGAAAACGACGACGACTCAAAGCTTCTCACCGAGGACTATCTCGACCATCGTCATCTCGTAGCAGCAATCTCCGGTCTGTTAGGTACCGGTCTTGCCGGCAACGTATACGAACCGTTTCGCGGCGAATATGAGGCGATTCAAGCAATCGGTGGTAAACCGGCGCTTTTTAAGACCGCCGAATCCGCCCTTCGACAATCTGATGCCCCCATTTCGACAACTTTCGACTTTCCTGGCTTTGGGCTGTACTTGATAACACAAGGGCCATTACGGGCACTGTTTCGATGTGGTCCTGTCGGCCAACACGGCAATGGGGGTCATGCCCATAATGACCAACTTTCATTCGAGTTATGGTACAAAAACGATCCTCTATTCGTTGATCCCGGAACCTATGTCTATACACCCGATTGGGAAGAGCGCAATCGATTTCGCTCGACTGCGATGCATAACACGCTCGCAATCCCCGGAGTTGAGCAGAACACTTGGTCAGAAGGACGAAACGGACTGTTTCAACTATTCGATCAGGCGCATGCGCGAATCATCAGCCGAAATAGTGCATGCATTACCGGCGAACATGACGGATTTGGATCGCGACATCGCCGCACGATTCAAATTAGTGACTTCAAGTTGACAGGCACCGATGACATCTGCAAACCAGGAGCCAAATGGATTTACTTCCATCTCGATCCCGCAGTCATCATCGAAAACCAATCGAACTCTCGAGTGACCCTGAGAGTTGCCGACGCTCGTGTGACGATCACAACCAATCCCGGCCAATTTGGAATCGTGGAAAGTGCCTTCTCCGCCGGATACGGGGAGATCGTGCAGTCGCGGGCATGCCGAATCGAGTCAACCGCGAACGAGATCCGTTGGGCGGTCGAAATCCTAGCAACCGATTAAGCGTTCGGTGAACCGCCACACCAGCCGTTATATTCACTGCTTGAGACTATTGCCCCAAATCGGTTTTAGGCGGCCTTCTTGGTATCGACAGTCGTCGCGTCATCTCCAATCTTCGTGCCGACAATTCTGGCCGTGGTGGCTTGATTCGGATCCGACGACTTCCGGCGGGAGAATCGACGCGAGCATGCGGTTTCCACGAATCGAAACGAGACGTGGCTGACGGCAACGCTCAGCCCAGCTGTGACGACTGTAAACAGAACAAAGTTGAGAATCGGATTCGGCAATAGACTGCCGTTCGACCCGAATACTCTCTTGGTGACGAACATCACCATGACGTGCCATAGGTAAAGGCTGTAGCTAATGTCTCCGAGATACTGCAGAATCGGTAATCTCAGAATGACTGATAGCAATCCTGACTCGCGAACGATGGTCAAGAACCCAATCATCCCGGCGAGTACTGCAATCGTGAAATGACTATGGAACGTCAACGCCATGACGGTAATGGTGACAATTCCTAAAGGCGACAATCGCAAAGTATAGCCATCGGATAACGGCCTATTCCGCGTGAGAGCGAAACTGACTGCCCCGGCGACAAAGAACCATGCGCGGGGATGTTCTCGCAGAGCAACGGTGGTAACGGTGAGCCAACACAGTACCAACAAAGCCTTGATCCAGGTGGATGATATTTTGCGATGTATGGCAAAGGCGGACGCCGCCAACAGATAAAACGCAAATTCGTAGCTCAACGACCAGGCGACAATCTGTGCTATCGGCAGTGGAAACACGCCGGGCAGAAACAGCAAATTCGAGCAGAAATGGAGCAGGTACTCGGACACCGAGAGATTCGCCATCCACTGGTAGCCAATCATGGGCCCGACAGTGAATACAATCAGATGCGGAATCAAGAACGCCGGATAAATCCGAATGGCCCGGTTTTTGAGGAACTGGAGTGCGCTACCGTGCTTGACGAGGCTGGCACAAATCAAATAGCCACTGATCATGAAGAACAAATCGACACCGAGCATTCCCAATTCAGCGATGTCGTAGCCGATTGTGCCTTCCGAAAGGAACAGTGTGAAGCCGCCCGTAATTGCAGCGTGATGCAGGTGGTAGAAAAACACCATCAGGACCGCCAAACCGCGCAGCCCCTGAATTGATGCGTTCCTTCGCATGTACGGATTTCTCGATGGATATGATCGTGAGCGTACTGCCCCGAGTATCTGCACGTCAGTTGGATTCTGGTCGAGCTGGTGTAGGATTCAATTCTCGAATCCTACCGAACAGAGCCACGCCCTACCTCAAGACACGGATTGGATGGGACTTTCAGCATGGCATGAGCCAAAGCGGGCGGATTCTACGACAATCGCCGATTTGTGTCGACGACCATTTTCTCGCTCGAACAGCCGCCTGCGGCACGAGATTCGTTCACTGGCTCGAACGAACGACGGGGGCGTCTGCTCAGAGAACCTTCCGTAAAAATTGACACAAACCACTATTCCGAAAAACTTTGCGTCACAAGAAGAGCACCTGCCCCGCATCGCCAGCCGGTTGACCGTTATGCGGAGGCCAATTATCGCAGCCAACCTTTCGCCACGCGAACGACAGTCCTGTGACAATGCAGCGGCGTTAGGATTTCAGCGACGGCTTGTCCGCTTGGCGCGTTTTCATTCCCTTAAAGCGTAGAACGCTGACTTGTGGCCGCGTCAATCTCGTTTTGTTCTTTGGTAGGCGGCCCCCACGAGCCAGAAACGCCCACAACAAAAAGAAAACCGCTCTAGTATTCGCGTCGTTT
>JANQRQ010000292.1 GCA_028284485.1 Planctomycetaceae bacterium | reverse complement strand
ACTTTCCCAGGCTTTCGCCACCAGGCAGCGCCCCAAGGTCCCGGTGCGAATAAACTCAAGCGCCGATTTGATACGCGTTGTGGAACGATGTTGGGAACCCATCTGCACGATTCGCTTATGCTTTCGCATTGCGGCAACCATCCGTCGCCCTTCGACGATATCGTGTCCGTCGGGCTTTTCTACATAAACATCTTTGCCTGCTTGACACGCCAGGATCGTGGGGATTGCGTGCCAATGGTCAGGTGTGCCGACAACGAGCGCATCGATCGACGAATCATCGATCAAGCGGCGAAAATCTTTGACCAGTGTCGGGTATTTCCCCTGCACAGCCTGTACTGTCTCCATCGACTTCGGAGAGCGGCTTATGTCCACTTCGGCCATGCTGACAATTTCGACGTTGGGATTGTTGACAAACGTTGAAATCAGCGAAGTCGCACGTCCGGCAGTCCCCATGACTCCAACGCGAACTCGCTCACTGGCAGCGGCCTTAGCGACGGCCGCATTGGAAAGAGATTGAACCGTTCCGCCTGCCATTGCCAAGCCAGCCGTCGATCTTGTCAGGAAGCGCCTGCGATTCAATGTGGACATCGGGAAACTCCTCATAGTGCGGTTGGCCGAGCGCTGCGACCGAGAGAATCGCGAGGCAAACGTCGACCATCCCTGCGTCAAGTCCCAGAATACGAATTCTCGATTGGCTCAAATCGGAATCCATTGTGCGCGGCTTTGCGCGAAAGGACAAGAAGTTCTGGTAATTGCGTTACCACTCCCTGAACCTTGCGTTCGCGAAGTGCCGAATTCAATTGGGCAATCGGCGCGGATGGGCCGCACTGCTTGACGAAGAATCGAACAGACGGGTAGCCTTCGATTTACGATTGTGCCGTATCTTGCTACGGCCGTCCGTACCCGCCGCCGCCCGGTGTCTGAATGGTCAATATGTCGCCAGGTTTCACATCGATGGCGACTTTTCCGCCGAGATTTTCGTCGGTCGACTCTCCTGCTTTCTGCAATTCATTTCGGCCGCAAGTTCCCGGCATGCCGCCGTCCAATCCAAAGGGAGAATATTCCGTTCGTCGTTCCGAGAGGATTGACACCTTTAACGGTTTCAGAAACTCCAACTGCCGAACGATGCCGTCTCCGCCGCAGTGCTTCCCTGCCCCGCCCGATTCGCGCCGAATGGAAAACTCATGAAGACGAACCGGGTAGCGGCGTTCAATGACCTCTGCGTCTGTCAATCGGGTGTTCGTCATATGGGTGTGAACGGCATCCGCTCCGTCATCCGTCGCCGTGGCGCCGCTACCACCGCAGATCGTTTCGTAATAGCCAAACGAATTGTCACCAAAGGTCAAGTTGTTCATGGTTCCTTGGCTGGCTGCTGCCATTCTGAGCGCACCGAGCAGAGTGTCGACGACGCGTTGAGAAGTTTCGACATTTCCGCCGACCATGGCTGCTGAGTGCGCCGCGTCGCGTCCTTGAGGCGGGTTTAGCAGACATTCGGGCAGGATGATCTCGATCGGCTCGAGCACTCCACTGTTTAAGGGGATGTCTTCATTAATCAGGCAACGAAAAACGTAAAGGACTGCGGCCGTAACAATGGCTCGATTCGCATTGAGATTGGTTTCGAGGACGGAGCCCGTACCTGTGAAATCGACGACGGCCGTTTCCGATTGTATTTCGATCGAGACCATGATCGGCGAACCGTCATCGAGGTGGTCGGTCATCGCGTATTTGCCGTCGGGGATTTCAGCCAGAGCCATGCGCATCTTTTGCGAAGCTGCTGTCTGAATGTGTTTCATATACGCTTGAACGACCGAAAGCGAGTAACGTTCAACCAATGCATTGAGTTGAATGACGCCGCTGTTATTCGCTGCAACCTGGGCTGAGACATCGGCGAGATTGTCGTGGACCGCTCGGCTCGGGTACGGCCCGGACTGCAAGAGTTCTTGAAGCTGGTCCTCGCATGAAACACCGGCATCCACCAGTTTGAAGTTTGTCAGAATCACGCCCTCTTCCGACAGATTGCGGGAAAAGGGAGGCATGCTCCCCGGAACGATTCCACCGATTTCTGCATGATGCGCGCGACTGGCGGTCAGGAAGAGCAACTCACCGGATTGCGTATGGTGAACCGGTGTGACAACCGTTACATCTGGAAGATGAGACCCGCCGCGGTATGGGTCGTTGGTTACGTAAACATCTCCTGGGCGCATGTCGGGGTTGTCTGCAAGGATCCGTTTGACGGTTTCGCTCATGGCCCCTAGATGCACTGGAATATGGGGAGCGTTGACGACAAGATCGCCGACGGGATCGAAAATTGCGCAACTAAAATCCAATCGTTCTTTGACATTCGTCGAAAACGAGGTCTTTTGCAGGGTGACGCCCATCTGTTCGGCGATCGACGCGAACAGATTATTAAAGATCTCCAGCATCACTGGGTCGGCAGTCGTCGAAACCGCCTCGAGACTTTCCGTTCCCTGATCGATAATGTCGAGATCGCCGCGCCCAGTGAGTGTGGCGGCGAAACCGGGATCGACCACGATAGTCGACGTCGACTCGCATACGATGGCCGGACCCTCGATTTCATCGCCGGGCTGCAAATCTTCGCGCAAGAAGACTCCAGTGGCGTAAGCCTTCCCCTGAAACCACGCCTTTGTCTCGGATGATGGTTCCGGAACGCGGTGTCGAACCGGGAATTCCTCCTCGGGAGGATTTGCAGTCACACCCACCACTTCGACCCGCGCGGCAGTCATTTCGATCGACCGGCCTGAATGTGTATATCCATAAAGTTGTTGATGAAGCTCTTCATAGCGGCGAGCATAATTGCCGTCCTCAGGGCACGTCACGTTGATCGTCGACTCGATTCCCTGGTAACGCATATCGAGCGATCGAATGGTCGGTAGAATTCTCTCAGATGCGATACCCTCAGCGAGGACTTCCTCACGGGCCTGCTGTTCCATTTCCAAAAACAGCGGTTCCACCTCCTGGAGTTGTTCGTCGGTGTAAGGTCTTAGGACCGATTGTTCGCGGAACCGGCGAACGTCTGCCAAACCGATTCCATAAGCGCTGAGAATTCCCGCATAGGGGTGAATCAGAACTCTGCGGATTCCCAAGGCATGGGCAATGGCACACGCGTGCTGGGCCCCTGCTCCACCGAACGTGACGAGTGTATAATCGGCGGGGTCGTAACCTTTCGCCACGGAGATCTTTCGAATGGGACGGACCATGCTGGCGTTGGCGATCTTGCAGAAGCCCTCAGCCAATTCGACGTCGGTATAAACTGTGGCGGTTGGTGATGCTGAAATCTTTTCACGCAATTCCGATAACCGTCTCTGAACGGCATCAACATCGAGTGGAAAAGGGAACTGGGAGGGGATGATCTTTCCCAGAAACAGATTGACATCGGTAACGGTTAATGGACCGCCTCGCCCGTAACAGGCCGGCCCTGGATCCGCACCGGCGCTTTGCGGACCAACCGTCAATTTGACCCCGTCGAAGCCACAAATACTTCCACCGCCGGCTGCGACGGTTTCGATGGCCAACATCGGCGCCACGACCCGAACACCGGCTTTGCTGGTTTCGTATTCCAACTCGTATGTGCCATCGAATCGAGAAACGTCGGTGCTGGTTCCACCCATGTCGAAACCGATCGATTTCTCAATTCCCGATCGCTGGGCGACGCGGGAGAATCCAATAACACCCCCGGCCGGCCCGGAAAGGATGCTGTCCTTGCCGACAAATCGATCCGCATCGACTAAACCGCCGGCCGAGGTCATCATTTTCAAACTGCTTCCCCCTAAGGATTCGCGCAACGTGCCCACATAATCCCGCAGGATCGGGTTCAGGTACGCGTCCATCACGGTGGTGTCTCCGCGCGAGACGATTTTTATGAGGGGGGACAGTTGGCTCGAAACGCTGATTTCCTGAAAACCGATATCTTTCGCGATCTCGGCCACGAACAATTCATGATTCGGATTAGCAAAGGAATGCAGCAAACAAATGGCCAATGATCGAATCCCGAGGCGATGCAGCGGCTCTAACGACTCGCGAACGGCTTGTGAGTCAGGCTTCCGAAGTACGTTTCCGTCCGCATCCAAACGCTCGTCGATCTCGACGACTTGCTCGACGAGTGGCTCGGGTTTTTTGATGGCCAGGTCGAACAATCGCGGCCGGTCTTGGTTGGCAATCAATAGGACATCTGCAAACCCCTTCGTTGTGACGAAGGCCGTTCGTGCTCCTTGGCGCGTCAGCAGCGCATTCGTTCCCCGAGTTGTTCCCAATCGCACAGCGACGTCGGGAATCTGTTCGTCAATCCTCAGATTGAGGATCTTCCGAATTGCCAAGATTGGCGCCTCTTCGCCGGCAGTCAGTTCATAGCCCACGCCGACCTTTGCAGTTCGCGGTAACTCTTCGGCGAGAGTGATTTCACAACGGGACGCATCGAAATCCTGCACTTTGCGAACCCCAATCGGCAGACCGGAATCGTCGACAAACCGGATGCCGTATCCCGCCCAAAAATTGTCGGTGTCTCCTTTACGCGTCGGATCGATAAAGGAATTCGGCCCGGAAATCTCGAAGACGTGACCCTTCGTTGCGCCGCTGCTTAAAGTCTTGCAGGTCGTTAGGCAATCGTCTGGGCTGCGGGCAATGCAATCGGTGAACGTGCCGCCGACGTCAATCCAGAACTCCCAGGGGCGAGGTGTCATGCTTGCGATTCAAAATCAAAGTTTGTCGTGTGTCCAAATGTCTGGTTGGAAGGGACCGCTGGAATATCCCTAATTCGTCAGCGAGGCAGCCGGACCTAAAGTGGGTTGCGTCCACGCTTGCTCGAAGTCGCCTGGTTCCGAGGGATTCGGATGAAGTCGTGACGACGTAATGACGGCCCGCACGTAATACTCGTCTCCCTGAAATCGATATTCTGCGGTCGTTCCTTCAATTGTCGAAAACGTTTCGCCGACATCGTCGCTGTAGCGTCGAGTTGCACGGATTACCTCACCGGACCCGTCGACTGCAGGTTGACTGGCCGGATCATATCCTTTTCGTGTGCCAACAAACCGGATTTGGTATTCGACACCTGCTTCCGGTTTGACTTCGACATTGAGCCCTTGTTTCGAGGAAACGACACGTTGCAATTCGACACCCGAAGACGAGTAGAATTCTCCCGCCTCCATGGCTGCGATTAGCGATTCGGGAGTTAACTCCTCCGCAAGAACCATCACCCAACCGCGACCGGGTTCGCTTCCGCGACTGGGAATCTTGTGGTAGTTGTGGCCATCATCGGTCGCCAAACCATACATGGGGGGCAACCCAATCTCGGCCAGGCGCTTGGTCAAAATGATATCCCAAATCTTTTCGGTTGACGCGTGGAGTTCATCGCCGGTGTTGTTAACGCTGGGATGACCGTTGTACACCTCGAAGAAGTTTTCTCCACGCACTCTCATCAAGTCTTCTGCGGTCACACCGTAACCAAAATTGGGATGATTCAAATGAATCAGCATGGGCTGGCCGGTTCGTTCGCGTTGTGCGACGAGCGCATTGGTAATGTTCTGGATCGTGTCGTACACGCTTTCCCCGTGCATGGGAGGAATCATTTCGCGAACGTTGGTGGCGTTCATGTGAACCGGCAGATTGCCGAAACGATCGGTGATTTCTTCGCCTTGGATCAATAAATATTTTCCCGGTTCGGCAATTTGATCTCTCACTTCGGCAAACGTCTTCAAACGCACTTCCAGTTGATCGTCGTTCGTCCGTTCGTTGACCCAGGCGCCGGCGAATCGCGATTTCAATTTGTCGTAGGCTTCGCGTCCACCTTTGTTTTCTTCTACATTCGACCAACGCTCCTTGTCGGCAAGAACATTGTGATCGGTAAAGCACAGGAAATCGTAGTCGTGCTCCTTGTACCATAACGCGATCATTTCCAAGTAATCGTCGCCATCACTCCACAAGGAATGGGTGTGAAGATTCCCGCGGTACCATTGCCTGCCGCTTCCCGATTCCAGAATCTCTGCTGCAGCCGGTTCGGTCGGAATCGGGGCTTCCATCAGAAGCAGTGCCGCTGAAGTCGCAGCGACCGCCAAACCCGCGGATACGGATCGAATAGTGGTTGGCATGACACGATCTCCCTGGAGTTGCCCAGCGTTTGGTTGCCGGGGATTTCGAAACCCACAAAAACGCCGGGCCGACGGTTCGTTATTTTTGACTGCTAATCTTATACTCCCCGATCGGGCCGGAGTATGGCTCGGAATGGTGGCATGTTCAGCCTAGTTGCCGATTATAAGGAGTTCCAGTGTGTTGCGCGTTCTTGTTCCTCAAATTCGAACAACATCTGCCGGAGCAGTTTGCAGTGTTACAACGTTCGAGTCGCTATCGGGAATGTTGCAACTCCGAAACTCGCGACTGTCAGCCACGGCGACTCGATTTCGAGCATGGTACAATCGCAGCCCAAATGGTTTGCCTATTCTCAGCTGCCAAGGACTCGGCAATGACGATGGATTTCGCCTTTTGCGGTGGAAAATCTGATTCGGTCCTGAGAGAATAAGGTTTGATTTTCACGACGAGTTATGGCTTAGGACACGAGTTAACGAAATCAGGAGAATCGCCGATGAGCCATGTGCCGGAATACGTCGAGCGAGATGTCTTTGCGTTTGATGCGATTGCCGAGGAACGGGCCGCATTCTTGCGGCGGACTTATTTGCACTTGGCAGGTGCCGTTCTGGCGTTCATGTTTCTGACGTACGCTTTCCTGCACGTTGAAGCGATCTATAGGCCACTGATGGGATTGATGGCCCACAGTTGGTGGATCGTGCTCGTCGCCTTTATGGTTGTGAGCTGGATCGCCCAAAGGTGGGCTCACAACGCGGTGTCGCCAGGTATGCAGTACTTAGGCTTGGCATTGTATACGCTTGCGGAGGCGGTCATCTTCGTGCCGCTGCTAAAGTATGCAGAGGTTTTGGGACCGCCGAACGTCATTGCCGGTGCGGCAATTGTCACACTGACCATGTTCGCGGGACTGACGCTGATCGTCTTTATGTCAGGTGCCGATTTCTCGTTCCTGCGAGGTGTGTTATGGATGGGGATGATGGCGGCCTTGGCGACCATTATCGCGTCGATGATTTTCGGGTTCAGTCTGGGAATACTCTTTTGCTCGGCGATGGTCCTTTTGGCGTGCGGTTTTATTCTGTACGACACGTCGAATGTATTGCACCATTACCGCGTTGATCAGCATGTCGGCGCTTCGCTGGAACTATTTGCGTCGCTGGCGCTGTTGTTCTGGTACGTCTTGCAACTGGCCATGTCGCTCGACGATTGATGCGGCGTCGTTGGCCGGCACACGGCTGAGTGACGTACGATCCGTTGTCGATTAGGCGCTTCGATAGAGGTCGCCGAGAAACTCGCCGTAGCCATTGTAGATGACAGTTTCGAAAACTTCTCGCGTTCCCAGCATCCATTCCTGGGATTGGCTCCATCGAGGGTGCGGCTTATTCGGATTCACATTGGCTTCGAATCCGTATTCGCGCGGTTGCAGAGTATTCCAGTAGGTTGGCGGCTGCTGATCGGTTAGCGTGATGCGAACAATCGATTTAATGCTTTTGAAGCCGTACTTCCAAGGGACAACGATACGCACCGGTGCGCCGTTTTGCTTGAGTAATGGTTCGCCGTAGGCTCCCGTGGCAACGAAGGCCAGGTCATTCATCGCTTCAGCGATTGTCAGACCTTCCGTATACGGCCAAGGTAGATTTGGGTTGTCTTCGACGTAGGGACACTCTTTCGGTCGATGAAACGTTTCAAATGCAACAAACTTCGCGTCCGGCTTCGGTTCGGCTTTATTCAAGAGCTCCGCGAGAGGGAATCCGGTCCACGGGACGCACATCGCCCACCGTTCGACACAGCGATGCCGATAGGCACGCTCCTCGAAGTGAAATCCTTTAAACAAATCGTCGAGATCGAATGTCCCCGGCGAATTGCATAAACCGTCGATTTCGAAGGACCACGGTGTCGGCTGGAATTTCTCGATGTATCTCCAAGGCTCCTTGGAACTGGTGAATTCGTAGAAATTGCACCAGCGGGCCACTTCGTCGGGAGCCGTTTCGTCCCGACCATATTCAAACTTGGTGTTCCGCTCGGCGGGATAGACTTCCGACGCCTCGCCTGACGGGGCTTCGACCGCTCCGGCTTTGGTGACTTCTTCTGCAGTGTGGGTGTTGCATCCGCCCGCGAAAGCTCCGAGGCCGATTCCCGCGATGCCCGCACCGACCGACTGCAGGAAGTCGCGGCGATGATGTTTCCGATTAGCGTAAATCGACTCGGGAGTATGCGACGATTGCGGGACTCTCCACAGCTTGCGAATACTTCGCTTCATGACAGGTGCATCCTGTGTCAACGGGTGTCTGCGATGCGAGCGTAATGAATATCTTCATTCTAGCGGCCGATGGTCAATTCGGGCAGGTAATTCATCGGGAAATGACGCGAATATTTGTGGCGTCTGTTAAGTGGACCTGAGTTTGTCGGCTCGTCAACAGATCAAAGTCTGCCCAATCAGCATCAGTTTAGCGGTTCTGCGTGGATGCCTGTAAATTGACACGCGCACGCAATGTCAACACTGCGTGCGCGCGATCATCTCGGATAGACTCCGGTCGGGAGCCTCTATTTTCCGCTTGTTTGCTTGGCTTGGCGGCCGAGCATTACGTCGGTGAACCCTTTGAGGTCCGTCCAGAAGGTCCCCTCGCCGGCATACAGCAAGTCGAGCTGCACATCTTCGGGCAGGCCGGAGGCAAATACCCATTGGTTGTATGCCGAACCAGTTCCGAATGCTTCGACGGCCAGACGGAACTTATCGGCCTTTGCCTCTTCCTGCAGCTGCCGACCTTTGGCCTGGGCTTCACCGAGTAGCACGGTTGCTTCGGCTTCCAGCTTGGCGGTTTCCTTGTCGATCGCCGCGACCAGCTTGGTCGTTTCCGCTTTGGTTTCCTCGGCCGTTTTGTTTCCCTCGGCGAGTTTCTCGGCGACCAGTTTGTCGGTTTCGACGCGAATTTGTTCGGTAGCCAGTTTGACCATTTCTTCGGCTTCGCGCAGGCCCGCCTCGGTTTCCGCGGTGAGTTGTTCCTGCTCCCGCGTGATTTTCAATTCATCAGCGATGAATGCTTCTTGAATCGGTTCGCGAACCTCTTGCGGGATATAAATGTGCCGCACCAGTCCATACAGCAAAGTAATTCCTTTTTCCTGCAGTACATTTTGGAACTCGGTCGATGTATCGGCTTGAAAGCGTTGTCGTGATTCTCCCACGAGCAGATCAACGGCACCCAGTTTCGAGCCCATATTGCGGCAGATGCTTTCAATCTGTGGAACAACGACTTTGTCTTCGACCGCTTCGACGTTACCAAACTTGCCAATCACGTCCGGAGCTTGTTCGGGCATCACGCCCCAAATCGCGGTGAAGTCCATTTGGATGTTGAAACCGTCGTTCGACGGGAACGAAATTCCCGACTCATCGTCACTGATCAACGGCTCGCCGCTTTCGTCGAACAGCAGGTTCCCAGCTCGGTCCATTT
>JANQRQ010000065.1 GCA_028284485.1 Planctomycetaceae bacterium | reverse complement strand
GTCCGAGTCGATATTCATGATCGGGTTTAAGCGAAACCGAAAGCGTGCAGGTTCGGCCGTCGCGTGACCAGCGGGGACGCTTGTCGTCGGGAATATCGGGAAAGTTTTCCCCGCCACCGGTCCACGACATTCCCTCACCCATGGGGGTATTGAAGGTGACTCGCAAGGCCTTGGTTCCCGGATCCACATCGGTGGCTCCGTTCTCGGGCTCGATTTCCACAATCTTGGGGAGACGCACGCGGCGCTCAATCGAGGGTGAAGCTCCGACGGTTGTGAAAAATATCGCCGACGATGGGGTCGGTGTACCATCTTGACTGCGGAAGTTCTGAAAGCTCGTCGAGTTGATGCCAACCCGGTAGAATTTGCCCTTCTCGAGTTTCACCGGCAAGACGCATGTTCGCGGGTTGGTCCAGCGGGCTTGTCGTCTTTTGTCGACAGTCGGAAACGCCGGACCTCCGCCGGTCCAACTCATTCCGCCACCCATATCGCGGTCAAATTCGACAGTGATTTCCTTTAGCCCATAGCTCACCCCGGTCGCCCCTTGCTCCGGAATTGTGGCCACGATGACGGGGTAAGGCGTCTTTGGCGCCCGATCGGTTTTGTTCTCTTGTGCAGTGCGACGTTGCGGCTCCTCGGCGTCGGCCACCTCTGTCCATTGAGCAACACGAGGTGCCATCGGAAGCAACAGTAATGCCGCGACGAGAATGCCAGCACGCGAAATCCATCCAAAACGCCGTCGATCCTTTGCATAGTTCATGATGTCCTCCAAGCGGTTTTGTAGTTTGGCTCCACGTTCAAAAACTCCCACAAGGCTGCCTCCGACCAGCGAGCGCGCTTTAGCCGTGGTCAAAACACGAACAATCGATTCGCCATAAGTCGCCGGAGTGATTTCACCCAATCTCAACACGGTTTCGTCACAGGCGCATTCTCGCTCGTGCCGAAGCTGACCGTTTGCCAGCCAGACGAACGGATGGAACCAAAACAGGCTTTGAGCCAGCACCTGTAGCCAGCCAATCCACGTGTCGCGACGCTTCCAATGCACCAATTCGTGAGTGAGCACCGAAGCCGAGTCGTCTTCCGACAACTTCTGCGTGAGTCCATCCGGCAATACGATTCGAGGATGGACCACGCCAAACAGAAACGGGCTGGTCACCGTTGTCGTTGTAATCAGCTCCGGTACTCGGCGAATGTTCAATTGCAACGCGATGCGCTCGAGCGCGATTCGAGCGGGGCCTTCGTCGATCGATGGGGCGTCACGAGTCAGACGCAATAAACGCATGTATCGCCAGCCAACAATTCCCCAAAACAACACGCAACCGCTCGCCCAAATTACGAACAACACCGTCGAAAGTGGTGCGACCGATCTTTCGGGGTTTGTTGGGGAATGCGGAGCGACGCCTGCGACGCCATGTGAGGTGACAATTGGCTGATTCGGTGACGACCTGCCGCGGCTTCCGACGGCTTCGGTGTATTGCTTGGCGGATTCTGCAATCGGTCCAATTGCCCAGTTTCCGATGCTCAACGGAGTGGTCAGCGTTGGGGAGAGAAATACTTTTACCAATACCAATAGCCATAGTCCGTATCGCAATCGGGGCGACGCGGAGCGCACGAGCCAACCAATCGACGCTACGATGCACACAAGGAGCGCCAGCTGCCAAGTGGCCGACGTGATCCAGGCCAACCACGATTGCGAGAATTGATCGAGTGTATTCACGAAAACGCCCTGCTATTTTCGACTCTGTTTGCGTTTCTGGTCGAGGTGCCGTTTCAACTCTTTGATTTCCGCGTCCGAAAGTTCCGCCTCTTCGATGAAGTGTGCCAGAACTGGGGAAACGGCTTCGCTCATCAACCGTTGCAAAACGCTGCGCGCTTCCTGGCGAGTCATGTCTTCGCGATCGACGGCAGCACGGTATAGGTAGGAATTCCCGATTTGGTCGTAGGCCAGTGCTCCCTTGGCAACCAAGCGCGACAGCAGCGTTTTGACCGTCTTGTAGGCCCAATCACGATCCTCTGGGAGGGCCGCAAAAACGTCCCTGGCCGCCATCGGCCCCTGGTCCCATAAGACCTTCATGACTTCCCATTCCGCAGGCGACAGACCGATCGGATCCGTTTCTGACATGGCTATCGTCCTTTATGTGACGCGATGGATAACAGTAAAGGACTAATAGACTACATGCGTAATCATTTGTCAACAGGAAATGGGCAGTTGAGGCGAAAATCTTGAGAATCACCGTGTGGCAACGACATTGTCAGCACGTAAATTCGAGAATTGGTGAAGAGTTCACCACGGAGACACGGAGCACACGGGGGTGAGTGGCGCACTGACAGAGTATGAACGCCAAGTGACGCCTACGATGGTTTCCCTCTATACATTGTTCAAACAGAATGGGTTGCCAAAGAAGCGACAAGTGAAACCACGACTCATGAACGCCAGTAGTTCGTCCTAGTAAACGAAGCACGAAAGCGGCGAAAAGATCGGTAGTAAATGATGCCTATCTGCTTTCGTGCATTTCAGCTTTTTCGTGGTTTAATTTGTCGGTTGGATTCTGCTGAATCTCGGACAGAATGCATTGGATTCCCCCTCCCGCACGATTGTGGTGGCAATCGCACTGCGCAGGAATAACGGCTGATTACGACGGAATCGGGACGACGAACTCCGTCGAAATTGACAACGTCGATTCAACCGGCAATACGCAACACACCGGACATCAAGCGCGAACAGATCGCAGCAAATCAATCGGCCGGTGGGAATAATTCTTATTCCACGAGGGCAAGCCGGACTTCTGTTGGGCTCGCTCGAAGTCCTGCCAGTCGTAATTCCGATCGCCGAAGTGGTCCAACCAGGCTTGGGTGCGAGCTTCCAGCTTCGCCTGGATCGCAGCGACTGAAG
This sequence comes from Planctomycetaceae bacterium, assembly GCA_028284485.1. Taxonomy (GTDB): domain Bacteria; phylum Planctomycetota; class Planctomycetia; order Planctomycetales; family Planctomycetaceae; genus JANQRQ01. The sequence continues at coordinate 7,810 of JANQRQ010000065.1, read as the reverse complement.
AATTCCCGAACAGATTGTTCAGCTGTCCGGGATCGTCTTGCCTGTTGTAAAGCACATTGATCTGAACGCCTTGTCGCTCGCTGTCGCCGGCAATGCCGCGCGCATAGGTCCACTCGTTTGTGTAGACGCCGCGCCAAGCCCCACGACTAGGGAACATCCAGATCGGCACGCTGTCGGAAACTGTATCCCGACCTTGGACCATGGCTTGCGATAGATCGGTTCCATCCACATCGGCCGGGATGGGTAACCCCATAATGCTGAGAATCGTGGGCATCAAATCCAACGATCCAATCAGCAATTCGCTCGTCCGGCCGGTTGGCAGGCGATTGGGCAACCGCATGATCAGCGGAACTCGAGCCGAGTAATCTTGTGGATACTGCTTCGGTCTTTGTGCTCCATGCGATCCGAGCATATCCCCATGGTCGCTGGTGAACACGATGAGCGTATCGTCGTAGACGCCCTGCTGCTTCAGTTGGTCGAGCAAGCGACCGAATGCAGTGTCGCAGGCGGTTACCATACCCATGTAATCGCGATACTGCTCGTTGCGACAGGCTCGCATGCTTTCCTGAATCGGCATTCCAGGTCGCAGTTGAATTTGCTGTGACTGATATGGCTCACGTAGAGCGGGATCTAACACGTCAACGTCGTAATTGTATTGACGGCCTGGAGCTGCAGGGCAACCGTCCCCGCCGTAATCGTGCGGCGGATGCCACGACACAAACAATGCAAACGGTTTGTTGCGGTCGCGGTTTTGGAACCAGGTTTCCGCTTGGCGAGTTTGAGCTTCCAATTCCCACGGTCTATCCGGATAAACGTCCTTGAAGAAGATCTTCTTATTGTCATCGTCCCAGTAGTAGCAGGACTCGGGTCGGTAATCGACGTGGCAGTTATTCGTCAGAAAGGTACCGTCGAAACCGTGGCGATTCGGTCCCTGCGGGATACCCGTATTCCGCGTGCCGCCCCCATAGAGATGCCATTTTCCGATGTACGCGGTCTCGTAGCCGGCTCGGTTTAGGACATGAGCGAACCGATTTTCAGAATTCGGCAGCAACGGAACATCGTTGGTAAAGCAGCCGTTGTAGAGCGGATGTTGACCCGAAAGCAGCATCCCACGATACGGGGTGCAGAGAGGATGATTCGAGACGCAATGATCGAAACGGACGCCCTGTCGCGCCAACTCGTCGACGACCGGTGTCTGCACCTGCGGATTGACCGCGCCGATCATGTCGTACGACTGCTGATCGGTCAGTACGAACAACAGGTTCGGCTTTTTTTTCTCGTCGTCGGCACCGAGAGTTGTTCCCGATTGCATTGCCAATGCCTGTGCGCCGCAGGCAGCCACGAATTCCCTTCTGGTCCAGCCGTTCATTTTCATCACTCCGCGTTTTGGTTGGTTCCCTGCTTGAGCTTGCGAATCAGAAAATCGATCTGATCCTGGTAGCCTTCAACCGCCGGCCCACCCCGATAGTTCACGTGGCATTCCAGGCCGATGTCGCTCATGGCCTCCTGCAGTTTGAAGCCCATGATCGGGTGGTGAACCCAGGTGCCAGGTGCTGATTGTTCATCGATGGGCACGTTTCTGCCGAAATTCATGAAACAGGCGGGATCGTCTTGCGTGAGATGGGTAATCGGCGAAGCATCGCGGGATTGAGCGTCGAGTTGGGGTGTGATTACAAGTTCACCTTCCAATGGCAGGCCAAATAGAGGACGCCCGCCTCCGTGTTCTTGCAAACTCTTTACGCCGAACCATTCCAGTAATGTCGGTAGGTGCAGACATGACTGGCCACCAACCGGCGCCAATGCAATCAGCCGCGTCGACTGTGTCTCAATTGGATCATCGCTGTTCGGATCCGCCATGTCTTCGTGAAACCCCAGCCACATCAACATGCAGCCACCTGCCGACCCTCCTGTGGCGCCGAAGCGTGATTTGTCGAGATTGTACGTTTCAGCATGATGACGCAGAAACTGCACAGCCCGTGCTCCATCATGCATGGGAATCGGGTAGGGATTGCGGCCCTTCTCGGTTAATCGATAGTTGATGGAAGCGACGGAAATACCTGCCTGATGCATACGGGAAATCAATTCAACGCTTGAGTGGTATTTCTTCTTGTCCCCCCCGGAAAACCCCCCACCGTGTATGCAAATCAACAAAGGCGTGGGAGTGGAACTGTCGACCAACCACAAGTCGAGGTTGTTGCGTTTGTAGGGACCATACTTGATGTCGGCATGCGTCGGCGGAACGGTCTCTTGTGATTCGGCGTTTCTGTTATTGTTGGAACTCCGCTGGTTGAGTCCTCGTTGGTAGGCACGAGCCTCTTTCAGCGTGAGGACGCCGTCGCGATCGGCGTCCGCCTGGGGATACTGTTCGAGAGCATCGCGCAGTCGTCGATTTGTCTCCGACGTGGGGCTTTGCGCGGACGCAAGCCCAACAAACGCGACTGCTACGATTGGAACCAACGCAAAAGAGTTTCGAAGAAGCATGTCGCAATGACCTCAATAGTACGATTGCAGGTTAATCAACTCGTTATTTGGGACTTTTTCCCAGATATGTCATTCGCCGCTAGCCGCGATCGTAAGGGATCTGTCAACCGACCGGTAGCTTTGACGGTCAGTCATCCATTTTGAATTGTTCCCGAATGAATTCGTATGTCGAGAGGCCTTGTTGGCCCGAGCGGGTTTTTCCCATGGCATAGACTTCGCAGCGAATTCCGAGGGCATCCATCTTTTCTTTCAACACTTCACCGAACTTCGGGTGATGAATGCCGACCGATTGACTGGTCACCTCGACATCGAACGGGCGATTGTAACTGAGAATGACTGGCGGATCGTCTTCCGTCAGGTAGTTCATCGACGAGACCATTTCGAACAGCTTGTATTTCTCTGCTAGAAGGTCATCCAGCTTCGTCAAGTCAGCGTCGTACAACTGCACGAGAGCCGGATGTTGATAAGTATCTTTGCCGGGGAACAGGTCGCGGATGAAGCGGGGATCGTACGATGTCTGCCCGTTATTGACGTACATGCAGGTCAATCGAGTTGATTGCCGGGCGACCGGGTCGGCGCTATCCGGCTTGGCCATGTCGTCGTGAAACCCGAGCCACAGCGAAAGCCCCGCGCCCGCCGATCCGCCCGTCGACGCCATGCGGCTGGCGTCGAGATTCCATTCATCGGCCTTCGAGCGAATAAATTGAATGGCTCGAGCGGAATCGGTGAATGAGGCCGGCGCAATGGCGTGCTGCGATAGGCGGTAGGTGATGGCAGCGACTGAAATGCCCCCTTCCAGGCATTGGCGGAGCAAGTCTTGTGCAACACTTTTGTTTCCGCCTCGAAATCCGCCACCATGAATGGAGACGAGAATCGGCGTAGGCCGATCCGATTCCGCCTGCCAGAAGTCGAGAACGTTTCGTTCGTGCGGCCCATAGCTGACGTTGGCATGCGTCGGAGTGATTCTTCTGCGGGCACCGGACGGTTGCTGCTGACCGGCGACGCCCAAGGCTGCGAGGACCTCCTGTTGGATCGACCGCAGAAGTTGTTGTTGCTCTTGCCGGATTTCTTCCAATTGCTTTTGTTGTGCTTCAGTCAACTTCAAGGTCGCGTTGACCAACTCGCGTTGTTCTTGCGGGCTTTTTCCCGCATTGCGCGCCGCTTCGATGACTTCGCGCCGTCGGGCACGTTGCTCGCGCGTATAGATGGCGTTGATCTTCTGTTGAAACTCGATCAGCTTGGGGCCGACTTCCGGTCCGCGTTTTTCGCGTAGCGCTTCGAGCTTTGCCTGCACTTCTTCAGAAAGCTCCACTCGCCGAGGAGCACGAAATGCGTTTTCGATGGCCCGTGCTTGGGCGTCGTTATTTTGTTGTTGACGTCTCGGGTTGGTTTCCTGCGCAACGGTCGATTTCACTGCGGTCAGAAGAAGAGCCACGGTCAGCCCGAAACATAGGATGAAGCCACTGCAACCGAGCTGTAAATTTCGAACGTTTGCATGGAACTGGGAATGGGCTTTGGTCCGTGGTACAGCTTGCCGAATGGTAAGGCGCATGGGGCTTCTCCTATTTTTCAAACACTCCAAACTGAGTCGCAGAGGGGAGATTGGCTCGTTACACAACCGATCGTTCCATTCAGCAACCCTGGCTGAGCGAATCACGTCGGCTTGATGGCAGCAGCGTAGCAGTCGAAAATTGCCCATTCGGACATTATGTTCGTTGAAATGTCCGAGGGCAAATTTTGAAGGTCCGTATTTCTTCGTCCCCGGCTCATGGGGCCACAGGAATCTTGATTTCCGTGAGCAATCCGACCAAAGAAGAACTCAAGGCTGCTGAAGGTCGTAAAATTCCGGACGTTGTCGCGGATCGGCTCGACGTGTTGTTTGTGGGGATTAATCCGAGCCTGTATTCGGCGGCCGTCGGGCATCACTTCGCGCGTCCTGGGAATCGGTTTTGGCCTGCCCTGTCCGAATCGGGTTTCACCGATCGGTTGTTAAGCCCTGATGAAGATGCTCGTTTAGTCGAATACGGCTGCGGCTTAACAAACATGGTGGCACGCGCGACGGCGCGGGCTGACGAGCTATCGAATGAAGAGCTGAAAACAGGCGGCGCGCGGTTGGAAGATCTGGTTCGACGGATTCGTCCGAAATTCGTGGCATTCGTTGGAATCACTGCCTACCGGACGGCTTTTGGCCAAAAGGATGCTGTCATGGGGCCTCAGGATCGGCAAATCGGGCAGTCAGCGATCTGGGTGCTGCCCAATCCCAGTGGACTCAATGCTCATTATCAACTGCCCGATTTTGTCGAGCTGTTTACTGAACTTCGAGAATCTCTTTGAATCGATCAACGGCCGGCATGCGGCGAAAGCTGAGAATTGGCTCACAAATTGCTGGCTGTGAACCGGCTAACTTGCTGACTATAATCGATGAGAATTCCGGTATTCCAACCTTCATACAGATTCTATGACCGATCCTTCAGCAACGGCCCGATCGACGACCGAAGCCTCAAGTGCTGATTCGAAGTCAGAGGAATCTCTGGTTGGTAGCAATATCGATTACACCCGGTTTCTCGACTGTGTCCACTGCGGCCTTTGTACCTCTTTTTGCCCAACCTATCTCGAAACCGGCAACGAAAATGATAGTCCACGTGGCCGGATTTATCTGATGCGCGGTGTGGTTGACGGTCGCGTTAATTTGACCGATTCGGTCCAGCGGCATCTCGATCTGTGTCTCGATTGCCGGAGTTGCGAGACCGCATGCCCATCTGGTGTTCAGTACGGCCGATTGATCGAACCGTTTCGGGTCGACGCACAAAGAAATGCGACGGGTGGGGCGAAAGGTGGTCCGAACGGCGATTGGTTTCAGCGATTAGTGCTCTACGGATTGTTCCCCTACCCTGCGCGAATGCGGCTGGCACTTTGGCCAATGCGAATTATGCAATCTCTTGGCCTGGACCGGCTAATTGACAAGTCGGGATTGAATCGGCTCCTGCCGGAAAAACTGCGCAGGATGCAATCCTTACTGCCTCCGCTGCAACCATCGACTGGGCGACTTCCTGAATTGTTACCTGCCAAAGGCCGGCGCCGCGCGCGAGTTGGACTGTTTACAGGATGCGTGGCAGACGCCGTTTTCGGGCAGACCAACTGGGCGACCGCCAGGGTATTGCAGGAAAACGGGTGTGATGTCGTCGTGCCACGGAACCAGGTCTGCTGCGGGGCCATCCACTATCACAGTGGCTCGGAAGGGCCGGCGTTAGAGTTTGCCGAGACAAATTCTAACGCGTTTTCGGCAGATGAACTGGATGCCGTGATCGTCAATGTCGCCGGTTGCGGCTCGATGCTTAAAGACTATGGGCATATGGCAGAAGAATCGAGCACGGCGGCCTCGCGAACTTATGAGGTCCTCGAGGGATTCTCTGGAAAAGTCCGCGATGCAGCAGAGTTTTTAGCCGAGCTGGGGCCAATTGCTCCTCAAGGTCCTATTCGGAAGAAGGCCACTTACCACGATGCGTGCCATCTCGTTCATGCTCAACAGGTTCGCGATCAGCCCCGAAAGCTGTTGGAATTGATCCCCGAATTGGAGTTGGTTCCGCTGGCCGAGTCGGAGATTTGTTGTGGGGCGGCAGGCAGCTACAATCTGACCGAACCGGAAATGGCCGATCAGTTGGGGCGCCGCAAGCGAGAGAACATTCTGCGCACGGGGGCCGAGATCGTCGTCACCGGCAACGCAGGTTGTTCGTTGCAGATTCAGTCGATGTTGCGTTCTGCAAAGCGTCCCTTATGGGTCGCACATCCGATGGATCTGTTAGACCTCAGTTATCGCGGCCTTGCCCCGCCATTGTCGTAATGAGTTGCCCCGATTCGGGGCACTTCGTGCACAACCGTTATTGTTCAAAGGAATGTCGCTACCAAGATGTTGAATTCGGAAACTCCAGACTCCCCAATGGTTCGAGCAGTCGTATTCGATCTTGACGGTTTGATGTTCAACACGGAAGAGGTGTTTAACCTCACTGGACGCGAACAACTTCGCCGTCGCGGCAAAGAACTATGCGATGATTTGCTACGTCAAATGATGGGGCGGCGTGCGGAAGAATCCTTTACCGCCATGATCGAGTTTCACGGGTTTCAAGAAACGATTGAAGAACTTCAGGCCGAGTCGCGTGAGATATTCTTTCGGTTGCTGCCGGACCATTTGGCACCGATGCCGGGGCTATGGGAACTCTTGGACCACATCGAGGAGCATTCTCTGCCTAAGGGTGTGGCGACTTCTTCGAGCCGAGCCTATCTGGAAGATTTGTTAGGGCGATATGAGTTGCAACCCCGTTTCCACACAACCTTGACGGCCGAAGATGTTCATCAAGGGAAGCCACATCCGGAAATCTACCTGCGGGCAGCGGAAAGGCTCGGTATTTCGCCAGAAGAGATGCTGGTGTTGGAAGACAGCGAAGCGGGGACTCGTGCGGCAGCGGCGGCAAATGCTGTTGTGGTGTCGATTCCGCATCGCCACAGCAGCTTTCAAGATTTCAGTGCTGCGACCTATGTGGCGTCGTCGCTCGACGACCCGTGGATTCTGAGCTGCATCGGCGGATGAACGGTGTTGCGAGGAGGCGAGACGGTCTGGGAGCCAAAGGCTGGATCTGAGCAACGCGGGCGGTCCAGCAGTCTGCGCATAAAAAAAGTCCCGCGGCGATCAGAGATCGGCGGGACAAAAGTAAAATTCCGGCAATGACCTACTTTCGCGCTGGTAGGCACTATCATCGGCCCTGGACGGCTTAACGGTCGTGTTCGGAATGGGAACGCGTGTTTCCGTACAGGTAAAGTCACCGGAAAGCAACGAGTGCGCCAACCGACCAAAGTCAGCCGCCCTTCACTCGTCGAAGGTCAAAAAAGGTAGCAGCAGAGTGAGATCAAATATTTTGCTCTTTGAGTTTCGGTCACGAATTGATTATTGCTCCCGGTTTGGAGTCAAGAATCAAAGTGGCCAAGCTTTCGTCCGTTAGTACTGGTCAGCTGAAACGGTTGCCCGCCTTACACAGCCAGCCTATCAACCTGGTCGTCTTCCAGGGGACTTCAGAACAATAGTTCAACGAAACCTAATCTTGGGAGTGGCTTCGCGCTTATATGCATTCAGCGCTTATCCATGCCGTACTTAGCTACCCTGCCGTGCCACTAGGCGTGACAACAGGAACACCAGAGGTACGTCCCTCTAAATCCTCTCGTACTAAAGAGAAAACCCCTCAAGTTTCGTGCGCCCACAGCAGATAGGGACCAACCTGTCTCACGACGGTTTAAACCCAGCTCACGTACCACTTTAATCGGCGAACAGCCGAACCCT
>JANQRQ010000226.1 GCA_028284485.1 Planctomycetaceae bacterium | reverse complement strand
AACTTCATTCCAGAAGTCGGTCGACCGGCCGGGGGGATGACAAACGCCGATGGATTTTACGTGTTAAATTTTGGTGGTGGTCGACAGGGGACAATGCCGGGCAAGAACCGCGTTCGCATTACCACAGAGGGGCTGGCTGGAACTCATTCGGATGGGACCGATTATCCAGCTTCGGGAGAAAGAGTCCCTGATAAATATAATCTTCAGACAACGCTGGTGGTTGAAGTGAAGGCCGGCGAGAAGAATATTCTCAATTTTGACTTGGATTCCGAAGGCCCGATTGGTGAATTTGCGGGTGACGAAGATGAAGTTGAAGTTGATACGAACTTGCCCGAAGAAGGATCTGACAGTGATGTTTCCGGCGACAGCGAATTGAAAGAAGAATCGGAAACCGACGGGGACTCAGCAGAGGATCAATAGCCGGTGACGTAGGCAAGGTCGACCTAGAAATAACGATCGTGCAACTCAATGCAATCTGCTGCCATCCGCAATTTCAGCGATCGACCGAGGGAAGTTTCAGAATTGCCGCGGTCCACTGTGGCCTGGAAACGCTCTAACGGTCAAATCGCGATTAGCGGCAAAGTACACCCGGAGGGATTCGAACCCCCAACCCTCGGTTCCGAAGACCGATGCTCTATCCAGTTGAGCTACGGGTGCATTGTTGTCAGAGATGTCTGAACACCAACCGACTCGGTCATCTGGGTGGCGGAGCAAAGATTCTTCGACGATTCGAAGCGTCCGATTAGTTTGCCGAGCCAGCCATCGACGTTGTTCCCGCGCCGGTTGTGCTGTTGCGCTTTAGTTTAGCCGATTCCGTAAAGGCGACAAGCGTTCCGGTGCGCATCCGAGGAATATTTTGGCAGCACGCCGGTGTCGAAGTGCGTTTTGTCTTACGACCCGCCTTCTTTGCGTCACACGTATCCTGATGGCATCTGGACTCACTGTTGCTGACGATTGGAATCGCAAAACTCGAGGGGTGCCAAATCCGGTGCGCATCTTGATCGCATGAACCCTCCGCGTCAGAATAAGATTTTGGGAGCGCGCCGCATACAGCGAGCGTCGTCGAGGAAGGTCCCTTTCGAGGCATTCAAATGCCCGAGCGGCATGAACCAGACGAGATCGTAGACCGAAGCCGTTGCCGGCTGTTCGAGGAGGTCTGGACAGGGGGCCATGCCAGGCCGATCGAGGAGTTTTTGCCGGACGAAAATGCTGCCGAATTCGTCCCAACGCTCGAGGAGTTGATCCATATCGATCTGGAGTATCGGTGGAAATCGCAATCCGAACAGCAAAGCGTCAGCATCAAATCCGACCAGACTTGCGGACCGATACCTATTGAGTCGTACTTAGAACGGTTTCCGTGCATTAATCAGCCTGAAATTGTCGCCCGACTTCTCAAACAGGAGTATTTTGTCAGGCATCTCTATGGTGACAAACCGAGTGAGCAGGAATTGCAGCACCGGTTTCCCGGTGTCTCAGTTTCCGAGTTGGAAACTGAGAGTATGCCCTCGCTTGATGAAACGGTCATTCATGACACGGCGAATCGGCCCGTAGCGTTATCCCCAAGCGCACAACCGTCGGCTCACTTTCCCTGTTCGTTCGGAGAGTATGAACTGCTGGAGCAGCTCGGGCAGGGGGGAATGGGGGTCGTTTTCAAGGCACGGCAGCGGCATGCCGACCGTGTGGTCGCGTTAAAGGTCATTCGCAGTGACCGCCTGAAAGGGATGTCGACAACCGCACGGACAGAACTGATCGAGCGATTTCGGACCGAAGCCAGGGCCACCGCCCGATTGGAACACGACAACATCGTCACAGTTTTTGATGTCGGTGAATTCGCGGGTGAGCACTTCTATTCGATGCATTACGTCGAAGGGAACAGCTTGCTGGAGTTGATGCGCGATGGCCCGATTTCCAATCGTCAAACGGCAGAATATTTAGAGCCAGTGGCGCGGGCCGTTCATTTCGCGCACCAAAGTGGGATTCTGCATCGCGATCTCAAGCCGCATAACATCATGGTGGAATCGCGGTCCGGACGTCCGTTGGTGGCCGATTTCGGATTGGCCAAACTGTTGGAAGGCCACACTCAGCTGACGCACGATGGCGATGTCATTGGCACACCATCGTACATGTCACCAGAACAGGCGACCGCGTCGGAACGGGTGACAACTCTCAGTGATGTGTATGCTGTCGGCGCCACGATGTACCATTTGCTGACGGGCCGGCCCCCATTCAAAGGGGCCAATGTGATGGAGACGATTCATCAGGTTCTTGAAACAGAATCAACGCCTCCTTCGCAATTCAATTCCAAAGCCGACCGCGACCTGGAAACGATTTGTCTCAAGTGTTTGCAGAAGGAACCGGCAGCACGGTATGCGTCGGCGGAAGATCTGGCTGACGATTTGGCGCGTTTTCTCAAGGGGGAGCCGATATTGGCCCGTCCTGTCGGGCGCCTCGAACGCGCGGTACGGTGGGCCAAGCGAAACCGGGCGACAGCCATCGCGTCGGCAGCTGCGCTGTTCGGTCTCGTTGCGGCGCTAACTGCGAGTACGATCGGGTATTTCGTAACAAAGGACGCACTGAGAAAATCCGATGACCGTCTGAAACAAGCTCGAGATACGGTCGACGGTTTGTATATCGAGGTCAGCGAAAGTGATCTGTTGAATCAGCCAGGAATGAGGCCGTTGCGGCAATCGTTGCTCGAAAAAGCATTGGCCCATTATCAGCTCTTTGTCGAAGATGCTCGCCACGACAAGTCGTTGCAGGATCAACTGGCCGCGACATGGTTTCGAATCGGTCGAATTTCAGAAGATATCGATTCGGCGGAAGAGGCGTTAACTGCTTTTGAAAACGCCCGGAGCATTCAGCAACGTCGTCTCGACGAGGAACCTGACAGTAGCGAGCGGATGTCCGAGTTGGCGTTGACATTGAACGCAATTGGTGCGGCTCGCAGCAGGCTCGGGCAACAGTCCGAAGCTTATCAGGCATTTTCCGAAGCGCAAGGACTGAGGCAAAAACTTGTCGATCAACATCCGCACGATGTCGAACTGAAGCGGATCTTGGCTAACACGCTGATGAATATCGGTGTCGTTGACAAAGCTCGCGGCGAATTCTCGGACGCCCGTCAGCGGTTGAGCGACGCGCAAGCAATACGGATGTCGTGTCTGCCGGACTCGGATTCCAATGTTGAACTTCTACGCGATCTGGCGATGGGGTCGTTTAATCAGGCGAATCTCGAAATTCAGGATCCGAATGAAGGAGATTTTGAATCAGCGAAAACCTATTTGGCCGACGCGATAAATCGTCTCGAACGATTGTTGGAAGCCGAGCCTCAAGGACTGGACAATCGAAATCGATTGGCAATTTGCTATCGCACGTTGGCCGACCTGCAGAATGATCTGCAACAACAAGTATCCCTTTACACACAGGCGGCCGATCAATTGAGTCGACTCGTCATCGCGAATCCACGAGTCGTCAAATATCGGGAAAGCTTGACAGGAGTCCTGCTGGATCTAGGTCGCATTGAAATGGGTGAAGGGAGTTTCGGGCAGGCTGAGACGCGGTTTCAGCATGCCATTGATGCCTTGGAGCCAGTTCTTCAGAATTCTGAGAAGGAATTGGTTTACTTCGCCAATTACGCGACTGCATTGCAGGCGATATCGGCAGCACAAATTGCACTGGAGCGGCCAACTGAAGCCCTGCAGAATCTGCGGCGGGCCGGTGAGCATTTGAGTGGTCTTGTTCGCCAACATCCTGAAGACGACGGACTGAAGCAGCAGCTGGCCAGCACGAACGATTTGATCGAGCGCTTGCAAGTGTCAAAATAGTCCGATCGTGCCGAATGCATCACCGTTGGCAACGACACTGCGGTTGCTTCACGCCGCTTACCACGCCCGATTGCATACCGCATTTCAACCTGCCGATGAAGTAGAATATCCAAGGATGGTTTTTCTTATAGTCAAACTGCTGGCGATGTGAGCTAAAAACTCAGCCGCCGTTGCATCGGCATTTCCGTCAGCCTCACCCGACGAAAAGGCGGTAGGAATCATGGTTCGGGACCGGTTTTCTGTTGCGGGCCGAATGATCTTGGTGGCCCTGATATCTGTGTCGGTAACCGACTCGAATTTCGGACAAGACGATTCGGAATTCTTTTTTGATTCCTCAGAATCGATCTGGGCCGATGACGACTCATCGAGTGAATCGCTCGCCTGGTCTCAAGCAACTCAGCCACCTCCACCGGCGACACCGGAGCCTGTCGAAGCCGCACCGCAACCGGCGGAAACGACCCCTCAACTGGCCATGAACCCACAGCAGGTTTTTGCCCCGCAGCCGGCGGTGTTGCCGGCCGCACCTGCAGACCTGATCACCAGCATCTTCGGACGATCGCCGGTCAACGCTCGTCGGCGACGCTTAGCTCGCGTGCCGGATATGTTCGGGGACACCATCTTCATGTCTTCGACGATTACGGGCATTGATACGATCGGTGCAGAGACTCTGATCGGTGGCCCAACTGATCTCTTGTTAGGCGGCGGTGCCCGTCACACGAAGATCGGTACGAACAACAAGGCACTGCCGGTTGATCGGATCTATTTCAACTACAACTACTTCGCCAATGCGTCACAGTTCCAGACCAGAACAGTATTGTTTGGGAGTGTCATCGGTCGTGGCCAGGAAGACTTTTCATTGTATCACTATACGTTCGGAGTCGAACGGACACTGTTCGATGGTGATGCCTCGATTGAGTTGCGCTTGCCACTAGCTAACGATTACTTTAGCAGTGAAATGACTGCCCCGCCTATCGGTCGTGGCGAAGGATTCTCGGTCGACGCGGGGGAAATCGGAAATCTGGCGATTATTCTCAAGGCGCTGTTGTACGAAGATGAAACCACAGCATTCGCTGCTGGACTCGGCATCGAAACTCCGACCGGACGGGATGCGCATGCCCAGATCGGTTATACGAATTATCGGCTGGAGAACGAGTCAGTCATCCTGCAACCGTTTCTCGCGGCCATGTTCGTTCCCGACGATCAGCTTTTTGTGCATGCGTTCCTGCAGGTCGACGTTGCCGCCAACGGCGACCCGTTGCATTTCGAAGATGCGGTTGCTCCCTTGTTTGTCGGAGTTCCACCGAGTGGGACCTATGGGGAACTGAATGACCAAACTCTGATGAATTTGGATCTGTCGACTGGCTACTGGTTGTTTCGTGACCGCAGCCCGTCGGCAGGCCTCACTGGACTCGCAGCGTTGGCCGAGTTCCATTATACGACGACACTGCAACCCTCCAATGCTGTGACGGGCAGTCGGCTACTGGCCGTCGGTCCGATGAGTTCATCGACGGTGCTTCTCAGAAGTCGAGGTGGACAGGTCGATGTGGTCAACTTTACCGCTGGCCTGCACTTCGAACTGTACCACGATACTTCCGTTCGAGTGGGTGGCGTTTTCCCGCTGCGAGATGCTCAGAATCGCTTTTTCGACGCGGAACTCGCGGTTCAATTGATTCGCCGATTGTAAGTCCGCAGCCTGTTCCGAACGCATGAAAATGCAAAAAGCCCCGTGGATTGCGAAATCCACAGGGCTTCGTGAGACGAACTCAATCAATTTCTAAGGTAGCAAGGGAGGGAGCGTCTCAGTGCAGTGTATTCTGCGGGACTGTCACCCAAGGAACGTATTGCTGACGAACATTGGGTCGCCGAATGTTCGGTCGCACGTTTAGCTGTATGCCACGTCGGATGGGATCCCCCTCTTTATACATGCGATAGTTGCGTCGCACCGGATCCCCTTCTTTGTACATTCGCGGATTGAACGCCCGAGACGGCTGGATCATGGGAACATGGTTCGGCAGACGGAGATTCCGCAGTCTGTTTGTGTTCGCCGTCGAGCGTCGTGCCGATCGAATTGATTTCTGTGATTTCAACATTTGGTTTTGCAGTCGCGCATTCGGAACTCGTCGAGCCAGATTTGCACGCAGTCTGGAAGCGGCAATCTGAGCGGATCTTGAACGGACTCCAGCGTTGGATCGATCCGATCCGGCGATGACGGCGGTCGTGATCAGCGCGGCGACGACAGTTAACCGTGTTAACTTTGTTCGAATAGCCATTTTTGCTCTCCCGAAATGAAATGGTCCCTTGTGTGTTGCGGACGAGTTGGGTGTTGCAACCGAGTTGTGTGTGAAACGGGTCCAATCGGGGTTTGTTGCGCAAAAAAATGGCGTCGTGTAAGGGAAAGGCGGGCATGGCGTCATCAATGCTCGACAGTGATTGTTAGTATGCTAATCTACAAAAACGAAACAGACCCCGATGGCTCGAGGTCACCGGGGCCTTCACATTGTCGTTTTCGATTTTGCAGTGCCTAGTAGATCACCTTAAGGCATCACTTGCAGGTGAATGCCGGGTTGCCAGGCAGGATAAGTCGGAACCAAAACCGGGCTGCCGATATGGTATACGCGAGTCGGCAATGCTGGTTGAATGACGTGAGTTTCGACGACCGGGAATAAAGTACTCCCGTGGATTATTCGCGTCGAGGTTGGCATTGTCACGATTGTGGATCGTCGAGTAGCCATTCGGATGCGTTGTGCCGCCAACAGTCGTGATCGCAGCACGCTGCTGGGCACACGACGGCCAAATCCGCTGCCGTAGTACGTCGCTGAGGTGCCGCCGACGACTGACACTCGAACGCCGGCTTTCGATTGGTTAGGGAACAGAGCGAATGCTGCAGTGACGAGACTGGCGGCAACTGCGAAGGTCGTCATTTTCTTGCGAATGTTCATCTTTTCTCCCCCGGGTCTTTGTGGTTGTGCGAGAATTGAAGTCGTCCCTGTGTCCTGTTTTTTGCCGTTTGAATCTGCTTTTTGTTTCCCTCGTTACAGGGAGATTGCCGCGAGAGGAGAAAGGCGGACAAAAAATGAGAGAATTCTGCCAAATATCGAAAAAATGCGGAAAATGACGTAAAAACAGCCCCGACAACATTCGAGCTGCCGGGGCTTTGAAGGGGGTTAACGTCCTAGCAAAATGCTTAACCGAGTTTCTCCTTAGTGCCGTGTTCCTTCCCGCCACCAGGGTGTCACACTCGGATCCCACTGACTTGGATCATTGAACCGTTCCAAGTCGACAAACGGCTCGTCGCGATTCAGGTCCGTCAAAGGGGCAATATAGTCGGAAAACGCTTCCTGCGGCCCGACCAGGCAATGGATGTAGTAGTCGTATTCGCTGTCGTCGCCGGTTCCGCGGCCGCCGAATGAACTGGGGACATTCCAATTGGAGTAGTATTGCCCCAGCCCATGCGTCTCCACGGTCGGTGGGAATCCGGAGTCTTCATAGCCCAATGTCGTCGGATCAGAAACAATTCGTTCGACTTGGAACTTGTTTTCGACCCGTTCGGCATACACGAACAGTGCTTCCAAACTTTCGCGACTGAAGTGATGGTCGTTGATTCCAATAAAATCATCGCCGCTGCTCGTGACCTCGTGCCATAAATACCGAGACAGCACCGACGGATTTGAGGCAAATTCTTCTTCCGACCAAGTTCGAGCAGCGAGAATTTCATTAATTCCCCCGTAATTCTCCGGAGGATTCCTCGTGCTGATGTAGGCTCCGCTGGTGTCGTCTTCAAACATCGCAGTACTAATGTGGATACTGGTAATCCTCTTGCCGGGGACGCGAGCTTCGATCGGAACTTCGCCCGAGTTTGAAGGGAACAGGTTCACGGAAACCATAGGTCGATCGATTCGAGAGCGTGGTTCGTTCCAACCTTCTCCGACTTCCCAGTGGTTGTACAGAGAGCCGCCCCAACTTCGACTCGTTCCATCGTCGTAGAGAACAACGACTGCATATCGGAAGTTGAAATCGTCATCGCCCCATTCTTCCAGACCGGCGAGTGTCACATCTGAGCAGCCGATACTGCCCAGGTAGAACAATAGCCGTGCGTCCGGTCCGGTACCGTGCCAAGTGAGTGTGCTGTGGATGGGGCCATCCTCATGAAGGCCGGCTCGGGTGACGCCGACATCTTCATTTCCAGGATCCGTCGTGCCTCGGCTACCGGGAGTACTGAACCCGCTTCCAGGAGTGCCGCCGCCTCCAGAAGATGTGGTACCGGTTTGACCGGTCGGTCGTGGGATATCTACGTCCCAACCCGTATATTCATCCCGCGCCGGGGGATCTGGGAAAATGATTCCCGGAACGACTGTGGGGAGCGTAGGTTCGGGACGACGAATCTCAACCGTGGGTTCTGTTGTATAAACCTGATTCACCGGTGGAGAAACCTCACCGATCCGATGGACGTGGTAAGAGATGCTGGGATCTTGCAGCTGCTTTTCGTCGTCCTGAGTCAAGGTGATTGTTCCATTGCTTGAATTGTCATGCACGACAATCCGGTCTCCAATCTCGATGTCGTTCCACCTGCGATCGCCATCAGTACGGATTGTGCCGTTGGCAGTGTTCAAGACAGCTGTCAGTTCGGCTTGGTCTTCATCGTCTGCGTCCTGTGATTCGGCCAGGAAAACGACCCCCTCCGGAGGAGATTTCCCCTCGTCCTCGTCGTCATCGTTTTGCGAATCAACCAGAAATACGACGCCTTCAGGTGAGGAACTGCCTTCGTCCTCATCCTGCGATTCAGCCAATACCACAACACCCTCGGGTGAAGACTTTTCTTCGCCGTCCATGTCGCTATTGGCATCTAAGTCGCCTGAGGGCAAATCTCCCCGAAGATTGTCGAGCAGGTTATCCGGCTTGTCCTCCGCTGGTTCCTCCATGGGAGGAGCCATATGCACCAGAATCGGATTGTTCTGCGGCAGTGCAGAATCGTTACCCGGGCGAAAATCAGGTTCCGGGTATTCTGGAGATGGCGGGCCTGGCTGAGATGCGTTGGGAACAATGGAATTCCGACGAATCTCAGCGAGTGTTGGCAGATCCGGTTTCACGTTAACCGGCACGCGAGACGACGCAACGATCGATGGCCCGACCGGAGTTGGCGGTGCCAGCGGCGCTCGCAACACTGGGATACGATTCGGACGCACCGGCCATATCGCCGGGCGGGGCCGACTTGGAATTGGCAAGTAGTGCGAATAATTAGGAGCCGGCTGCTGGGTCCCCAATGCCAATGGCGGACGGCTGTTTTGGGCTGGAATGCCGAATTGCCAGCTGGGTGGGTGACGCCTGTTCGTATGACTGGTCGGATTTCGCGGCGGGGGCAGTGGTAATGTTGGCGTTTGGACATGCGGCCTTCTGATCGTGTTGGGGTTTCGACCGGAACGGTTCCAATTGGGATTGCGAGCGGTACGGTTCCAACTGGGATTTCGCAGCGTTCTCCGATTCGTTGCCGCGGACGATGATGCTGAACTGCCCGTTGTTGGAAGCGCATGGGTCGGCGAATTCAGCAGATGAGATCGCAGCTCGGCCATCGAGGGGAGGTCCGGTTTGGGGGCCTGGGATTGCAGGGGCCGAGCTTGCAGGGCGATCAAACCTTGCTGCTGGGTCCTTTTTTTCTGTCGCTGCTTGGCCGCCACCGCAGCCTTAATTTGTAATGCCCTGAGCCGCTTTTGGTATTCAATGTATCGTTTTTTTCTGGCCACCATCTCGCGCTCATGGGCAATCTTCTTACGGGCAGCGGCGCTGCTGATTTGGCGGCCCGGCTTCTTTGCGGCTTCGGCGAAATCTTGTGCTGACCCTACGAGAAGTACGGCTGTGACGGTAAGAACCACGACAGTATTGAGCTGTCTTCGAATGTTCATGGTAAGGCTCCTTCTCTGAATGTGAGTTGTTGCGAGTGTGCGTGCGACGGGGAAAGAGGTATCGCTAGTGAATCGCCGAAGAGTCTATTGCGTTGCGCGAAATTCGACGAAAACGGCATGTGCGATCGGAATTGAAATAAAAAAAAGCCCCGGCAGCTGTTTGGCTGCCGGGGCGCGGGGACGATGGAAGTCACAAGTGCACTTTATTGCTGTGCTACTTGTTGGACTTCTTGTTTCTCGTCTTCTTCCTCCTCATACAGTTCGATGCGTCCCTTCTCCTGGTCGAAGCGGACCTTGTAAATGCCCGATTCGAGCCGTTTGTGAGCAGGGGCACCGCCGTCGCCGCGGTCGAAGCGAACATCGACTGGGTACTTGCTTTCATGCTGGAGCGATCCTTCTGTGTTCAGCGTTGTGGTTTCGCCATCCAACAAGAAACCGAAGTCGCCGGGGAACTCGCTGTTGTCGATCGTGACTTTGAATTTGACACTGACCAGCTCCCAGCCTTTTTCGGTGATTTTGAACTTGTAAGTTCCGGGAGCCAGCGTGTAGCGGGCGATTTCTTCCTCGACGCCACGGTCAAACTTGATCAACACGCTGTCGGCGTTGTTCAGTTTGAACGCCTGTCGTGAATTGGTGTCGAGTTCGTAGGAACGATCGTCGATCAGGAAGCCGACTTTGTTGCCGGTCTCTTCCGGATTGATGATCAAGATGCCATCGGTCGTGGTGGAACCGGCAGCTTCTGCGACCGGCTCTCCCAGAGGGCCTTGGCCCGCTGCGCCACCATCCGCGTATCCGGCTTCCTCACCTGGTGCAGGTCCAGCTCCGTAGTCACCACCGGCTGCTGCAGGATCGCCGGCGAGAGTCGGATCAGCGGGATAGCCAGGATCAGCAGGGTAGCCGGGATCAGCAGGGTAGCCGGGATCAGCAGGGTATCCCGGATCAACCGGCATTCCGCCTCCACCCATTCCACCACCACCCATTCCACCACCACCCATTCCACCACCGCCCATTCCACCACCGCCCATTCCACCACCGCCACCGAATCCGGGGTCGACGAATCCAGGTTCGACGAATCCAGGTTCGAAGAATCCAGGTTCGAAGAATCCAGGGTCTTCCTCAGACTCTGCGAGCGAATCCTCCAGTACTTGGACCACTTCACGAAAGCCTTGAATCATTTCTACATCGTCGAGCTGACCGGTCAGTTCGTCCTTTTGCGGACCATCCGGCATCGCGTCAATGAGATCTCGCATGTCGTCGATTCGATCGCGAATATCTCCGAGTTCCTCTGCCGTGTTGATCGCTTCCAGCAACTCGCTCACGCCGACGGTGGCATCCAATTGGGCTTCAACGTTCGGGTCACCGTAGAAGTCGAACGCGGGATCGTTTTGCCATTCCTCGAGTAGGTCACTCAGAGGACCGGGATTGCCGTTCCTGGCCTCTTCGAGCGCGTCACCAAGTCGAGTCTTATCTTCTTCGGAGAGGTTGTTATTACCCCAATCAACGATTTCAGGTTGCAGTGTTTCACCCATGTCGGCGGCCGCATCACGCTCCTCTTGGTCACCGGCAGCTGTCATCATAGCGTAAGTGGTCGTGAACTCTTCGCGTGCTTTTTCAAGTTTCGAGGCGATCGATTCATCGCTTTCATCAGTTTGACTGTCTTCGGCGAACTGATATTCATCGCCGCGATCTGTATTGCCAGCGAGTATGGAACCGCCGGGTGTTTCCTCATTGGCATCATCCTCGGAGTCGGCGTCGTCGCCGGAGTCTTGATCATCTTTTTCTGCTTCGTTGGCTTCGGACGCTGAATCGGTTTCTTCCGGATCATCGATAACCGAAACTCCCGGGAAAGTTGGTAACGAGTTGGCGGGCATCTCGTTTTTGTCACGGTCGTTGCGGTCGGTCATGTCGACAACGATGTGGCGGTCCGGTGTGGGATTCGACGGAACTGTGTTATCGGGCACAACGTTCGCAGCCGTCTGATTCGTAGGAACGGAGTTTGTCGGCACCGTGTTGGTCGGTGTCGTATTGTTGGCGGGCCTGTTGGTAGCCGCCGTGTTGTGTGGAGTTGTCGTCGTATTGTTCGGTCGCGGATTGTAATTCGGTATGGTGTTGACCGGGTTGTTGTAAATCACAGTTCCCGTCGGTCGGGGAGGATAATTGGTGGTCGTTCCGCCATTGTTCGGGTACTGGGGCCATTTGGGTCCAATGGGATTCGGTTTGTGGGGCGGGAATTTGACCGGTCCCTTAACCGGTGGTTTGAAGATATTGGTCCAGTCGATGGGATTATTCGGACCACTGGGTGTGGGGCGTTTGCCGCCTCCCCAATTCGGTGTCGGAATTTTAGGACCGCTCGGTGTCGGCCGTTTCCCGCCGCCCCAATTGAAGTTTGGGATTGGTCTGCGGACGACATCGTTACCGCCAGGTCTGGCAGTGTGCACACGAATACCACCTGGCGGCTGTTTGTTGGTGTTGTTTGGCGGGAACTTTCTTTCGTCAAATTCGCCGGTGTATTGTCCAGGGACGTGTTGAGGTCGGCCGGCAAGCTGCGACTTCAATTGCAGCATGTGATTGACTGCCGGCTTTTTCGGCAGGAAGGGGTTCTTCTGCCAAGGGTTCTTCGCTTGAAACGGATTGACTGCCGGCTTTTTCGGCAGGAAGGGATTCTTCTGCCATGGGTTCTTCTGGAACGGGTTAGCCGGGCGTGTCGCCGGTTTGGGTTTAAACAGGTTCGCCCAATTCTGGTGTTGGTTGCCTCCGAAGATGTTGTGTTTGTGGTTTTGCTGGCCCCATTGAAAACCCTGGGCCTGCGCGCAAGGCGTGACCGCCGCGATTGTCACCGCGACGGAAAGAATCAGTAGCCTTTTGATAGTGTTTCGAATAGTCATGGCGAATCTCCTGCGTGTTGCGAGTGCGGTTGTTTGCGACTGTGGGTCTTGTCGCTGTTGCAGGTGAAACGCGCTGGCCGTGCAGTTGTTGCGCGGATTTCGGAAAGATGCTCAGAATTGCTCGTTTCGCAACCGCCGCTCACGCTGTTCGTGTGCCATTAGCCGCGGGTGCCCGTGTTGTAACTCTTTATGAGTCAGTGGCTAAGAGCCTGTTGGGCACTGTCGGGGCGTGCCTTAACGGGGACGAACGGCAAGCGGAATGGCGGGTTAATCCAGCTTCCCGATCGGAGCGCCGGTGAATAGCGATTGGCGGTTCTGCAGCTTTTTGAGCATGCGGTGCTGCCGGTAACGAACCTGTTCCGGTTTAATCGACAGCGTGTCGGCGACTTCGCTGACGCTACGCCCCTCGATGAACCGGAGGTAGAGCACGTTGTAATTCAGTTCGGAGACTTCGCCCTTCAAATCGTCGAGCATCGTGTGCACCAAGGCGTCATTCCATTGTTGCTCGCACTCTTCGGCGGGGTCGTGCTCACGGCTGTCAGGCTCGATTTTGGCGGCAGTGCTTTCGCCGATTCCGACCACACCCTGCTTGATCTTGCGGCGCACGATGTCGGTCGCCTTACTGCGTACGAGGGTATACAACCACGATCGCAACCCGGGCCGATCGGCGGGCCGTTCGAAGTTGACCAGGCGGTTGGCCACTTCGCTCCAAACCTCTTGCAGGCAATCATCAACATCGTCCCGCCGCACTCCGCGGGAGATGATGAACCGTTCGATCAATCGGTTGTAAGTGTTGTAAAACAGGTCCCACGATTCTTGCAGCATCGAATCGGGAACACGCTGCTCGATTAATGCGCGGAGGTACTGCTGCGTGCGGTCAAGCAGCGAAAGACTTGTCGCGTCGGTGAACCTCGATGAATCGGTCATGGCCGCCAAACATTGCCGCGACGAATTATGAACAACTTCATCGTAACCGGGGCGCGCTCTGGGAGCCAGTGAGCATGATGGCAACTTCAGACAACAAGTCTATCGGTTAGTGAACTGACCGATCCAATTGGAATGCCGCTACGTTCCGAGCCGCATCATTTCGTGATCGATCGGCCACCCGGCGGAAGATTTTTGAGCAAAAAGGCTGTCATCAATTCACGCAAATGCCGCGATGTATTCGCGCCTTCGCGAATCGAATGGGAACGATTCGGATAAGCCATCATTTGAAACGGCTTGTTGTGGCGGATCAGTTCGTTAATCAACAACTCCATGGTTTGGTAGTGACAGTTGTCGTCGCCAGTTCCATGTACCAGCAGTAAATTGCCTTTCAATTGTTCGGCAAAGTTGATCGGAGAGCCGTCCCGGAATCCGTCGGCATTGTCATCGGGCAGGCCCATGTATCGCTCTTGGTAGATCGTGTCGTAATAAAGCTGGTTCGGAACGGGGGCGATCGAAATCCCGGTGTGATACAGGTCCGGAAATTTGAACATCGCGTTGAGCGTCATCGATCCGCCGCCGCTCCAGCCCCAAATGCCGACTCGGTCTGGGTCGAGGTAGGGGCGCTCGGCGAGAAGCTTGCGAACAGCGGCCGCTTGGTCCTGTGGTGCCAGTATCCCAACCTGCCGGTAGATGCCTTTGCGCCACTGACGACCACGAGGGGCCTTCGTCCCACGATTGTCGATACTCATGACGACGTATCCCCGTTGAGCCAGCATCAAATGCCACAGATAACTACTGCCTCCCCACCGATCGACAACGGTTTGGCCCGCCGGTTCGCCGTATACATAAACGAATAGCGGATACTTTTGATTGGGATCGAAATCAGGCGGTTTGATGCACCAGGCGTGTAGAGAGACGTCGTCCTCAATGTCGATGTAAAAGAATTCGGTCGGCTTGCGGCTGAGCTTGCCAATGCGGTCGCGCAGCTTCTTATTGGCTGCCAGAACTTCGACCGAGTCGTGGTCGGGCAGGCTGATCAGTTGTGTTGATGAAGGCGTGTCGATCGACGACGAAGAATGAAACGCCCAGCGGCCATCGGGCGAGATGTTGTAGCTGTGCGTGCCGGTTTCCTCATCGGGAGTGACCCGTTCGACCTTCGATCCGTCGAGGGCCGCACGCCACAAATATCGCTGTGCGGGATTATCGGGAGACGCCATGAAGTAGATCACACCGTTTGTTTCATCGACGTGCGACAGCTGAATCACGTCGAATTCTCCCGGCGTGATCAGTTTCACCTCATCACCGGAGCGTGAAACCACATACACGTGACGCCAGCCATCCTTTTCGCTGATCCAGGTGAAGCGCGCGCCATCGTCGATCCAATGCATCTCATCATGGACGTCGACCCAGGCATCGTCGACTTCGGTTAAGATCGTGGTCAACTCGCCGGTATTGACATTCGCCAGCAAGACACGATTTGTGTTTTGTAGTCGGTTGAGTTGCTGAATGACCAACTCATCTGAATTGCCGGCCCATTCCATGCGCGCCAGATAATGATTCCGTGGGTCGCCCGGTACTTCGAGCCATTTCGTTTCACCGTTGGAAATATCAACGATTCCGATTCGCGATGAGGAGTTGCGCTGCCCCACTTTGGGATAGGCAAAGCGCTGTATACGCGGGTAAAGTTCGTCGGTGTTGTTGATAAGTGTGAATTGGGGCACGCCTGTCGTATCGATTTGCCAATACGCGATCTTCTTGCCATCGGGACTCCAACGAAATCCGTCCCGCAGCGAGAGTTCTTCTTCGTAAACCCAATCAAACGTGCCGTTGATGATGTTCTTGGAATCTGTTTCTGTGACCTGCGAGATCGTGTGGTCCTGCAAGTTCTCTACGTAAACATTGCGGTCATGCACATAGGCAACATGCTTTTTGTCGGGAGAGAACTTGGCAAACATTAACGAGGCTGGTTCCGATGTGCCGCCAAGTTGTTGCAGTGACTGCGTCTCTCGGTCGTAAACCCAGTAATCACCGCGCGTGTTTTGACGCCACACTCGTTGTGAATTCGTGTAGATCAACCAGCGGGAAAAATCATCGGTCCAAGAGTAATTGTTGATCGCCAGCGGCTTTGATTTGCCGGCCGGAATGAGATTGCCCGCCTTAACGAGTGTTCGCTTGTCTTTGGAGAGCGGTTGCTGCCAAACGATGTCGCGTCCGCCATCCTTCGCGGATTCTGTCCGAATGTATCCAGCGGGATCGGCGACCCAGCGTGCTGAAAACCCCTGGCCGCCGAAGTCGCCGCTGCGATAGATGCGGTCAATCGTCAGTAATGCATCCGCCTCGTCGACCTGCGCGGTGGCAACGAATGGCGTTATCAAAAACGTGACAACAATTGCGAAGTGGTATCTCGCGGTAATGCTCATGGCAGGCATTCCAATGATGGAGTGAAGCGAAGTCGTGACCAGCTAATCCTTGGTGCCGATTGGTAGCGATCCTCAGTTGAATTTGACATTGAACACAATATCAAAATAGTTTCCCGCGCAGCGGGTTGCAAGTGGCGCGGTTGCGCGGCAATCTGATTCTCAACGAATTTGCGCGAAGGAGCAAATCGTATCGGAGATTATCGGCAGCGTCCAAAGATTATCGATCGGGGCTACCAGAGTGCGGCGGGAACTCCGATGGTCGTCAGTAATCAGGAGAGATCCTTATGAGATTCGTTTTGTTGGTCGCGACCTTGTTCAGCAGTTCATCAATTGCGGCGCTAGCTGAAGACCGGCCGAACGTGCTCGTGATCGTCTCGGAAGATAACGGTCCTGAGCTCGGCTGCTACGGCACACCGGCGGTTTCGACGCCACATCTTGATAAGTTAGCCGCCGATGGCGTTCGATTTGATCGTGCCTATGTGCCGCAGGCGGGATGCAGTCAATCGCGTGCGGCCTATTTGACGGGGCTTTACCCACACGTGAATGGCCAAATCGGTTTGGCGACGTGGCGGTTTCGCATGTACCGACCGGATACACCGAACCTTGTTACGTGGTTGCAAGCAGCCGGTTATCGCACGGGCATCATTGGTAAACTACACGTCAATCCCGAGTCGGCTTTTCCCTTCGACTTCCACGAGATTCCGTCGGCGAATTTCAGTCGCAAAATGATGGGCGACTATGCCAAGTTCGCCGGGGAGTTCATCAACAAGAATGACCAACCGTTCTTCTTGTCGGTGAACTATCCCGATGCACATCGCCCGCATATCAAACAAGTCGACGGTTTGCCGGCCGATCCTCTCGAACCAGAAGATGTCGAGGTCCTCGACTTCATCGGCATCGATTCGCCGACATTGCGGGCCGATACGGCCAATCATCTCAATTGTATGAGCCGACTCGACAGTTTGGTTGGGGATCTTCTGCAGGTCTTGTCGGACTCCGGCAAGGCGGAGAACACCGTTGTAATCTATTTTGGCGATCATGGTGCCGACCTCATTCGCGGTAAGCGGACTTGTTATGAGGGTGGCGTGCGCGTGCCGCTGATCATTCGCTGGCCGACCGGTATTGAGTCGGGACAGGTGCGCAGCGAACTTGTGTCGACACTTGATTTGGCGCCGACGATTTTGGAAGCAACCAGCGCTGATGCCGTTACGGGGCTGAGTGGACGCTCGTTACTGCCGCTATTGACCGGACAGGAAGACGGCTGGCGCGAATATTTGTTTACCGAGTATCACACACATTCGGCCCACAACTACTTTCCACAACGCGCGGTCTGCACGCAGCGATTCAAGCTGATCCAGTCTTTGCAGCCCAACAAAGAGAACCCGGACTATCGCTTCACCATAGAACGCTGGTATACGCACGAAGAGATTGATGCTGCCACAGAGAGAGCGGGAGGGCATTTGCCCAAAGCCTATAAGCAGATGCGGCGACCGCCGGAATTTCAGCTGTATGATCTCGAAGCCGATCCGTACGAATTCCACAACCTGGCCGATGATTCGCGGTATGCTGACACGTTGAACGAACTGCGAGAACAGTTGGCCGAGTGGCGTGAGCAAACGAACGATCCGTTTCTTGATCCCGATTGCGTCCGACGCCTGAAGGACGAAATCGCGTCGACCCACGATGGCAAGCAATACAACAAGATCGACGAATGGGCTTGGTACAAAAGCGTGGAGGGCGTTGTGAAAGCCGGGCGGCAATGATCGCTTGGGGCAATTCACCATCATCTTTCAATTCTTCCACAATTGCCGTAAGATCCAAACGCATCTAAAGGGATTGATGGGTAATTGAGAGGCTGACTACACAACCCGATTCTCCCACCAAAGGAGCTTGCCGTGTTCGACCGCTTCACCGCCTTGGACCGCGGTGTTTGGACCTTACTCAGTCTTGGGTTGGTCTTAAGCGGTTCGTGTCTGGCGGCCGACAATCCAGCCGACTCGCGGAAGGGGCTTGAGTTTTTCGAGTCGAAGATTCGCCCCGTTTTGATTGCGCATTGTTACAAATGCCATTCAGAGAATGCGGACGAACTGCAGGCGGGGCTTCGGCTTGATACGCGAGACGGGGCTCGGGCCGGAGGTGCATCGGGTGCGGCTGTCGTTCCGCACGATCCCCAAGCGAGTTTGTTACTGTCGGCATTGCGGTATGACGAGTTTGAAATGCCGCCCAATCGCAAGTTGCCCGAATCGGTCATTGCCAACTTCGAAAAGTGGATTGCGATCGGCGCGCCGGATCCTCGCAACCGCCGGAGCCGAACTCCCACTGAAAGTGACGTTCGTGAATCTGGAAAACGGTTTTGGGCCTTCGAGCCGCCTCGTAGCGTTGCCATTCCTTCCGTTGAGACAATCGACTGGCCTCGTTCCGAAATCGATCATTTTCTATTGGCGCGACTCGAACGTGAGAATCTGCAACCAGTGCCGTCGGCACAACCGCACACATTATTGCGGCGCGTCTATTTCGATTTGATCGGTCTTCCCCCGACACCGGACGCTGTTGAGCGTTTTGAAGCCGATCCGTCCGATGAAGCTTTGGAGCAGGTTGTCGATCGGTTATTGGCATCGCCGCAATTTGGCGAGCGTTGGGGCCGGCATTGGCTCGACCTGGCACGGTTCGCTGAAACGAACGGTGGCGACCGCAATGTCATTTACCGCCATGCCTGGAGGTACCGCAATTATGTGATTCACGCTTTCAATAGTGACAAACCATTCGATCAGTTTTTGCGCGAACAGATTGCCGGGGATCTGATGCCGGCGGATTCGTATCAACGTCGCGACGAGCGACTCATCGCGACTGGTTTCTTGACGCTGGGACCGAAACTGTTCATGGAAACCGAGACCGAACGGTTTCAGATGGATGTGGTCGACGAGCAGATCGATTTAATCAGCCGATCGATGTTGGGATTAACGGTCAGTTGCGCCCGCTGTCACGATCATAAGTTCGATCCGATTCCCACACGCGATTACTATGCACTAGCTGGGATCTTCACCAGCACCGAATGGATGTACGGGACAGCCGCACCCCCGGGCAACAAATACGGCCATGACCGTCCACTTCAGCCAATTGGAGAGCATGCACAAGAGTTGGCCGGCCCGGCCGAAGCCTGGAAAAAAGCGGTTGCCGATCAAACGGCCATTCGCAATACTGCTCGATCCGATCGTTATCGAGTGGTGCGCAACAAGTCGGCACACGAGAACAAACTGAAAATGCTCTCGGCCGGAAAAACAGAAGCAGCCATAAAGGCCGACAGTGAGATTCAAGGAATTTTGACCGCGATTGAAGAATTCTCGGTCGAGATCGCCGAATGGGATCGCAAGATTGAAGGTCTGGAAGCCGAGTTGGCTGAAATCGTCGACAATCCACCACCATTTCCCGACTACGCGATGGCTGTCCATGATGCTGAGGAACCGGTCAACACAGCGATTCGAATCCGCGGCGAATTTGACCGACACGGCGAGGTTGTGCCACGTGGTTTTTTATCGAACTTCATTGTCGGTAATGCCCTGTCTATTCCGCCAGGTTCGAGCGGCCGGTTGGAGTTGGTGCAGTGGATCACGTCGCCTGACCATCCACTAACGGCACGCGTTGCCGTCAATCGGATCTGGCAGCATCTGTTTGGAGAAGGATTGGTACGTACCGTCGACAACTTTGGGGCCAACGGCGAACAGCCGACGCATCCGGGATTGCTCGATTGGTTGGCGTTGCGGTTTCAGCGACAGGGTTGGTCGACCAAACAGATGATCCGCGAAATCGTGCTGAGTCGTGCGTACCAGCTTTCGAGCGATCACGATCCGCGCAATTATGCCGTCGATCCGGAAAACCAGTTGATTTGGCGAGCGAATCATCGACGGTTGGAAGCGGAACCCTTGCGAGACGCGATTTTGTCGATTAGTGGAGTTCTCGATCCCCGACCGATCGCCGAATCGACCATCCCGACATTTCAACTGAATGAATTGAACTCCCGCTACATCCTGACGCCCGAGGACTTGAATCGGCCATGGCGCACGGTCTATTTGCCATTGGCACGAATGTCGCTACCGGAAATGCTGGAGACGTTCGATTTTGCCGATCCCAGCTTGATTGTCGGTAAGCGGCAAGAACGGACGATGGCGTCGCAGCAACTGTTTGTCATGAATAGTCCGTTCATGGTCGAACATGCACAGCGAGTTGCGCGCCAGTTACTCGACTCCTATGCGGAGGATGACGAACGCATCGAACGTGCTTATCTCCAGTTTTTTGCACGGCATCCCACTCGTATTGAAGTTGAACGGAGCTGCATGTATTTGGACGAATGTCGGCAGTCGACGATGGCGTCCGCCGGCAGCCAAGTCAGTCGAAAGGTTAATGATGAAGCGCAGCACATAAGTCTGGAGACCTATGCCTGGACCAATTTCTGTCAGGCGTTGTTTGCCAGTGCAGAGTTTCGTTATCTCGAATAGAATACGAAGTACAGTTTGTGGTCGATGAAGGCCATTCCGTTTGAGTTGCATATGAATCAATTCAATCATTTAACACGCCGTGATCTCTTGAAATCCACTTCCGGTGGATTCGGGATGTTGGCGCTGGCCGGGCTTTGTGCAGAAGAATCTTTTGCCGCAAAGGCAAACCCGCTTTCGCCAAAGCGTCCACATTTTGCACCTCGTGCGAAGCGGGTCATCTTTTTGTGCATGCGCGGCGGGCCGTCGCACATGGAAACGTTCGACTATAAGCCGAAGCTCAATGCCGACCACGGAGAACCTAGCAAACGAAACGGACAAAAGTGGTTCGGGTCGCAATGGGGATTTCGGCAGTACGGCGAGAGTGGTTTGTGGGTTTCCGACTTGATGCAACAGACCGCGAAGCATGCGGACGACTTATGTCTGCTCAACGGTATGCACTGCGACAGCCCCGAGCATGGGGCTGGGTTGACGCAGTTGCACACCGGTAGCATTCAGTTTCATCGACCATCGATCGGCTCATGGGTGCTGTATGGCCTGGGTTCACAAAGCCACAATTTACCCGGTTTTGTTTCGATCAAACCTCCCGTGATATTAGGTGGGGCACGCAATTACAGTAGCGCTTTCTTACCGTCGATTTATCAAGGGACTCCGATCGGCACAATGAGCAAGCCGGTCAAACAGGCGACAGTTGAAAACACCACCAATTCGCGATTGACGGCCCAGGCACAGCGACATCAGTTGGATTTTCTCCAGTCGATGAATCGCGATTTACTGGAACGCAAGCAGGCGAGCCCAAAGCTAGAAGGCGTGATCGAATCGTTCGAACTTGCGTTTCGCATGCAGTCGGCCATGCCGGAGGCGATGGACCTGACCCGTGAGACCGCAGCCACGCTCGCGATGTATGGAATTGCCGACAAGCAGCCGACGCAGGATTTCGGGCGCCAATGTCTGCTGGCCCGTCGTTTGGTGGAGCGGGGTGTGCGATTCGTCGAACTGACCCACGACAATTGGGATCATCACGGCGGGGTGGCGCGATTGATGCCGGCCCGCTGCCAGGAGGTCGACCAGCCAATCGCAGCGTTGCTGGCCGATCTCAAACAGCGTGGGCTGCTGGACGATACTCTGGTGATTTGGGGCGGTGAGTTTGGTCGTACGCCAGACGATCCGCGCGGCGATGGGCGTGGCCACAACAACAAAGGTTTCACCATGTGGTTGGCCGGTGGCGGCGTGCGCGGCGGAATGACCTGGGGCAAAACCGACGAATATGGCGATGAAGCGGTTGAAAACCGCACGCACATCCACGATTTGCACGCGACAGTTCTGCATCTGTTGGGTCTCGACCACGAGCGATTGACGTATCGCTATTCCGGGCGTGATTTCCGGTTGACCGATGTGTACGGCAACGTTGTCCACGAAATCATTGTGCAATCTTGGAATCGTCGGCTGACGGTCTGCGAAGTTCCTGGATCGATCGGATAGTCTAGGCCTCGCGTCGATCGTCCTTTCCCTCGGTGTAGCCGCTGATAAAAGCCGTCAAACTTTCCAAGGTTTCGCCGGCAAATCCGGTGTCGCTTAAGGACTTCCAGGCCTCATCCACACGCAACGGGGAACAACCCATTCCGACAGCAAGCCCGGCCCGATGCGCGACCTCCCATTAGTCCGTCGGATGTTGAAACATGGATCGTATGCGCTCCACATTCCCTTGGCGGGCGCCCGTCATGATCCAAAACGCACCCGTCGTGCGGAATAATGACAAGCACGGTTCTACATTTGGCGACAGCATTTCAATCTCGAATTCGCGGATGAGGTTGGGATCTGCAGATGCGTCGCATACCACGCGCACCCAGATTGGAATCTCGCCCTTAATATCGGTGAACAGTTCTTTCCGCCGTTTTGAACAAAACGTCCATCAGATCATTCATCATGTTGATCGGTAAACGATCGGGTTGCGACTCGTTGGATGTCCAAATGATGGGTTGTCATTGCGTCATCGCATGGGTCGGACCGCATCAATTGCTATAATGATCGTGCGTCGATTCTGCTGCCTCTTGCCGACTCCGTGGGCCCTGAAAGCGAATCTTTCGGGGCCACCCGCTCCCAAGATCGGTGGTGAGAATCGGTCGTCGGTGATCGGTTACGACGGTGAAGAAGTACACCTGTCCCATGTGGGACCGAAGGCAACGACTCATCACGTCAGACGACTCAAATCACGTGCACGGGCAAAAAAGGTCAGCACCAGGAGCGGTGGGTTTCGCTGCGCTGCACCCACCCTACATGACTCAAACAACAACGGCCGTTTTTGACGTATCCGTTGACAAACGAATGATCCGTGACTGGTCTTGCCCCGTTAGCATCGGTGGGAAGTATGATGTCGCATATCTGCCATAGTTGTGGAATTCCTGCTTGTGCGCCTCTGCTCGGAGTAGCAGAGGCCCGCTCCGGTTTTCGATCACGTGAATAATCGACCATGAACGATCCGACCAACACCGACTGGAATCGACTTGTCCGCAAGACTCGCAAGCGACCGTTAATGTTTGACCCCAACGCCGTGCAGACGGCGCAAGGCACGATGGTCCGCCCAAAACTGGGTCGCTTGGCGATGGTTATTGTTGTTGGTGGTGGTTTTGCAGGGCTCTTGTTTTTTTTGTCGGATTCCAAGGTGGTGATCCTCGTGCCCGTCGGGTTGGTTCTTTGGGCGGTGATTCACCAACTGTGCTTTCCCCGCAGCGTTTGCATACCGGCAGATGCGGATGAGGTCATCGTTCAATACGGCTTCTTTCTGTTGCCGACGCGTCTTGTGCTGAACCGCCAAAGTGTTGTCGTCGATTACCAAGTGGGGGCCAAGACGGAACTGCATCGTACTTGGCGCGGATTTAAGATCGTTTTGTTGCGTCACGTTGAAACACAGGAGGTCGCCCATCTTGGCTACACGGTGCAAAGCGACGATGCACTGCGGGTCTTTGATGTTTTGTCGCGAATCCTAGCCGAGGGTAGCCGCAACTACACGCAAGCCGTCATCACTCTGGCGGACGATTCGCTGCTGCGAGTCGATCGCCTGCCGACGTGGGAAGTCGGCCATAAACGCCGATACAAGAGCCGGCTGTCTGTCATTGACGAAAATGCAGCCGAAATCAACAGAAGGGCGTTCAGCCGTGACCGTTCGATCGTTGAACCCGCTGCCGATGTCTATCCGGTTCGCATCGAAACGAATGACGGAGCGATTCGTATTATCTATTCAAATCATGACGAGAAATCCGTTCTGCAGGTCGATTGTGTTGCTCTTCAGCTGTGCAAAGAGGAAATCCCCGAGCGCGTGACGCGTTATGAGATCAACCTGATCGAGGATTCGTTCAAAGGAGATCGCATCAATCTCGTGAGCCTCGACCTGCCGCCTGACGAATCCCCGGACGAGCCACGACGCGCTGCCGAGCAATTGGGCAAACTTCTGGGCCTTAAGGTCGTGGACCATCTTTAACTTGCCGTGCGTGCAAAAAATGGTTGTGTTGCCACCACACAACATAAATCGAACTACAGTAGCACCATTTACCGTAATCATCAGCCCCGAGAACTCTTCTCGTCATTCACAAAAAACCGAGAAGCCGTCAGGACTGCGACGTATGCATCAGGTGAATTCGGACTTCACAGGGTGGACGGAAGGCATCGGTGAATCAAGTTGCTTTTGGCACGATCTGCGTCGGTGAAATTACCCTGCGGACCCAGCAGCGTGGCGAGCACGATCCGCTGATGACCAAATGATGTCCGATTGTTTGGTCATCGGACCGTTCGCCAAGTACTGCAGCAGATGCGGACGCACAAGGGGCGAATCGAGTCTTTGTCGGCTGAGAAGACTTGTTCTCTCGGTCTCGTGCATTGTCACTGTTAAGAATTGGGAATGGGTGGCCGGGGCTGGGCAGAGCAACGGGAAGGAAGCCTCGTGTCTCGGGCGATGCCCTCCAACCACGGGCACGTTAAAGCACGCTGAAAAAAGACGAAGCGGCATTTGAGTTGTTCTCGACGCGATTCAATGTGCACCAGCCGCTGCAGTAAGTCTCGAGGGTGTCTAGAATCATGCTGCGGCAATGCATTGCTGAGAGAGTTCCTGGCGAGAATCCCCTCTCTTGGGGGTGAATACCGCCTACGATCCGATAGAATGGCAGGTAGGAAGGCTGGTGCCGCGTACCGAATCAAAACTGTTTCGGCAAAACCTCGTGAGAAATGCGGGGTTTAATAAGTACTGTCATCGATCGTGATCGGCTGATTTCACCGGAGATTCGCATGTCCTTCCGCACGTCGGCGATTTGTGTGCCGACCCTTCTGGCTCTGTTGATCCTCTGCAACACCACCACCTACGCCCAGCGGCGTCCGATTAACGTCGACGTCCCGCCAACTGCTGGCGGTGATCCGACGCATATTGAGGTCGCGCCGATTAAGGTCTCACTTGGCTCGGGTGGCAAAATCGAAACCATGGCGATGGACCATCAGCAACGATTGTTGTTGGCAGTCTCTTCGAACGCCGCGTCGCGAAATTCCATTCGACGCCGCGGAGCACGCGGACCGGCCCCTGGCGAGCGGCAATATTCCATCAAGTTCGTCAACGATCGAGGAACAGTGGTCGACGAATGGCGGCTGGACGATCAAGTCCCGAAGATGGTCCATGCCATGCCCGACGGGGACATCTACGTGGCGGGCATGGGACGAATGACCTGCTACGATGCGTCGGGTCGACCCAAGCATTCGATCAGCTTTGCAGATTTGTACGATGGCTATTTGACGGAAGCTCACGCCAGCGGGATCACGGCGAACGAAGATTATGTTTTCTTGGCGTTCGGCGATGGGTGGAGTTTGCGGGCGACGGAAGAAATCCATCGGTTCCAGCGCGACTTGACGGGCGCGAAGCAGGTCGTCGAGCGTCAATACGGTTGTTGCGCCCATCTCGATTTGGACATACGGAATGGGGAATTGCTGATTGCGGAAAACTCGCGGCACCGCGTCAACCGATTCTCACTCGATGGCGAATTGCTAGGTCGTTGGGGGCGCCGCGACCGCACATCGATCAAAGGGTTTGCTGCCTGTTGCAATCCCGTGAATTTCGATTTCGCTGCTGACAATGTGCTCTACACGGCCGAGTCGGGTGTCGGCCGCGTTAAAAAATATTCACCCGATGGCGAGTACCTTGGATTGGTCGGCTACGTGGATACCACCAAGTTCGATCGTGGCAGCCGATTGGCAGCACAGTCGTGTTATATCCCGATCGAAATCGGACCGAACGCCGACCGCATTTATGTGATGGATGTCCGGGCCAATTTCGTCCGTGTCTTGGAACGGATCAAATCGTGAATCAGCTTTCTCGCGCAAAATCGAATTGGCGAATGATCCGGTGCGGGTTTCCTGCCGGTTGCGCCCTGTTGCTGGTGGCGTTTGCCGGTGCAATTCATGCACAGTTTGAACAGGCAAATGATTCTGACACGTTACGAATCCTGGTCATGGATCCACTAGCGGCACCGTTGTCTTGTGCCTGTGTTCCCGGTCGTGGGCAGCGTGACTATGGGGCTTTGGAGCAGGCCCTTGCGCGATCGTTGAACCGCCCGGTTCAGGTTTTCTACGAAGAGAGTTTCAACCTGGCGTTTGATCGATTCGGGCGAGACTTTGATCTCATCATCGGTAAGGCATCCGTTGTACAGCATGATGCCGATCAGGCCAACTTCCCTGTGACTCCGATGCTGCGGTTGACCGACTGGGATGGTGAAACCGATCTGCATGGGATTTTTCTTGTCCCTGCGGAAAGCCAATTTCAATCGACAGCGAACCTGAAGGACGCTCGGATCGTTTTGGGTCCGAAGGAAGATCAGGAATCGCATGTCGCGGCAATAAATCGACTAAAATCAGCACAAATCTGGAATGCCGAGCATGTTCAAATTGCACATTCGCTTGAAGAGGCGGTCTATTCCGTCGCGGATGGTGAAGCAGATGTGGCTGTGATTTCTCACTATCTGCCACCGCTGCTCGAAGGGTGTGGCAAGATCGAACCGGGTTCGCTCAGAATCGTTGCCAAGACGGCCGCAGTTCCGTTTGTGACTCTGTTTGCGAGTTCCAACATTTCGTCCGGCGAAATGTCGATCTTGGAATCGGCCTTCCTGCACCTCAATGAGGAGCTGCAATTGATGACAAAGCTCGAATCGAAGTCGGGCTTTGTCGCGATTGAAGTGGCAGGCTTGGACGAGAACTGGGTCGAATGGCGTGGACCTGCCGGCGACGGGACGTCGCGATCACTGCCGCAGCGTCTTTCGGTAGAACCGCAGATTATCTGGAGCGCTGATGTGACCGGCCCCGCGCTTTCCGGAATTGCAGCGAGCGCCGACTACGTGCTGACCGCCGATAAAGACCAGGAATTGCAAAACGATGTGTATCGTTGCTTTGATGCGACAACAGGGAAGCCGCTATGGCATGTTGCCGTTCCTTCCCCTAAGCAACTGCAATACACCAATGCGCCGCGTGCGATGCCGATAGTGGTCGATGATCTGGTTTACTTTCAGGGGGCGTTGGGCGATTTAAGTTGCGTGGAATTGGTTTCGGGCGACGTTCGCTGGCAACGCAACCTAGTTGGCGATTATCAAACTGAACTATTGACGTGGGGAAGCTGTACTCCACCGTTGATTCAAGGGCGATTACTGCTGACCAATCCCGGAGCTGAGCAAGCCTCGATGGTGGCCCTCGATCGGTTTGACGGCAAAACGGTTTGGGAAACTCCCGGGCATGCCGCGGCGTATTCCGCTTTTGTCCCCGTGTCGTGTGGGCGGAAGCGACAAGCGATCGGTTACGACTCGGCCAGCTTGGGTGGCTGGGACGTTGCTTCCGGCAAACGATTATGGGAGTTAATCCCGCCCGATGCGTCGGACTTCAACGTCGGTACCCCGATCGCGTGGGACAATAAGCTGATGGTGGCAACTGAGAATAGCGGGACGCGACTTTATGAATTCGATGAGTCGGGCCGCCTCAAACCGGAACCGGTTGCTGAGAATCTGGACGCGGCTCCCGATACCTGTACTCCCGTGGTCATTGACGACCGAGTTTTTCTTACTGCATACGGGCAGTTGTTTTGTTTGGACTTGAAGGACGATCTCAAGACCGTATGGGTTCAGGACGACGATTTGTTCTACGATCATACGACCCTGATTGCGGGTAACAACCGCGTTTTGATCTTTACCACGACTGGTGATTTGCTGCTGATTCGCAGCGATTCTGAGTCGTACGAGGTGGTATCGCGTTGGCAGCCATTTGGTGATGAAACGGAAACAATGTCGCACCCGGCGATCATTGGCGATCGCTTGTATCTCAGAAACGATAAACAACTCCTGGCGATTTCTTTGGAGAATGATCGATGAATCAACCATTCAGTTCGACCCGGCGCGATTTTCTGGCATCGTCGGCAGCAGCTTCGGCCATGTTGGCGACGTCAACAATTCGGGCTGACAATTCACCGTCGACGGAGGGCTTCAACCGTACGATCTCTCTCGATACGGGACATCCTTTGCGAATTGCAGCGCATCCTGATGATGGTTTTGTTGTCTCCGCGATCGGTGAGCAAAAGGGATTGCTGCAAGTCGTCAGCCAGGCAGGCCGAGTCGTGATGGAAAGGGCATTGCCCCGACCGGTTCGCGCCATTGTGCTTGATCAAAATCAAGATCTTTTCATCGGTATGGGATCGGAGATTCACCGCCTCTCGGCAGACACACTGGAATCGGTCGAAGTTTTCTCACTACCGAACCGGAGTCTGGTGACGGGTATCGTGACAAAAGAAGAGGCGCTATTTGCCACCGATGCTTCTCGGCAATCGTTGTGGAGAGTCAGCCGAGCCGACGCGGCCGTTCGGGAATTGTCGAAGTTAACTCCCACCAATGTCCCTGCGGAATTCTTCCATCTGCGCGAGAGTGCCGAAGGCGAATTGTTAATTGGTAACCCCAGCCGGCATCGGATCGAAACTTATTCGCCGGAAGGCAAGTTGCTCGCTCGATTCGGTCACAAGTCGCGCGAGCTATTCGGGTTTAGTGGTTGTTGTAATCCGGTCAGCTTCGTCGTGCTGGGTGGTGGTTCGCTTTTGACCGCTGAGCAGGGCATTCCCCGGATCAAGCTCTACAGCCTTGGTGGTCGGGTCGTGGAGCAGATTGCCGGCCCGGAGATGTTTGCTGAGACGGTTCAAGCGGAAGAGAATCGAACGATCGAATGTGGCCGAAAAGGATTTGATCTCGCGATTATCAACGAAAACGAAGTGGCCGTCCTCGACCGGGCGATGTCTAGGATTCACGTCATTACCGTGTGATTCCGAACGATCGCAATGTGAGAGTTTGGGCCACAACGTATTACGCTGACTTGCGGCCGCGAAAATTGCGTTTTGTTTGTGATAGCTGGCTCCTACGAGTCATAACACCCACAAGAAAAAGTCAACCGCTCTAGTCGTCCTTTAACTCGAGCGTCTCGTTTTCGTCGGAATCCGATTTGTTCCGTTCGTACAACATGCGGATCACTTCGGCGATGCGCTGTTCGGTGTCAGATTCGGCCTCGTCATAGTGCGCCTCAGCTTTCGAAACGAGTGTACCGGCCGCACCGGTCGAGTCGGGTTCTGATTGGGCTGCCGTCCAGGCGTCTTCCGCTGCAGTTTTCTGGCGACGGGTGTGCAGGAGTGTGCTGAAACTTCGCGCCAGATCTCGCAGGACGATGTTCGGCGGCCGGCTGGTTTCACTTGTGCTTTGTTCCGTCGACTGTTCGGCTTTCTGCCGCTGCTCCTCGGCGTCCGAAAACTGAAACAGATGGTACTTCGGTTCTTCGTCGTCCGCTCGATCTTCAACATCGGAGAATTGAAAGAGAATATGCTCCGGCTCTTCATTGTCCGACTGTTCGTGGGCGTCTGAGAACTGCAACAGAATGTATTCGGGCTCGTCCTCCTCCTCGTCCTGTTCGTCTTCGTCATCGGTAACGTCGGAGTCATCGGTAACGTCGGAGAACTGCAGGAGGGTAATCGTACCGGAGTCTTCTTCTTCCTCCTCCTCAAACTGCAACACCATGACCGAATCCGTGGCGTCTGACTCAGGCTCATCATCGAACTGAAGCACCATAACCGTATCCTCTTCGTCCGTTTCTGAGTCCTCGTCGAATTGCAGCAGCATGACAGTATCGTCCGCGTCTGATGCACTGTCATTTCCTTCCTCCTCGGCGATCATTGCGGCGATGATCTCGCGAATCTTCTTCGCACGTGCCTGGCGCTCGTCTTCGGCGTCGTCGGCCATGCCTTGAATGATTTCTTGAATTCTTCGAGCCCGCTCGGCTTCAGCTGAGTCCGGCTTGAGTTCAGACCAGGCCTGTTGTGCTTCGCTAAGACCTTGCTGTAACACATTCAGCCTTTGCGCATTGAGAGCTAGCCCTTCGACGAGCAGTCTGGTCTGCGTGGCACGGCAAGGTGTCAGCGAGCCGCTTGCCAACTTTAATGTCCGCCCAGCTTCGGTAGCGAGTTCATCCAGGCTGCGGCGCGTTTCGTCAAAACCGTAAAGGCGGGCAATTGCGTCGTAATCGGGGTTGCCGGAGACTGCTCGGAATCGACGAGCGATTTCTTTAAGTATCTCCCGATCGGGGCGTGCTAATGTCTTGGACGACATCGCCAGGCTGTTCAATCGGTCGAGTCGCAGATACTCATTCCAATTAGAACCATTGTGAAGCCGGCTCAGCGAGCGGCTTAGTTTTGCCAATTCTTCAGCGACCTCGCGCTTTTTGCGATCGATGGGGTCTGCGGCAAACTCCGATAAGACTGCGATGACCACCTGGAAACCCCACAGGGACTGAATCTGATCGTAGGCGGGGTTTTCGTTGACCGATTTAAAACGATCCGCCACGGCCACTAATGACTCGCGAGTATTGTGATCCGGAGCGACCGAACCGATGTTCCACAGGTTGCTTCCCAATTGTTCGATCAGCAGAAATCTTTTCCAACCGCTGCCTGTGTTCATTCCCGTTAATTCTTGATCGAGCCGCAGCACGGCTTCGCGTAATAACGAGCGCTGTTGTTCCGCTGTCATGCTTGCGACATCAGACGGTGTGGGAATTGGTGGGGGCGAGTTTCGGATTGTTGGCGAAGCTGAAGTGTCTGTCGGAGTATAGGAATTGGGATTCTGGGGGAATCGTCCAAATTGTTGCGGCGCCGGCGGCTGGTTTTGTGGCGTGAAATACTCGAATAGCTCCTGCAAATTGGGAGGCGGGGGATTGGACCTTCGTGGTTGCTGGTTGTTGGGGGATTGATTGTTCTGAGACTGGCTTTGCTGAGATTGCGTTGACTGCGATTGGTTTCGCTGAGTCGGCGGGAACTGAAAACGTTGATTCGGTTCGAACTGCGCAAATAATGGAGAATTCGGCCAAATCGACATTAACAGCAGCGACGCGAAAGTGAAGAGGGAACGAGACATCGCATACTCCTTTGCGGTTATGAACAACCGCGTGAATGGGCAAGCGACTTTGGTCTGCGCAAATGCAATCAAGGGGAGAATAGTCGACCTTTCGGCCGATGATCGCTTCTCGTTACCACTAACAATAACCTTAACAATTTGATTGCCATCCGTCACGAAGTTTGTCACAAACGGGCGCTAAGTTACGGCAACACCAATCGGTGCATGGGGTAACAGAGAGGATGCTGGACATCACCCATGCCGCTGGAGAAACTGATATCACGGAGCGTGCGCCACACATCCTTGCCCAACAAAACGGATGCCACATATGAGAAGCATCATTCAGCAAAGTGTCGTTCTGCCAGCTACTCCCGAAGAGTTGTGGGAGATGTATCTCGATCCCGAAACGCACGCGGCGTTTACCGGAGATCCGGTCACAATTGGGAGAGAACCGAGATCACCCTTTCGGGCCTTTAAAGATATGCTGTCGGGAGAAATTCTGGCGGTCGTGCGCCCGACGTTAATCGTGCAGTCATGGCGATCGGCGTTGTTTCATGATGATGATATCGATTCGACATTGATTCTGGCATTTACCGACGAAGGAAACGGCGGCCGGATCGACCTGGTGCATTTGGATGTGCCGGACCACGACTACGAAGGGGTTATCGTCGGCTGGGAGAAGTTCTACTGGACGCCTTGGAAGCAATACTTGGAGACTCGGTAAGTCCCTCAAATCCACAGCGCCGTCCGGAAATCTTGAGATGTCGACGGATGCCATTCATACCAGCCAGCCGAGAGCCTCGATTTCTTCCTCGTAGATGCGCCGGCATTCGACTTGGGCGCGTAAGCGGTACAGCAACGCGCACAATTCAAAATTGCAACGATGGGCGAAGATATTAACGGGTCGCTGTCGGAGAACACGAAGTTTTGCTGCTTTCTTCCAGAGGCTGGCGCCTAAACGGAAGTAGTCCGGGTCCCCATAGTCGAATCGTCCGTCGAACCGCAGCGGTTGCCAATAATAGTTGGCCCATTCCTCTACGACACCAACAACGTCCGGGCGCGCTTCCATTTCCTGATCCGAAAACATCAAACTCCGTTGGATGTAATCGAGTAAGTCCTGGCGGTTTGAAGTCGTCATGGCAAAGTACCCATCCCTGGCCATCAATGCCCACTCCTCGTCGTTGAATCGACGCAACCCACCGAAGTCGATAAACCCGAGTCGCCCGTCCTCGCGGAACAGAAAATTGCCTGGATGAAAGTCTGAATACAGCAGTCGATGCGAAAAGTAGAGGCGCATCCCGGTCCGCAAAATCAATTCGCCAAACCGGTTTCTCACTTCCTGTGACGGATTCGATGCCAGAAACTTTTTGTAGTCGTCGCCGTCGACAAGTTCCATTGTCAGAATTCGGCGCGTCGAATACTGGTCGTAGACGCGCGGAACGACAATTCCGTCGTCTTCTCGAAACGCGGCGCGGGCTTCTTTTAGCGAGGCCGATTCTTGTTCGTAATCTGTTTCCGATTCGAGGACGGCTTGCGCTTCTCCAAATTGAGCATTCAGACTATCCCAATCCTTGGAAATACGAAGTGGGAACAGTAAGCGTCGCAGATTCGCGATGTCTGTTCGAATGGTCCTCGCGATGCCTGGGTACTGAATCTTGACCGCGACCGATTCACCAGATCTCAATCTTGCTCGATGGACCTGACCCAGTGAGGCGGCCGCGAATGACTCCGTCTCGAAGTCATCAAAAATCTCTCCCGGATCGTCGCCCAACTCGTTTTCGACATGTTCGCGCAACAACGAATAGTGCATGGGTGGAGCTTCAAAATGCAACTTCTCGAGCAATTCGGCGAATTGATCCGGCAGAATCTCGGGGGACGCGGCCAGGATTTGTCCGACTTTCATGACGGCACCACGCAGGTAGCCCATGGTCTGCAATGTCTTGAAAGCCGCGCGAAGGTTGGTCTCGATGAGTTGCTGCTCTTTGTTATCAGACGAGTGAAACCAGGTCCGCACGTAGTAGGCGAGATACGCAAACGTCAGCTTTGCCTGCAATCCTCCGATTGCCCATAGTCGCTGAAAGGATCCAACTGGTACGGGCCGCGTCGAGAGTTGCTCGAAGATTGCATGCAAACGATCGTCGGAGATTTGCGGTACATCATCGAGTGTGTCTTCGGGTAGGGCGGCTATCAGTTCGGCAATGTTCGGGGCCATTTGTGGCATCTCCATTGTGACGGAACGTTTTACCCGGCAGTTTCCAACCAGGCGACGAACATGTTGATCGACTGGTCCAACATGGCCAGGGAATCTTCTTGCTTCGGTGACGAGTCGTGTCCCCAAAATGCGAGCACGCCGACATAAAGTGACCAATAGATGGGCACAGTCATCGACCATCGCTCCGGATCGACGGTGTGTTCATTGAGGACGGAAGACACTGTTTCAATCTGCTCGGTTCGCATCCGGCGACTGGACTCGCTGCCACTTTCGGGAAATGGAGTCGCCAGGGCTGATTCAATGACCGGGTTTATGAATTGGCGGATCGGCCTCAATGCGCGAAGCTGGGTTGATACATGCAGGAACAAATCTTCTTGCAGCGTCGCGCCCTGGTGACGTTTTCTACGGAATTGCAGTCGGGCCTTCTCGAGAGCTTCTTCTGCCAAGGCGATGGCAACTTCTTCCTTGGACCGGAAGTAGTTGAACAAAGTACCGGTTGCCATGCCGACTTCTCGTGCGATGTCGCGAACAGTCGTTTCTTCAAACCCGTGGTCGCGGAACAGACGTTTTGAAATCTCCAGGATTCTCGATCGAGTTTCTTGCTTGGCTTCGGCAGTGATTCTCATGCGGCCTCCAAAGTGAACATGTTCATATTATGCGCGCCGCTGCCGTCGCGTCAAGACGAAAGTGAACATGTTCATAAAAATTGCGAGGAGATTTTGGATCAGCGGAGGCAGCGCTGGTGACGGCTGCTGAGGAGCATTCGCGTCACTGGGCGGTCAAAGTTTTGATTTCGACGTCATCGGCGACGGAATTGTGGCCAGTTTGACGGGCGGGACAGGGCAGGCGGAACCGTTTTCCGCCCACCACCGTTGGAATCGGTCGGCGAGATCGGTACGCTCCGCATCGCCCTCGGGGAATGGGTTCTGCTGTCCGAAGGGTGGTTCTCCCGTGAGCCGCGCGAGCGCGAGGGCCGCAGAATTCCCCACGGCGCGATCAGGATCGCCGAACAACCGAATGAGATCGGGAACCATCCAGACTGGTGCGACATCGGCGAGAATGCGCATGGCGCGCTGGCGTCTTGCAGACTCGTTCTCTGAGGAAGTCGATTGCACGAAATTCAGTAAAGGGAGTGCGCCGTACTCGCCCAACGTGCGTATCTCGCGCTCGTGGAGGTACGACAACTTACTGCGCCCTATCCCAGCTAACATGGCATCGACGCGTGAGGTAAGTTCCTCGTCTCCGTGTCCTTTGAGGGTCAATAGGGGTTGCATCCAGCGGGTTGCCGCCAACAAATCCGAAGTTTCTTCAGCAATGGTCACATCTTGATCGGTGACTTCGGCTCGATTGCCAGTTGCCAGGGAATGGGTTTGATTGGCAACTGTGAATTCGACAGTTCCCACGGCCGCGCAAACCTCGAGACCCTGGGCGGAAGATCCTGAAGCCAGCAATGTCGAGTTTTGCGGGCAACTAAAGACCGGAAGTACTGTTTCCTCAGTAGATTCGGTGTTGGTTGTTTCGGCATTGTTGCTCCACAGTGATTTTTGCGCGACGACTCGAAGTGTGGCGTCATCCGGTGAACTGCACCAGACCTGCCCTTGCTTCAGCTCAACATCAACGGGCGATTGAAAGACGACCTCGGTTTGTTCATTCATTCGAATACGACAGCCAGCGCTGGTTTCGACCTCGCACAATGTTCCTGGCGGTGTGCGCACGGCATCACCCGCATTGCAACCCATTCTCCACGCATCGAAAACGAATCGTTGTTGATCGGCTCCAACGGTGGTTGAAGAAGACGATTCCGTTGATGGCAGGCCGGTTGATATTGGTCCCGTGGCGAAGCTGACGTAAGCAATGGGCGGCGAC
Source organism: Planctomycetaceae bacterium (assembly GCA_028284485.1). GTDB lineage: Bacteria > Planctomycetota > Planctomycetia > Planctomycetales > Planctomycetaceae > JANQRQ01. The sequence continues at coordinate 45,254 of JANQRQ010000226.1, read as the reverse complement.
GTTGGAGCCGGACTGGCGTCACTATCGATTATCACGTCCGTCACGTCGTCGTTATCGATCGCCGGTTGTTTCTCGGCTTCTGGTTTTGCTGCGAACAGAAAAGCTGCCAACAAAAAACCGGCCGCCATCGACGCCAGATACCCCCAACCAACGCGACCACTACTAAAGAGGGGTGTGTGCTGTTCCGGCTGTTGGCGAAGCTTCTCGATCGATTGTTCAACCACGTTGTCGGCGCGTCGACGCTCTTCTCGAAAAGCCTGATGCAGTTTCGAATCGAGGGCCTGCAGCGATTCCTGAAACGCCCGGCATTCGGCACATTCCGCCAAATGGGCTTCGACGGCCGCCTGCAAATCGTTGGCAAGGGGTTGGTCCACTTGCTCGGAAAGTTGTTGTTTGATTTGTTCACAGTCCATCGGTTCACCTCACGAGGGAGGAAAGTCGTCTCGCCAACATGCTGCGCGCTTTGGCGAGTCGCGCATTAATTGTCGCCCGAGCGACCCCTAACAGGTCGGCTAGTTCTTGGTAGGTGACGTCGTCGTAATAATACAGCAAAATCACTTCGCGAAGTTCTTCGGGGAGATTGTCGATTTCGGATAAGATTCGCTTTTGTTCATCGATTCGGGCGGCATCATGATCCGGTGATTCGACTTCGGCTATCGCCTGTTCGATCGGAACGAGCAATCCGGATTGACTGGTTCGACTTCGAGCCGCAGCTGACTTCAACCAGTCCAAACAGACCCGGACAGCGATACCGCGCAACCAAGCACCGAATTTCTCGGGTTGTTCGAGTTCGTTCAAATGTTGCCAGCCACGAAGCAATGTTTCCTGCGCCAGGTCTTCGGCTGCCCCGACCCCGATGCGCGCACGGCAAACCGCAACGATGCGTCGTCCCCAGCGGCGCACGAGTTGTTCATAAGCGGATCGCTGTCCGTCAATGGCCAGACGGACCAATTCCGCATCGCTCACGTTGAAATCTCCTCGTTCAACCGGTTGTGTGTGCACACTGTAAACCAGTAGCAGTCGCTGCAGACTTAGACTACCGGATTCCGTCGATTTTCCGACATTTTTGCCGAATCATTCAGTTTCGGCCGGTCACCTGTCGCTGTTGTTTCTACTTCTCCATCAGGAATTGATCATCTCGCGACTGTTTGCAGGAGAGAATGATGGTGAAACAGAGAACTTGGGGCTGGATGACGACATTGGTCGCATGCGGAATTGTGAGCTGGAGTGTTTTTCAACTGCAATCTGGGGAGAAGAGTAAGGAACAATCCGTTGAAAAGCAGATTCCACTCGATGCCGAACTGATTCAAGACTCGCCGCTCATTGTGCATGAATGGGGCACGTTCACGAGCTTTTCCGGATCGGACGGCGTCAAATTGGAGTTTCGCCCACTTGTTGATAACGACCTGCCCAACTTTGTTTTTAACCGAGTGAAGCATTCCGGTTGGGTGTTCACCAAAACCAGTATCCGCGCGATTCAACGGATGGAAACGCCGGTGACCTATTTCTATACCGATGTCGAGCGCGATGTGAACGTCAGTGTTGATTTTCCTGATGGGCTGTTGACCGAGTTTTACCCACCGGTTCGCGAATTGGCGCCAAAACACACCGCGGCAAACGGATTCAGTAGTGCATACCATGACTTCGCTTTGAAGGCGTCGGATGCAGCCAAAGTGCCGGAATTGAAAAACTCTTCGCTGAATTGGGGCGAATTGCATCTTATTCCGCTGACGTCCTTGCAGGCGAAAGTCGAAGATCCCGCCTTGGCTCGGCGATTCGGTCGGCACATGGAGCAAACGATGGTCCCCGATTCCATGGGCGTGCCGCACTATCAGTACGCGCGTGACACCGATTCTGCGATCGTGCAAATGAAGTATCGACATTCGTCGGAGAACATCAGCAGAAACGTTGCACAGGCTGACTACTTCGAAAAGTTCCTCTTTTATCGTGGGGTGGGCAATTTTGACTTGCCGCTCGAAGTGCAGGCCAATCAATCGGAGGAATTCTCGATTACCAATAGCGGCGAGCGAGATATTCGATCGCTATTTCTCGTTAACGTGAATGGAAAGGAAATCCAGTTCCTGCGTCATGCGAGTCTTTCTGGTGGCGAATCGGCGATTCTCCGTTTGCCCCAAGAGACCCGTTCCGTCGATGAACTGACAAATGAAGTTGTAAAAGCCCTGATTGCCGAGGGACTGTATGAAAAAGAAGCCAGCGCCATGGTCCGAACGTGGCGATCTTCATGGTTTGGCGAGCAGGGAACGCGGTTGTTCTACATGGTGCCACAATCAATGACCGATGAGTTGCTGCCGCTGCACATTAGTCCGCAGCCGGACGAGATGGTTCGCGTATTGGTTGGCCGGATGGAAATCATGACTCCGAGTCAAGAACAACAGGTTGCGGAACTTGTCCGTAAGAGTGCCCATCACGCGAAACAGGCAAATCCGGATCGCCCACATTTGGTGGAGCTGCAGGCGGAGTTGTTGGATACGCTTTTGGCAATGGGACGATTGGCTGAACCCGCGTTAACCCGAGTCCGCCATATTTCTAACGAGCCGTCTGTTCGGGACGAAGCCCGCCGGTTGATCACCAAGCTGCGCGAGCATCATGAGAATGCGGAGTGAGGTTTTGAACGCGTTACGTGACCCTCACCCGGCCTGCGGCCGACCTCTCCCGCTGCCAAGCGACTCTGACGAGGTACTCCCCTCTCCCGTCGGGAGAGGGGTCGGGGGTGAGGGGCTTTAAAGCAAAACCGGCAATCGAGTCTGAACCTTCGAAGTTGAAGAGATCACTCGGCACATACATCGTCATTTCCGCGCGGTAAGCTTGCCCCCGTAAAGGCGGGGGGCGGGAATCCAGAAATGTGATTATGACTTGCAGCCAAATTTTGGGGACGATGTACCCAGGCTACGGTGTTTCTGACCTTTGGCCAGTGAAACATTCCCGTGCATCACTTGTCAGCATTGTTGCGAGTTAACGCGTGTCGCATCGGTGAGATACACCTCCTACCGAGTCGCCAGATGCAATTCGCTACACTGGGAGGGACAATGGGCAACGGCAAACTGATGCTATAGAAGTAGGATCCGGAATGACGTTTCGATATGTTTGGGTGCATGCCCAAAGTCTCTGTCGTTTTGCCAGTCTACAATGCCGCCGACACGGTCGCGCGAGCCATCTGCTCGATACTCGATCAAACGTTGCGAGATATTGAACTGATCGTGGTTGATGATGGCTCAACGGATGAAACCGTTGCCATCATCCAGCAATTCGGTGACCGACGCTTAAGATTGGTTTCATGTGCGCATCGTGGTGTCACCGCGGCGGCAAATTCCGGGACCGAGCTAGCCGTTGCGCCGATCATTGCTCGAATGGATGCCGACGATTTTGCGTACCCGCTGCGGCTCGAGAGACAACTGCAACTGCTAAACGAACAGAACCTTGACGCCGTGGGATGCCAAGTCCGCATTGTGAACGAGTTGCGGGATGACAGCCCATCCATGGGTCGCTACGTGCGCTGGATCAATGAAGAAACGGTTGAGGTCGAGAGAATATCGGCTCTTCGATTTGTTGAATTGCCGTTAGTGAATCCGACAATTTTGGCGCGGCGGTCGTACTGGGAACTGGGGTTTCGTAGCAACGATTTGCCAGAGGATTACGACTTGATGTTGCGTGCTGCCGCTCAGGGCATGCGATTTGGCAAGGTCCACGAAGTTCTGTTCGATTGGTCGGACCATCCGGACCGGCTGACGCGAGTCGATTCTCGCTATTCGATGGAAGCGTTTATGCGTTGTCGCCAATTGCATTTGCGGGCAGGGCCGTTGCGCGACGTTCGATGCGTCGATGTATGGGGCATCGGCGAAACAGGTAAGCCTTGGCTTCGTTGGTTGCAGGCTGAAAACATCGCCGTACGACATGGTTACGACGTCAACGAGCGGAAAATCAACGAAACCATTCATGGCGTTCAAATCGCGGGCCCTGAGGAAATGCCGAACGCCGATGGCACGCCATTGGTTATTGCGGTTGGAGCTGAGGGCGCCCGTTCGTTGATTATTCCGCACATCGTGTCGCGTGGGTACGTGTTAGGTGGAGATGCGTGGTTCGTCGCGTGATTTCTACGGCGTGCGACGCTGATTGGTGGCTTCGACACTGTTTTCTTTTTCGATGTCTGGCTGATTTGGTGCGCCAGATCTGTTTTCGAATAAATAGTGGTCTACTGCTCCGATTTTGATGGCTCGCGTCATCAGTGGAATTCTGGGAGAGGGTATTTCCAGCGAAACGTTGCGCTACCGTCGTGGGTGGCGACGTAGGAAGTCTCAATTTTCCGTTGGTGCGGCGTCCCCCGTTGCAGAGGAGTTTTCCACTCCTGACGGCGGGTTCGGGAGTTGGATTCGTGTCTTGCCGTCGGCAGCGACAACAATCGTCAGAATTGATTCGCCGGCTTGGTAGTGATGCCCGTCACCAAAATCGAGAGTTTCAGCTCGCCCCAGCATCTTGAATTTCACGTCGTTGACCGAAATTGTGCTCTCGCCATCGACAATACGGTCGTCGATTTTCACTGTCCGGCGATTCTCAGTTCCACCCGTTCCGAAGGATGCGCCGCCTCCGGTCCGTTTGCTGTCATCGATACCCTGCCTCGGCACGCGAAAGGCTCCCATCCCAATGAGCCCCTCGTCCGCATCAATCGCCGTAAATACGACATTCCATTGCCCGAATCGCAGGGCCGCTTTGCCATCGGATGCCCAGACGACATAGGCAATCCGTGAATCGCCCGTAGTACGCTGTTGCATTGTTTGAAGTGCATCTTCGGCTTGAATCCGTTGCCGATCCATTGGGGCTTCCCGCTTCATGATGGCGAAGAAACCTGATTCGTCGAATTGTAGCGGGCGCTCGCCGGTCGGGGCGGCTGGGGCCGCGAAATGTAATTCTTCCCCCTCGAATCGGTATATCGCCTTGACGGCTTGCGGCATTCCCGCGGCAGTCAGTGTGATTTTTTTCGGTGTTTGTGAAGGATCGATCTCGAAGGTCATCCGCTCGATGGTTTGACCCGATTGGGGATCCTTCATCAGCCAGACATTGGCGGCAATTTCCAGCTTGCGAGGTGAGACCGGCTCACCTTTGTTACCTCCGCGAACAAATTGCCAAGCACCTTGCAGCCGCTCCATGTCCGCCGCGAATAGCATTGGTTTGATGTCGCTGTATGGTTTGTCTTCGAGTTCGCCAAGCTGCGCGTAAACCGAACGCGAAAATAGGTCTTTTGTGCCATCTGCCGATGTGCCGAAGATTGGCATCATCATCGGTATGGGGGCGGTCGGCATTTGCACGTACCAGAAAACGCCTTGAGCAGTCGAGTTGGGAATCGATAACAGCAAATACCCGACGTCGGCGGAGAGTAGCATCTCTTGCGCACGTTCCTGCAACCCGGGCGGGAACCCCATATTCTTCGAGGCCCGGATGATGTTTCCTAAAGCTGCTTGCATTGACTGCTGTCGGGCTTCGTCCAGTGACACGAACTTCCATTTCAAATAGCCGATTTGTTGAAAATCTTCGAGAACTTCATCGGGCAGTTTGGTAAACAGTTCGACCATTTCGCGACCGGCTGTGGCCATCAATGCGAACTCGGTTTCGCCGAATTCCTCACTCTCAGATTCCAAGTCTGCAATTAGAATTGGCGCGTGTGTTCGGATGACCGATTCCCAGTCGACATCGTTCGTGACACTTCGCGCCGCTGCAACGAATTCTTCGATCGCTTGTTTTGTTTCCGAAGTGGCGACCGGTTGCGGAATTGAAGCGGTGTCACTGGTTGATACCTTACGTGTAACCCGCAAGACGACCTTACCTCCACGTTTCAAAACAAACTGCTGGCGGCTGAGTTCAAAGTCGTTGTCGTCTCCCTGAAGACGCACGAAGTATTCACCGGACCGGAGCGTTTTTACGACCGAACCAGTCAACGTATCGACAAATGTCGTCTCGACCGTGACGTTGGAATCTTGATCGCGATCCTGGCTCGTAATTCGTGAGAGAAAGATTTGCACGGAATCGTCGACCGATTCGATCTCCAGCGTTCCACGGTCGGTCGTGATAAAGATGACGCCCCACAAGACGATCACAATGGAAGCAACGATTGCTGCAATCATTGGCCAGCGGCGGCGTGATTCAGCCTCGTCGAGTTTGGGTAAGGTGCCACTTTCGAACTTCTGCCGGATCTCGGGCCGGCGTAACGTGCTCGCCGACCAAACTGCCAGCGGTAACAGCACAACTGAAAAGGGGTTCATTGGGAATAGACTGAGCCGGCTTGCCGTCGTGACTGCCTGGTAAGATTGGCGTCGTTCTCCTCGATCAGCCAGCAACAGAATCGCAACTCCATACGGCAACGACAGTGTTCCGCCGATCGACAACCACCACAACAGCCACGAAGGTGCATCAGGCACCAAGGACTGAAACGTTCCAAACGACAGAACAAACGCGACCGTACAAAGCGAGCCAATCGCATACACGGGAATCAGCGGCGGCAAATGGGAGGGAGTGCTGGCCGCCGGTTGTCCAGAAGGCGTTCCGCCGCCATCATCGCTACGGTGCCGATCGACAAAGGGCGCCAGAGCATCGGCAATCTCGACGGGAGTTTGAAATCGATCGTTTGGCTCTTTGGCCATCATTTTTTGAATCACGTCCGCTAATTCAGCCGGGACGTTAGCGCGAATGGATTCGATCGGCGCCGGATTGCGTTCGGCGTGTGCTTTCACTCGATCCATAACAGAACCCTCATCAAAAGGAGGACGGCCGGTCAGCAGAAAGTACAATGTGCAACCGAGGCTGTAGATATCTGAGCGAATGTCGACCGATCGAGCATCTCCCGCTTGTTCCGGCGAAATGTAGTCGGGTGTCCCCATCATCGTTCCGGCACTTGTGAGGTGATGCTGCTTCTCTGGAAGCGATTGTGAACCGGAATTGCCCGAAGCAATTGCGCCATCATTCGTCGAAGAATGATCCACAGCGGTCGGCTTTTGAAGTGGGTCAGCGAGCGTTGCAAGACCAAAATCAAGAATCTTGATTTTGGCATCCCCAGTGACCATGAGGTTGTGTGGCTTGATGTCTCTGTGGACCATCCCCTCGTTCGCAGCGTGTTGCAAGCCCGCAGTCGCTTGTTGAATGAAGTCACATGCTTCGGAGACGGAAAGCGGGCCGCGTTCTTTAACAACGTCGGACAAATTCGTCCCGTCGACGAATTCCATGACGAGGTAATGCACGTTGCCGGCCTGTTCGGCATCGTGTGCGGTGACGATGTTGGGATGAGACAGTCGCGCGGCTGCTTGAGCCTCGCGGCGAAATCGTTCCACGGCTTGCGAGTTTCGGACCAGATCCTGATTAATTACTTTCAGCGCGACCGCGCGATTCATGACGCGATGTTTGGCCTTGTACACATCGCCCATTCCTCCGTGTCCGATCAATTCCAGAACGTGGTAGCGCGAATGATTGGCCAATTCCGCAGGAAGCTCGACTGTTGACTTGTCGCTGGCCGAGTCGACAATCGTTTCGTTGGTCGTGTCCTTCTTTCGAACAGCGTCTTCGATCCGGCTTTCGGTTGGAGTACTGTTTTCGCTTACGGGTTGTTCGACGACGATATGATCCGAGTCGGGGGCTCGCCGAACCAAAGCCACAAAAGTATCGTCCTGGATGTCGAGCAGGGTTTCGCAACATTCGTGGCACACCTGCAAGTGAGACTCGATCGAGTCGGCTTTGTCTGGTTCTAATCGTCCTAACCCAAACGCGACTAATTGCTCTTTATCCGGATGCATGGGATGATTCTCCGCTCCCTAGGCCTTTGAACAACACTGGAAAAACCTTCATCAGGAAAGTGCACAGCCGACGAAATTCTTACACAAAATATCGGAAGAATCTGCAACTTGTTCCTGGGAAGCTACTTATCGGCCCCATCGCGCGAGGCTCGAATGTCCAGCCACCTATTTCGGCGGTCCAATCTCGGCCGCTACTTCTTCATTCGCCGCTCTCGGTTTGGCGATGTCAAATCGTGTCGACCAATCCGGCGGCTTCTTGTCGCAGTGTACTTAGCACGCGGCTGCGAGCGACGTACACCGAACTGAGTGACATTTTCAACTCTGCGGCTACAACGTCAGCCGAACGCTCTTCGAAGACCTGTTGACGGAAGGCTTCCCATGTTAGCGGTTGAAAGTGCATTCTTACCGACTCGAGCAGGCGAGCCATGACATGCTGATCGTGCTCTTCGTTCCAGATTCGGCTCAGTTCGCTAGTGTCGTCTTCGAGCTGTTGCATTTGGTCGAGCAGGCTATCGCTTCCCTTGGCCTGCGGAACATATTTCCGTGACCGCCAATAGTTCCGCAATCGATTGACCAGGATTCGTCGCAGCCAATTGCGAAAGGCGCCAACTCGCTGATTATGGTTGAAGGAGCTAACTTCGGTTAGCACAACGCTGAGCACCTCTTGTATCAAGTCGTCGACGTCACATGCTTGCACGTCATACGACCTAAGCCAGCGCTCAAGCAGTGGCTTGTACAACGAAACGAGCCGGTCCCACGATTCCTGGTCCGTGCCGCTAGAGACGCGATCCAACAGGCTGAGCGACGTCGATTGCTCCATCACTGTGGATTCCAGTTACTGAGAAAACTCGAAAAACAATGACGACCTGTCGTTGTCGGGAATTGCTGTTTCGTCAGTTCTTAGCCAAATGCCAAACACTACGGACCACGATAAGACGCAAATTGACAAGTTTGCTCCTAATTCATGGAAGCAAGATCAGTCTACACGATTTTGTCCACGAATTGCGGCCACTTCTTTTTCGAGTGAAGAAAATGTCAATGTACGTGTTGGTGCTCGCTTACTCTCGATGTGGACGAGACCGGTCATGTTTCTCGTTGACTGCAAGTGGCGCGTCGGTTGCGAACGACTCTCGCCATGGATGGTTCGATTTTGGGGTATGGTAGTCCGCAATTGTTGACGATAGAATGACTCGGTCAGACGGTCGCGGAATTGGATGGTCGCAAGATTCATCAAATTGAAGAGGTTCGCAGAAATGTCGAGCGAAACAGTTCGGATTGGTATCGTTGGTGCCGGGGCCAATACGCGCTTACGACATATCCCCGGTTTTCGCGCGATAGTCGGAGTTGAGTTGGCAGGCGTCGTCAACCGCACTGCGGAGTCGTCGCGTCGTGCCGCGGACGCACACGACATTCCGAAATCGTACGCACACTGGGAAGAACTCGTCGCCGATCCCGATATCGATGCCGTCATGATCGGGACCTGGCCCAATATGCATTGCGAGATCACTTGCGCGGCCCTCAATGCCGGCAAGCATGTTCTGACCGAGGCGCGCATGGCCCGGAATGTGGCGGAAGCTCACAAAATGCTCAATGCCGCCAACGATCATCCCAATCTCGTGGCGCAAATTGTGCCCAGTCCATTCGGGCTTCAAAGCCACAAGATGGTTCGCCGCATGATCGACGAAGGATTTCTGGGGGAGATTCGGGAACTGGTTGTGCTAGGTGCAGACGGATCGTTTTGGGATTCGAATCAGCCATTGCATTGGCGGCAGGACCGCTACATTAGTGGTGTAAACATTTTGTCGTTGGGAATTCTCCACGAGACCGCCATGCGTTGGGCGCCTCAGACAACCCGGGTCTTTGCGCAAACGACGATTTTTGAGACAGAACGGCCGCTTGCCGATTCGGGTCGCATGACCGATGTTTCCGTCCCCGATAGCCTGCAGGCCGTCACAAGGTTAGCGGGCGGTGGACGAGGACTTTACCACTTTAGTGGAATCGATTTGTTTGGACCGGGCCGACAGATACACCTCTACGGAGAGCAGGGGACCATCAAGGTTAAATTCGGCGCTGAAGAGCAGTTATTCGCGGGGCAGGCCGAAGATCCCGAACTGCGGCTGGTTGACATCGCACCGGAGGATCAGGGCGGGTGGCGCGTCGAGGAAGAATTCATTGGAGCCATCCGCGGCGAAGAGCCGGTTGTGTTCACGAACTTCGCGACGGGTGTCAAATACATGGAATTCACTGAAGCCATCACTCGTAGCGCAGAGTCGAATCGGCCGATCGATTTGCCACGGTCGTGACCCAATTCAGGCCGACCTGCTGTCAATTATGCTGGGATCGAATTGACCGGGGCTGCTGCATCCGATACACCAGACCGTCGAATTGTCATCACCGGCGATGTCGGTCGGGTTTGTTGGAAAACTAAGGAAGATTTCAGCGCGATGAGTGAAGGCTTCGGACAGGAGCGAGAAGTTGCAGAGAAGGCCGTGCAGGCCGCTGCGCTTTTATGCCGGCGTATCCAAGGCACGATTACGGAAGAGGTCTTGGAAAAGAAAGACCGCAGCCCGGTAACGGTCGCAGACTTTGGCAGCCAAGCGGTCGTCTGTCGAATTCTGGAACAGGAGTTCCCCGACGACCCAGTGATCGGCGAGGAAGATTCGCACGAGTTACAGCAGGATGACAACCGCGTTTTCCTCGATGCGGTCTGCAGTGAGTTGGCTGCACAGGGAATCGATGGTAGTCCTGAGCAGGTTTGCCGATGGATTGATCGGGGCGGCGCCCACGAATACAGCGACCGTTTTTGGACGCTTGATCCGATCGACGGTACGAAAGGATTTCTCCGCGGCGGACAGTATGCCGTTTCGCTGGCGCTGATCGTCCAGGGAGAAATCAAAGTCGCGGCGCTGGCCTGTCCCAACTTGCCGCTGTATGCCTCCGACGATTCGATGACCGGCGTGGTGTTTACAGCGATTCGGGGCGCGGGGTGCCATGTCACTGTGTTGGAAAATGGAAGAGGCGACTCGCCCGTCGAATCGAGTCGCACAGAAAATCCATCCGAGGCAAGATTCTGTGAATCGGTCGAATCGGGGCACAGTTCCCATAGCGCTTCGGCCCGGATCGCAGAAAGCCTGGGGATTACCCAGCCTCCCGTTCGACTCGACAGCCAAGCCAAGTATGCCGTCGTCGCACGAGGCGAGGCGGACATTTATCTCCGGTTGCCGACCCGTCCGGATTACACGGAGAAGATTTGGGATCACGCCGGCGGAGTTCTTGTCGTGGAAGAGGCGGGCGGCACTGTGACGGATGTTTACGGCAAGCCTTTGGAATTTACTCACGGTCACGAACTGTCAGCGAATAAGGGCGTCGTTGTAACGAATGGACCGTTACACGACGACGTCTTGCAGGCTCTGCGGAAATTGGAATCGGAATAAACGCGTTGTCATGGATTGGCAAATCGCAGTTACATTGAGCGTGCTAACAGGCGTCGTGCTGGCGCTGTCGTTCTTGCGCGCGGGGGCCGACTTGGTGTTGCTGGCCGGCCTGACGGTATTGCTATTAGCCGGAGTGATTGAGCCCGACGACGCCTTCCACGGATTCGCGAACGCCGGTCTCATTACGGTTGCCGTTTTGTTTGTCGTTGCCGAAGGGGTGCGCCTGACTGGGGCGGTGGAATTCATAGGTCAAATGCTGCTCGGCAAACCGAAGTCGGTTTCGAGAGCGCAATCGCGCGTGATGTTTCCGACGGCTTTCGCGAGCGCATTCCTCAACAATACGCCGGTGGTGGCCATGATGATGCCGGTCATTTCTGACTGGTGCAAAAAGTACCAACTTTCCGTATCGAAGTTGTTGATACCGTTGAGTTTTTCTGCCGTTTTGGGCGGTCTGTGCACGCTGATCGGTACAAGTACAACGCTGGTTGTGAACGATCTGCTGGTCAAAGCGAGCGGCCGCAGTTTGTCGATGTTCGAAATCGGGCAGGTTGGCTTGCCGGCAACGGTTCTGGGCCTGATCTACATCGTCGTGAGTTCCCGGTGGCTGCTGATTGATCGAAAGCCGGCGATTACGCCACTCGACGACCCGCGCGAATTCACTGTGGAAATGTTGGTCGAGTCTGGTAGCCCGCTGGTTGACAAGACGATCGAAGAGGCGGGGCTGCGGCATCTTGCGGGTATGTATCTGATGGAGATCGATCGGCAGGGACACATTCTTGCGGCGGTCTCGTCGGAGGAGCGTTTGCAGGCCAATGACCGTCTGATTTTTGTCGGCATCGTGGAATCGGTCGTCGAACTTCGGAATATTCCTGGGCTGATTCCGGCGACGGATCTGCATTTTCAACTTGATGGACCGCGGTCGGAACGGATTTTGATTGAAGCGGTCGTTTCCAATAGTTGTCCGTTTGCCGGTATGACCATTCGCGACGCCAAATTTCGCGGACGCTACGGCGCAGCCGTTGTGGCGGTTGCACGTGACGGACAGCGTGTGAACAAAAAGATTGGTGACATTGTTCTGCAGCCCGGCGACACACTGCTGCTGGAAGCCCATCGTTCGTTTCGCGAACTGCAGCGGAATTCCCGCGACTTCTTCCTTGTGAGTGCGGTGGAAGACTCGGCACCGCGTCGGCACGAGCTGGCATGGGTGGCGCGGTTGATTCTGGCGTTGATGGTATTCTGCGTGTTTTTGGGACTGCTTTCGATGTTAAAGGCAGCCATGGTGGCAGCCGGATTAATGATTGCCACCGGTTGCTGCCGTGGTTCTGAAGCAAAACGTTCGATCGACTGGGGTGTTTTGCTCGTCATGGGCGCAGGCATGGGCATTGGCCAAGGCATGGAGAAGAGCGGGGCGGCCGTCTTGGTCGCCAATTCATTGGTTGGGCTGGCCGGCAAGGAGCCACTGATTGCCATGGCGGCAATCTATGCTGTGACGATGGTGTTCACCAACCTCATTACAGCCAAGGCGGCGGCAGTTTTGATCTTTCCTGTTGCTGTAGCGACCGCGCAGAACTTGGATGCCAACATCATGCCGTTTGCCATCAGCGTGATGATTGCGGCTGCTGCCAGCTTTGCGACGCCGATCGGTTACCAAACGAATCTTATGGTCTACGGTCCGGGCGGATACCGTTACAGCGACTATTTGCGAATCGGCGGTCCGCTGAGCTTGATCGTCTGGGCCGTTACGATGGTCATTGCACCGATCGCATGGCCGTTTGAATAATCGAGTTTTCGGTTTTCAATGCTCAGTTTTCAGTTGTGGACTGTAAAGTCGCGACAGCCCGCTGGATTCGACCGGTGTCTTACGATTCTTGTCGGCAACAACGATCAGTGTTTCGGCATCACAATGGCGCTCGATGAACTCTAATCCACGCTCGGGGCCTAATACGCTTACGGCCGACGCCAGGCTGTCGGCTGTAATTCCATCGGTTGCGACGACGGTGACACTGCTACGACCGGTCAATCCGATGCCGGTCGCGGGATCCACCAAATGGGAGTAGCGCACGCCGTCGATTTCAACATACTGAAAGGCGTCACCCGAGGTTGCGACGGCGCAGTTATGCAGGCTCAACATGCGGCTTGGACTGCTGTCGGGGCTCTCCAGTGGAGCGATGCCGATTTGCCACCCCGGACGTCCCGGTGGCGGAGCTCCCATCACGATATCGCCACTGGCGTCAATCATAGCACGGCTGATACCGTTTCGACGAATCACGTCTAGCGCTTGGTCGGCTGCGTATCCTTTGGCGATGCCTCCCAGGTCGAGTCGCATATTTGGTTTTGCGAGCGACACCGTGCAGTTGCCGGAATGCAGATGCAACAATCTCCAGCCGACCGATTCTTCAGCCTCTGCGAGTCGGTCACTGTCGGGAAGGCGTTTTTGCCTGCGGGCCCGACGCCAAAGTCGGACGTAAGGGCCGACCGTGACGTCAAATGCGCCGTTTGTACGTTGGGAAAGGTCGATTGATCGGCAAAGCACATACTGCAATTCCGGACTAATCCGCAAAGCTTGCCGGGAACCCGAACTCTTCGAAAGACGCATCAATTCGCTAGTCGAATCGTAGTCACTCATAATCGAATCAAGAACTTTGATCCGTTGGAACGCTGCCTCGGAAGCCTGATTTGCGAGCGCCTCATTGCCTGCGTATAATGAAATCCGAAAGTCAACGCCCATATGCCGTTGTGCGTACTGAAACAGACGTAGCGACGTCTCCTCTGCTGTCACCATACTCGGCACCGAGAGGAAGACAACAAGCATGGCTGCTCGCCCCGACCAAGAAGCAACGTACGGCATTTCGAATCCTCATCGCTTTTGAATCGAATAACGATTCACCACTTCGGAGTACCCACTTGATGTCTAAGGTAAAAACGCGTGTTGTCGTTTGGCAAGTGCCCGCTTTGCTCGTGCCGCTTGCTTTGGTAATGCTTGCAGGTTCCGTTCGGGGTGATGACGCCGAAGCGAAGTCTGCCGCAGAGATGAAGCCGTACACCGAGGAGATCGGCGGTACCGACGTGACATTTGATATGGTGCCCATCCCTGGTGGTGAATTCATGATGGGTAGCCCGGAAGACGAAGAGGACCGCAACGACGATGAAGGTCCTCAAGTGAAAGTCCGCATCGAGCCATTTTGGATGGGCAAGCATGAGGTGACTTGGGACGAATACGATATTTGGAGTTTCAATCTCGATATTCAACGCCGGGAAATTGCCCAACTCGAACCGACCGAACTCGATGTGGTGGCCGATGCTGTTACCCGTCCGACCAAACCATACACTGACATGACATTCGGGATGGGCCACGATGACTATCCGGCGATCTGCATGACGCAATTAGCCGCGAAGATGTATTGCCGCTGGCTTTCCGCGAAAACGGGCCATTACTATCGTCTGCCGACCGAAGCCGAGTGGGAATACGCCTGCCGGGCTGGGACGACTACCGCTTACTCATTCGGTGATGATCCGGGCGACCTCGATGATTTCGGCTGGCACTACGACAATGCCGACGATCAGTATCAAAAGGTCGGCCAAAAGAAGCCGAATCCCTGGGGGTTGTACGACATGCATGGCAACGTTTCGGAATGGGTCCTCGACCAATACATTCCCGAACAATACAGCAAGTACCCGAAGGGCCAAACCGTTGAAAGTCCCGTGGCCGTCCCGACCACGTTATATCCGAGAATTGTGCGCGGCGGTTCTTGGGACGACGACCCCGACGGACTGCGCAGCTCAGCCCGATTTGAATCGAGCGACGAATGGAAGTTACAGGATCCGCAAATTCCCAAAAGTATTTGGTATCACACAGACGCGATCCACGTCGGCTTTCGGGTGATTCGCCCCCTAAACGTTCCAGATAAGGCGACTCGTGAAAAACTCAAACTCGATGCCGAAGATGTCACAAACGACGACTGATTTGGTCCTCTGATGGTGGATTTGTTCACTGGTTTTGTCCACTTTTTGTATTCCGGGGATTGAGTTTTCGGCGTCGATGCGCCCAAACTATCTACACTGGTCGATTAGTCACCTGAAATGTTCGTGTCCGACCTGATCGGGCCGAGCCAAATGCCTTTTTTCAATCGAAGTCAACATACTGTCACGTCCATTCGAACGGAGAGCTTTCCATGAAAGAAAACATCAGCCACTCAGCGTCACGTCGGGATTTTCTGAAAGGTTCAACTGCGGCGGCTCTGGGTGCCGGTGTGCTGGGAAGCCTGAATGTTGCTTCCGGTGCTTTCGCGGGTAGCAACGACACGATTCGAGTCGGTTTGATTGGTGCCGGTGGCCGTGGCCGAGGCGCTGCCCGGCAAGCCCTGTCGACCGAAGGTCCGGTGGAGTTGGTCGCAGTCGCAGATGCTTTCGGTGATCGTCTCGATGAAGGCCTGCAAGCAATTAGCAAGAGCCTTGGCGACAAGAGCGATCGCGTAAAGGTCGATGATGATCACAAATTCACTGGCTTCGATGCTTACCAAAAGGTCCTGGCCAGCGATGTCGATCTGGTCATTCTGTCGACACCTCCGGGATTTCGCCCAATTCATTTTGAAGCGGCCATCAATGCCGGCAAGCATGTGTTTATGGAGAAGCCGGTTGCCGTCGACGCCCCCGGCGTTCGGCAAGTGCTGAATTCGGTTCGTGCCGCAAAAGAGCAGAATTTGGCCGTCGGCGTTGGACTCCAACGTCACCACCAGAACACCTATCTCGAAACGATGAAGCGAATCAAAGATGGTGCCATCGGCGACGTCATTGCACTTCGTTGCTATTGGAATGGTGGCGGTGTTTGGGATCCTCGTAAGTCACGCGACGAAGTCAGCTCCGAAATGGAGTACCAGATGCGCAACTGGTACTACTACACATGGCTGTGTGGTGACCACATTGTCGAGCAACACATTCATAACCTCGACGTTTGTAACTGGGTGATGGATGGTTACCCGGTGAAGGCCCGCGGAATGGGTGGACGTCAAGTTCGAACGGATCCCAAGTACGGCGAAATTTTTGACCATTTCGCCGTGCAGTATGAGTACGAAGACGGCACGCCGATGTTCAGCGAGTGCCGCCATATTCGCAACGTTTGGAACAGCGTTTCTGAATACGCGCACGGTTCCAAGGGTGTTGCCAATATCAGTGGCGCCAGCATTACTTCCGGCGACGACAAATGGCGATACCGCGAAAAGAAAATCGATCCTTACCAGCAGGAACACGATGATTTGTTCGCGGCGATTCGTGCCGGCCATTCGTACAACGAAGGCGAAAACGGCGCTTTGAGTACGATGACCGCCATTCTCGGCCGATTGGTTACTTACTCCGGTAAGGAGGTCACGTTTGAAGAGGCCCTGAATTCGGACATCAGCATTATGCCCGAAAAGTTCGCCTGGGATGCCAATCCGCCAAGCCTGCCGGATGCCAACGGCGCTTATGCGATTCCGACACCTGGCATTTTTAAGGCCGTTTAATCGTGAACAGAATCGATTGACGGACTCGCCAAATGGTTTGACCGTTTCATCGAGATCAACAAGAAACGACTTGGGTCGGCACGCGAATAGCGCTGCCGGCCCTTTTCTTTTTGCACTGAGATGAGACGAACCACGCAAACCAAATCATTCGCAAGTGGCGTGTCCTGCAATTACTAGAGTGGATTTCTCTTGTTTGTGGGCGTTTCTGGCTCGTGGGAACCGGCGATCATTGAACAAAGCGCAATTCTCGCGGCCACAAGGCAGCGTTATACGCTTTAACCGTGCTTGTAACCGTACAGCCAGCGCGCGGTGGTTGATCCGATATTGCGTGCGGAATGCAAAGTCTTCGCCGGAATCAGTATCTCTTCGCCAATGGCGGGATGGAGAATCTCGCCATCGACTTCGAACTCCATCGTTCCCTCCATCACCACGACAACTTCATCGGTCGCATGTGTGAAAGCCTCCCAGCGTTGACCGGGTGGGTCTGTCCACGAGTCGCAACTGAATCCACGCTCGGCCCAGCTGTCAGAAATGCTTTGTTGGTCAACCATAATTGATTTGCTGAGTGCTTTTCATTCCGATTAAAGAGAGAGCTTGTCCGGCTCGACGGCAGCAGTCTTGTTGGTGTTGAGATTGAGGTTTTCTGTGGTCAGTGCTGCAGCCGAGTCCTACAATCGAATTTAGCAATAATGCTGTTCGGCAAGATATTTTCAGAAAAGCCTTGTTTGTCAATTGGCGTTCGACTTGAATTCCTTTATCAAATCAAGCCTTGAAGAGCCGTTAATCGTGTGTTGCCGGCAGATTCGGGAGTTCAGCCGTCATTGAGACGACGGTTTACTGGAAAGGCCCTCGTCAGTCGATTGTGAGTGCTTATCGTTATGCTTGACCGAATTGAAATCAAGGATCTTCTCGTACGAACGATCATTGGGATCAACGAAGATGAACGGAACAATCGGCAGGACACGCTGATTAACGTGATTCTGTTCACCGACACACGCCGAGCTGCAGAGACCGACGATATCAGCGACGCCGTCAACTACCGCACGATTACCAAAAACATCATCGACTTTGTCGAGAATTCTCGGTTTCATTTGGTGGAAGCTCTCGCCGAAGAAATTGCGAAGTGCTGCATGACCGACGAACGTGTAAAACGAGTGCGTGTCAGCGTCGAAAAACCAGGGGCATTACGGTTCGCCCGGTCTGTGGGAATTGCGATCGAACGGGACAGAGGCGATTCCCTGGGCGGAGGTTCGTAATTGGCTCGACATGGCTGAGCAGAACGGGCAGACCAAAAACCTGCGAAGTTTCAGTTCGCATAATTCTGCGGCTCGCTGGAACTACGCGTATATTTCGCTCGGATCAAATATCGCGCCCGAGGCCAATTTGCCGGCGGCGTACGTTGCACTCACCCGATACGGCGCGATTCAAGCAGTCTCTCAAGTCTGGGAAAGTGCCCCGGTCGGGTTCGATGATCAACCGAATTTCTTAAACGCTGCTGTGTTGCTGGAAACGGAACTTTCCGCAGTTGAGCTACGGCGCACCGCCATTGCGGCGATCGAACGTGAACTAAAGCGGCAGCGCGATCCGGCGAATCCCAACGGTCCGCGTACGATCGATCTCGATATTTCGCTGTTCAACTCTGAGATCATCGATGGCGACGGATTGCAAATTCCCGACGCGGAAATTGTCACCCGTCCGTTTGTGGCAGTCCCGCTGGCGGAACTCGATCCCGAGTATGTCCACCCGGTCAATGGTCGAACGCTGCGCGCGATCGCCGAAGAGGCTCGCAAACTGGGGCCAACCATGCGCTTGAGGGCGGATGTTTGCTTGGCAGGGCCGTAATCGTTGTCCTTCACGAAGTTGTCGGCACTCCAATCCCTCGCAACTCCGCGTCCCAAGGTGCGCGGTACGGTCGAGAGAGCAGGGCCGCCGCTTCCGGATCGTCGATGATCGTTTCGTTTTCAAAGTCCCAACGGAGTTTTCGTCCCAGCCTCAACGAGAGATTCGAAAGGTGGCAAACGGTTGCCACGCGGTGTCCGCTTTCCAATTCGGAGACGGGCTGCTGGCGCGTTCGCATGCAATCGAGGAAATTTCGCACGTGCAACTTGAATTGTTCTCGTGAATCCCCGTTGTCGTTGGTCATCGGCTTCGTCCACGTTCGTTCGCCGGCCGGTTCTGCGACTGCTTGGGGACCACCGACCGGATGAGCACCCGTGAATTGCGGGACGGTGTTTGAAGGATGAACGCGACGATCGGCAGTAATTTGGAATCCACCGCGCGAGATCTTCAAGCTCCCCCGCGTTCCGTGAAAATCGAGTCCGCCGGTTTCGGATCGGCCCCGGCTGCCTTCGCGATGCGACCAGGTCGCGGTCCATCCCGGATACTCCATAATGGCATCCTGCGTATCGGGGGTCTCACCGTTATCCTGCAAGCAAAATCTGCCACCTGCGCTGCTTACCGCGAGCGGCTGATTTGCTTCGAGAATCCAATGCACGATATCCAGCGAATGCTGTCCAAGATTGGTCATCTGCCCGCCGGAATAATCCCAGAACCAGCGAAAATGATAGATTCCCCGATTGGCATTGTACGGCCTTAACGGAGCAGGGCCCAACCACATGTCGTAGTCGAACTCGGCTGGAGGGGAACCATCGGCGGGGCTGCCATAACCCGGCATAATGTTGCGGAACGCTCCCATGCTGACGGAAACAACATCCCCAATAGCACCCGAGCGAATTAGCTCATTGGCTTGTCGATAGTGAGGACCGGAACGTTGTTGCGTACCGACCTGCACAACGCGCTCGTAATGGTTGGCAATGTCGACCATCCAGCGACCTTCGTGGACAAACAATGTGAGCGGCTTTTCGACATAAACATCTTTTCCTGCGGCGCAGGCCAGCATCGTCATCGGCGCGTGCCAATGGTCGGGGGTTGAGACGACAACCGCGTGAACGTTGCTGTCGTCGAGTAGCTTGCGAAAATCTTCATACGGTTTGACGTTTCCGCCGATGAAATCGGCTGCTTCGGCGAGGCGCCCATGATGGGCCTCGGCAATTGCAGCCATATTAACGTCAGGCTGTTCTTGAAAGTCGATTACGTGCCGCTTTCCAATCAGTCCGTAACCGATGAATCCGACACCGATCCGTTCGTTGGCTCCGAGGACTCGTTGATAGGAAGCAGCCGTCAAAAATGTTGCGGCACTTCCTTGCATGAAATGGCGCCGGTTGACTGACGTTTGATGGGGAGTGGTGCGACGGCTCATTTCGACTTCTTTCGATTCTGCGCTCGACTGACAAAGTGTCCAAACGGTATGAGGGGGATGATTTTCTATTCACCGAGGCTCTCACGATCTTGCTGAAAATGCAAACCCATTCACCGAGCGAACCGTTATTCCGTTCCAACTTCAATCAGATTGTTCGTTTTCCTGGGGGTGACATTGTTACAATAATGACTGCGACGGGCCGCCCCAAGAAAATGACCGACAGCGATTGCAAGGGAAAACTTACTGTAATGGCCGGCCGTCAGCGACGCATCAAAAAACTGGAGACGCGCCTCAATTCCGTGGCTTCCCCGGTTTTTCTTCTCGATGGCAATCGGCAGGTCGAGTTCTTTAACGAGGCCTGCGAACAATTGACCGGTTGGCTGTCAGCCGATGTTGTGGGAAAGCTGTGCCACTACAACACCGAGGCCGACCCCGAAGTGATCGATTCCATCACGGGTTGCCTGTGTCCTCCACCTTCGGTGTACGACGGACAACACGCCATTGTTCCCACGCATTTTGTTCATCGGAATGGAAGCTCTCTATCGCGGCAGGTTCACTTCACACCGTTAAGCGACGACAAGGGACGCGTTACCGGTGTTATTGGCGTCGTCTTACCGTTGGACGATTCGACAAGCGCCGAGCCTGTACCCTATTCGCAGCAACTGCATGCGGAGCTGGCATCGCTGCGAATCACGCTGCGCCAAAAGTACGCGTTGGAATCATCAGTTTGCCAAAGTCAGGCAATGGACCGCGTACTGCAACAACTGGGGCTCGCCCAGGCGACGAATTCTCCTGTGACTTTTAGCGGGCCGCGCGGAGTTGGTAAGGAGCATTTTGCACGTGTTATCCACTACAACAGTGCGATGGGGAACCGTGCATTTGTGCCGTTGGACTGTCGAAGGTTATCGGCGTTGGCATTAAAGAACACTCTCTTTCGGCTCTTCAAGCAGGATGACGACATGTCTGCCGTCCCTGCGCTGAGTCCCGGTACTCTGTTTCTTGCCCATGTTGAATCCCTACCGC
Source organism: Planctomycetaceae bacterium (assembly GCA_028284485.1). Classification (GTDB taxonomy): domain Bacteria; phylum Planctomycetota; class Planctomycetia; order Planctomycetales; family Planctomycetaceae; genus JANQRQ01. Next base: position 24,247 of record JANQRQ010000226.1, on the reverse strand, counting down.
GCGATTTGCAGGAACGCATTGTCACGGCCTACGAGAAGCCGAAAGCCGATCGCCCTGATATGCAATTGATGGCTTCGTCGTTAATCCCACCTGAAACGGCATTTGAGGCGGAGCAACTTCGCGACGATTTCTATTACATGATCACACCATTGCAAATTGCGATTCCGGAATTGCGCAAGCGCCGTGTCGACATCGAACCGCTGGCCCAGCATTTTCTGGAAAGGCGAAATCGGCGAAGCGAACGGCAGTTGACTGGTTTTTCAGACGAGGTTTGGGATCGATTTCGTGAATACAATTGGCCCGCAAACTTGGACGAGCTCGAAACTGTTGTCAATGAAAGCCATGCGGCTTGCGATGCTTCTATGATTCTCCCGAAGCATTTACCGTTTCGATTCCGCACCGGCGAAGATGCTCAAAAACTGGGGCCGATAGTGGAGTCTCAAGCGATGCCGCTCGAAGCCTATCTTGCCACGGCGGAAGCCGAGCAAATCGAAAACGCGTTGCGTCAATCCCGATACAACAAAAGTAAAGCTGCCGAGCTCCTGGGGATTCCACGTGCAAGGCTCTACCGTCGAATGCAGTCGCTGGGAATCGCAGACCACGAAGCGGGCGAATCGTGATCGGGCCGCTGAAATAGGTGACTCGGCAGTGTCTTCCGGTGACCTGTGGCTGCCACAACGGCGTTGTTTTCTATGATAGCTTGCGCCCGCGAGCCAGAAACGCCCATAAGTGATTGAAGATCGCTCTGCGAGACAGGATGCAATAATTGTTCGCCTGCTATGCCGTCGACGGGTGAAACACTCTCCGTTTAAGTGACGCCGCGGTTAGAACAAGAATCAGAAATAGCAACGGGCTCCATGCGGCTTCAAAGTAAGCGTTGATTATCGCCATTTGACTGAAGTCGTTTGTGCCGAGGGATCGAAACATGACAAAATGTGAAGTGAGTTTTGAAGCGTAGGCCACCACATACACTAATAATATGCTTGCCGATAACCAGATAGCCGACCAACGGCTGAAATCCGGTATGCGTGTCCGTAGATATGCCGACGACCCGCTAGCCGTTGAACACATTAGACGAAGGAGTCCTAACCAAATCGCCACCGTCAACGAAGCTCCCAAGATTGCAGCAAGTTTCGGCGTAAGACCGAGCGAGTTGACTACCAGTTGAAATGCGTCAACAAACGCGTCGATTGTCAATCGGGCTAGCATCAACAAAATGTATCCCCCGACCATCCAAAAGATTCGTCGGGACCAAACGAAACCACCGTTGGTCTTATTGAACTCGATTCCAAGCTGGTCGGTGTTGCCGATCCGATGCAGGGCCACGATAAAGGATTCTTGAATATCCAATCCCGTGGTGGAAAGCGAATCGACAGAATCTCGCAGATGCTGTTCGAGTTCGAGGATATCGTTGGATCGCAACGATTCGCATTCTCTGGCACGCTGTTTCCAAGAATCGACAAGGTCGTCTAATTGACACACAGTCTTCGTCCCCATAATTTTCCAAGTGTCGTGTGGACCGCAAACCATTGCTCACGCTCGCGGCGCAACGATTCGCCGCCTGTTGCACTCAGTCGATAATACTTGCGTTTCCGCCCCGAATCGGATTCTTTCCACGTCGCCACGATCAGTCCTTCCTTCTCCAGCCGGTGTAGCACGGGATACAGCATTCCTTCGGTCCACTCGATTTTGTTGTCCGACAATTCGCGAACCTGTTGAATAATCGAATAACCGTAGTCCTCTCCCTTCGAAAGGATGGCCAAAATGAGTGGCCGAGACGATGCGGCGACAAGTTCTTTGGAGATCACAGTGAGCCTCAGTTCTAATGCCTAGCAGCATTAGGTAAAATACATAGCAGCGTTATGTGTGTCAAGGTTAAAGGGCGACAAGGCTGTTGACCCGCCCTCCGTCAGGTCGACGAACGGCCGGAGTGAATGTCATTCAGGGTTGAAAGTTCCGTTATTGCGACGGTCACTTAGTTGAACTTGGGAGCCGCATGACGCGAAATCTCGACGTTGACGCAGGTGGGTAGAGACGACTGCAGGGCACGCTGCCAAGCCGAAGGTAGGTCGTTCACATTAGCAACGTACTCGCCGTGGCCTCCCATCGCTTCGGCGACGCGGTCGTATCGCGTCGGCAAAAGTTCGCATCCAATCAGTCGGTCGGGACCGAAGTCACGCAACTGAATCTGATTCTCAGCATTCCAGCAATGATCGTTGCCCACGAGCGCGATGAACGGCAATTCATAGCGTACCGCTGTGTCGAACTCCATGGGATGAAAACCGAAAGTTCCGTCACCCAAGGCTGTCACAATCGTCGACTCGGGAAATGCCAAGCGGGCAGCAACGGCGAAGGGCAACGCGCTTCCGATGGCTCCCGATGGACCATTGATGATTCGGTGCTGGGCAGACAAGCCGGCCTGAGCCCATTGGCCGAATTCTCCGCCGTCCGCAATCAAGACGGCGTCATCGTCCTGGTCGAGTGACTTCTGGACCTCGCGACACAATTCGACCGGATGCAAAGGACCGTCGCTTGACGAACTCAAAGATTGCCATTCGACCGGGCGATACTCCTGAAAGGATTTGACCTCTTGTAGCCATTCTCGATTGGAATGCTGGTTGCCATTTGAGAATTGAACCAATCTTTGGACAACAAGAGGTGTGTCCGCTAAGTCACTCAACAGGATGCGTTGATTGTCGCCGATGGCCTGTGCGTTCTCCGTCATTGCGGAGGAATCGGCATCGATCAGAATCCAACGACAGGAAGGATCAAATGTCGGCGCGGAACCAAAGCGAAGCGAAAAGTCGAGCCGCTTTCCGAGAAGCATGACGACATCCGCCTGAGAAATGGCCTGTGCGGCCTTGCCTAAGTTGGGATCGGCAACTCCACGAGGATGAATTATGGGAATGACCGGTACACCGATTTGTTCCTCTAATTCGCTCAAACCCTGCTCGTCATCGCCATGCACACTCGCTGGTCCCGTCAGAATTAACGGGCGTTCGGCGTGCCGCAGCGTTTCGAGAACTTGTTCAGCGGTTTGGCCATCCATCAAACTGAGTGTCGGATGGAAGTCAGCCGGCTGGAGATCTTTTGCGAGTTGTCGGTCAACATCGCCTTCCAAGAGGTCGACCGGCAAGCTTAAGTGAACCGGACCGGGGCGGCCGGAAGAGGCGATGCGAAACGCACGGGAGATGTCACGGCCAAGGTGTGCTGGATCGGTAGCCGACCACGATGCTTTAACGACGTGACCGGCGATTTCGGCTTGTGGCATTTCTTGAAAAGCGCCGCGGCCCGCCAGTCGATTTGGCGACGCACCACTGAGTAAAACCAACGGCGACTCGGCCACCGATGCCACGTAGAGAGCGGAAAGGGTATTGGCGAAACCGGGACCTGCGGTGACTGCCGCGACGCCCGGGCGGCCTGTCAATCGGCCCCATGCATCGGCCATATGCACGGCGGCGGCTTCGTGCCTGGTATGCAATAGCTGAATGTCTGAATCGATCGCGGCATCGAACAGTGGCATGATCTGATTGCCTGAAAGGGCAAACAGATGTCTGCATCCGGCGACTGACAATGCGCGAACGACAAGATCAGCTCCTCGGTTTTTGGTCGGCATAAGAAGTTGTTTATAAGATGACTGGCCTAGTAATTGTTTGTGAGTTGCCTGGTACCACCATATTCCAACCGTGCTGCATGGTTGTCCCCCTTCGTCGGGGTGAGGATACCGATGCGCAGACAGGTCATTAATCCACCGGGTCTTGGGGCTTTTAAAACATCATGAATGGAGATATCCCGCCGACATAAACTAACGGCAACAGCATCCCTCCAAGAAATCCACTTGGCAGATATGGGATACCGCCACGCGATTCGCTCATCAGGCCGTTCGGCGTCCGCGTTACCGTGCCAACGGAATTGTGAAAATAGGGCAGAATCGCACGAGCGGATGGGAGTGAGAAAATATCCATCTCGAAACCGTCCTGTTGGGCTTCGCTGAAGATGACTTGCGCGACGAAAGGTGCAATCGCCGTGATATAGCGAAGCAGCGTCCGCGTTTCGAAGTAGGTCAGACAGATCAATTCGCCGTCCGATTCCCGGAGGCCCCGGTTTCGTTGTGCTGCAAAATTTGTGTCGCCGGAATCCAAAAATGTCAAGTGCGCCTTGATAGTCTGCGGGTGCAACGCCACGAGGATTTGACCCTCGACCAGGCAAAATGCGGGGGCCACCGGCACATCGTCATCGCCAATCGTGTTGATGTAGTAAATCGTCCGGCCTTTGAATTCTCGATTTTCGAGAAGTACGGCACGGCGATAGTCGCCACCGAATTCTCCAGGGACCGATTCTTCAACCAAATTTACGATCTTCGCGAAAGTTTGCTCTGCCTTGGTCTGGTCTTTGACATTCACGCCCGCAATCAAACTTGTGAAAAAGAACCCGCCAGCCGACGGGGAATCGTAGATGGTCCACACGTCGTCGATTGCTTCCAGCAAGTCATCTTCGATCGACATTCCGAGTTCGTTTTCGAGTTGCCCGATCATTCCGTTCATGGCTTCCAACGATTGGGCGTCGGCCGTTCCCACGATTGTTCGGGCCGCTGTAAGAACTTTTGAAAGGTTGATACTGAATGCGACAGCCAGATCGGCATCCGCGGGAATCTTATTGAGGTCGGCATTGCCGATAGCGCGGCCGGCGGCCAAGCTGAGTATTCCTTCAGTCTTTCCTCCGGTGTCGACAAATATACGAGAAACAAACTGGCCATCTATTAGCCCGTTGCAAGTAGCGACCGAATCAATGGTGTCGGCGCCCGCCATGGCTACGGCGGCGTTAACCATTGCTCCCTGAGGGCCGAGGACCGTCGACACCGTCTGAATGATTCCTTTGAGATCGATCCAACCCAGTCCGGCGGTTCTGTCCAATAGAACGGCTTGCATAGCCTGGTTGAATCGGGAATTGGTTGACAGCCCCGGTGAATCGCCAGAAAGGCCGGAGATGACGGTTTCAAGAGTTGCTTCTCCGAATGCGACAATGAAGTAGTCTTCGTGACGATGTAAGAATAATTGGGCCCCTGGAACCGGGAGCGGGAACTGCTGATGATCGAGATTGTCCGTTCGCAGATCTGGTGGCAGCAAGTTCAACAGTTCGCGGATATGCTCCGCAGCATCGTCCGGGTCAACGGGATGCACAACGAGCGCGGCCTGGACTCCAACAATGGCTGCCTCCGGTCCAGCCAAAGCTGTCGCTGCTTGAAGTTTTGTCTCATCAAAGCCGATGGCCAGACAGCCAGAACCATTGAGAATTGATTTGACGAGCGGATAGGTGTGCTTCGCCACGATTTGTTCTTCGTGAGAAGCGTTTTGCAATTCAGTGTCGATCATCGACTGCAAGGCTTTTTCGAAGTCGGCGACGAAGGAGTCGATCTCGGGGTCGGCTACGAACCCATCGATCCCTGGGGCACCCGGCGTGCCTTGGGACCGCTCGGCCCACTCGATATAGATGAGGGATTCCGCTGCGGCGGATTGGACATAAGCGGCGTCACGAGGACCGGGCGGCATGCCGAACAATCCGCCGCCGGCACCGACGATCAACAACTCCATCAAACCGATACTGAAAAGCCCCATCGCCATGATTGCCCTCTCGGATCATTGAAATCTAAATTGGATTCGCGACTCGAATCGTAACCGATCGCGCGCCTCGGGAAAACCACTCCGGACGGTCCCGGACGCGACGGCTGCACCATGATCGGTCGTTACCGCACGAAGGCGCTCGTTAGCAGGGAATGCACGAGATCGAACACTACGACGTATGCGTTGCCCCACGAATCTTCGCGAAAGAAGCGAGTGTCGCTGTTCGGTGAACCGATAAACGGCCTCAAGACCCACGCCATTTGGATTCCCACGAAGGAATAGAGAAAGATCCAAGACCAGAGCATCCAGCGATGACGGCGGTCGATCAAGATGAGGGCAGCATATTCACGACGCAGCAGAAGTTGGGCGGCAAAACTGGCGATGGCAAACATCACTCCATTGATAAAGACCGACCATTGGTAATTCGACGTCGATGCATAGGAAAACGCCACGTATGGTGACAGCGAAACCAACAGGATCGTTACGGCCGCTTGAGTGACCAATAGTGCTCGAATGACGATAGGCCATTCGCCGCGCAATCCCCAGATTGTATTGAGCACAAAGAAACTTGGTAGCGCGATGGCAAATGTTACGAACAGCAGGAGCGGCATTTTGACGGCGGAGAACACGATTTGCGCGTTCCAATCGCCTGAGAATCCGCTGTAACTGCCCATGACGGCACCGTAGATCAGCGACAACGCGGCCGTGGCTACTGCCAATCTCCATAGTCGCTTCGGAGTCCAATCGGCGGGAATTCCCCGTGAACCGAATCGTAAGAGACCGATGAATCTTACAGGTTGGGAATTCATACCATCACCGTGCTCGAAACGCCGTCACTGAAGCCGAACCGCGAACGACTGAAATCAAGAGCTCGACACACGAAGGGAGAAAATCGTTCGTGGAGCCAAAGCTTATCGAGAGAACAACTGCTCGATCGTATTGATAACAGCCTCGAAGAAATTCGACTCGCGTTGCCGAAACCAATCAAACTCGATATCGGGATTTCCCACGAATGGCCGCAGCACCCATCCCATTTGTGCACCGACCAATCCAAATACGACGACCCAACACCGAAACACGATTTTGACTTGGTCATCCGGCATGTGTTCGGCTAATTCGTCCAACGGTCCGAAGTCGGCGTCCGACAGTTTTGTCGGGCCGTCACTTGGCGATTCAGACGCGTCGTCCGGTGTTTCAGCGTCGTCGGTTGTGTTAACCACCAGCGCTTTCTTGACGACAGTGATTCGATGCAAAGTCTGCATTAAGAAGCGAAGCCCCAAAAATCCGCACACTGCGAAGACAACCACATTCAAGAGAATCATGAACGGATAGCTGGTCGTACTGACTGAGAAAAATGCCACGATAGGACCAAACGATGCCAGCAACGCCAGTGTGACCGCCTGCGATGCCACGAATAGGCTGACGATTTGATCGCCGCGCAGCCGCGAACCGACCAAGGAATTGAAGACATACAGCGATGGAAACGTAATGAGAAATGTCAGTAGAAACAGGATCGGTACTTTGACCGTCGATGCAATCAGTTGCATGATCGAGGCGTTATCACCGCGGAAGACCGCAAATGACCCCATACATGCTCCGTAAACGATTCCCAGAATGATCAAGACCACCACCAACCGTAGCGGTTGGATGTCGATTCGACCTGATTGGAGCGCAGGGAGATTGGTTTTCTCACCCCGCAGGATTCTGTCGACCTCGCGAAACTGATTGAGCATGTCGAACTCGCTGCCGGAGTGAGGGGAGGGCCGACCGACCGTCCAGTCAGATACCGCCAGATTCATCTTCGAGGCGATGCGTGCGGCAGTCAACGAGATTACGTTTTCAGCGCGGCATTTGTGGGGTAGGAATGACAACCGCACGACAGTGAACTCGGTCAGGCTGCGGGCGTGTTACTGTACAAACGATAACTTTCGCGGGAGGCGACCGGATTCAGATTTCGTGGGAACTTATTGCCTGGTTTAAGCGTCTTAAATAGGATACTAGGTGCGCATCGACATTCGCGACGGGGGCTGTGCCGTTAGTTCCTACCGTGTTTGGACTTGAGTGCGTTACCCTTTTGAGTGCGTTACCCTTTTGAGTGGGTCTTGGTTACCGATGTCGAAGCAGTTTGATGACGATTTGATCTCTGCGTTCTTCGACGCAGAGGCCACGGATGAAGAGCGAGAGCAGGTGGAGCGCCTGCTGCGCGAATCCGATGATGTTCGTGATCAACTGAAGGGTTTCGGTGATATATCGGGGTTGCTCAAAGAGCTTCCTCAACGAGCGCTGCCTGACGAATTCCGTCTACAGGTTATGCAGGCTGCCGAACGGGCAACTTTGCTCCCCGATCACCAACCGGCGCTTGTCGGTGCGGCACCGCAATCAGCGAATCGCCGACCCGTACTGCGTTACATGGCCACTGGAATCGCCGCTTGTATCGTTGTGGCGTTGTTTGTCACATTCAACTGGGACTCTCCGAATGCCGATCCGCAGTTGGCGAGCCGCTTTGATGATTCGGTCGGTTCCAACGAATCCCCCGGCTCAACAAGATTGGCCATGGTTGATTCGCGCGACGTTCGTGAGTCTGGCGAATCGGCCGCATTCGCTTCACGGTCGATGGCCGAAGCGAGTTCGGGCGAACTTGGCGACGCGCGTGTGGAAGCGGCTTCCAAAGATTTGAGTTTTCGCGTTAGCGATCTCGGTCATGCCCAAGTCGGGGATGTCGTCGAAGCGCTCGACCACAACGGAGAAACGATCGCCATGGTCAAGTTGACCGTTGTGGATCGTGTCGAGGGTGTGGGGGCATTGCAACTTCTTCTGCAAGGAAATGGCATTCCCGATCAGACCGGCGGCCAATCACCTGACGAGGCGGGGTCGGCCAGCGATCAGTTGGTTGCCGTATTCGTAGAAACGAATAGCGAGCAACTCTCATCGACGTTGATGGCGCTCAAGGAGGGAAGTCAATTCCAAGAATTGCACTTGGAAGACCCGATCGCCATCAACACGTTAGGGGAGGAAGCCGTGTCCAAACTTGGCTTGTCTTCCGATGATAAGGCAATGGAATTGGCTGATGCTCGCGAACGTGCCTCGTCTGCTGCGGCAGCCGACATTGAGGCCGACGTTGCCACTTCGACCGCGAACGCGTGGCGTCAGATGCAATTGAAACTGTCGCCGTCGGTTTTGGGTGCAAAGCGACCAGTTAAGTTTCACGCCAAAGAAACAAATGAGAATGTCGACTTGAAAACGGTCAAAGTGCTGTTTGTTGTCGTCGACGAGGATTTCGAGGAGACCGATACACTTCCCGAAATCCAGCCGGCTGACGACTTCGATGAACCGGCAGACGAAGACAGCGATCGCGATGTTGATTCTGCTGAAGAATCAGCCGTCGATCAGCCGACCGACAGCGATTCCGGTCCGAGCGACAACCTCGAGTCGTCTGAAGACTCGCCTTAATCCTGGCGAGTGGCTTGTCCGAATCGTTATTGGAGCGATGCAATCCAATCGTTGACGATTCCTTCCAAGACGTCGAGAGGGACGGCTCCACTTCCGAGGACCACATCGTGGAACTGGCGAACGTCGAACTTTTCGCCCAATTCCTTTTCGGCATGTGCGCGAATTTCCTTGATCTTGAGTTCGCCGATCTTGTAGGCCAAGGCTTGGCCCGGCCAGGCGATGTAGCGGTCGACTTCGTTTTCGATGTCGAGCATTGTCTTGGCAGTATTGGCTGCGAAAAAGTCGATTGCCTGTTGCCGTGGCCATTCCAAATGGTGCATACCGGTATCGACGACCAGACGGACAGCACGCCACATTTCATAGGTGAGCTGTCCAAACTTGGAATAGGGATCCTCATAAAGCCCCAACTCTTCGCCGAGGCTCTCGCTGTATAAGCCCCAGCCTTCAACAAACGCGGTGTAGCCGGTAAAACGCCGGAATGGTGGGAGATTATCCAACTCCATCGACAGCGCAATCTGCAGATGGTGCCCCGGGACGGCTTCGTGCAGCGAGAGCGCTTCGATTTCATAGGTCGGCCGCACTTCGGGGCGATACAAGTTGACGAAGTAAGTTCCGGCCCGCATTCCATCTGCCGACGGTGGTCGATAGTAGGCGGTGGTCGTGTCGGGTGCGATGTGCATAGGGATTGGTTCTACGCCATACGGTATTCGTGGAAGTCTGCCGAACAATGTGACGAGCTTCGGGTCGACCTTCTTGGAAATGGCGCGATAGGCCTCTAGCAGTTCGTTCGCATCGGTGTAGTAAAACTTGGGATCTGTCCGCAGATGCGTGAGAAACTCCTTGAAGGTCCCCGAAAAACCGACCTGCTTGATAATCTTGTGCATTTCCTCTCGAATGCGCCGAACTTCGCTTTGGCCAATGTTGTGAATTTCATCGGGTGTCAAATCCGTCGTCGTGAAATGCCTGGCCCGTAATGCATAAAACTCTCGCCCGTTTTCGATTTGCCAGAATCCCACACGTTCGTAGCACGCCGGTAGGTATTCTTTGTTGAAAAAGGACTGCATGCGTTCGAAAGCCGGAACCACATCTTCAGCAATCGCAGATTTCGCCTCACCAGCCAGCCGGTTTTGCTCCGCCTCGGGAATGTCATCGGGAAAGCTGCGAAACGGTTTGAAGAACAGGCTCGCCGACGGGTCGTCGACGATTTGTCGTTTGATTTGGTTGGGGACGCGATCCATCACGACCTTGGCGTGCACGTGACCGGTCCGTATTCCTTCGCGCATGAGCGCAATTGTTTGATCCATGTACTCGGGAAACACACGGAGCCGGGCCAGCCAGTCTTCGTAGGCTTGGACCGAATCGAATCTGAGTGAATCAGCGAGCGAGTTTGCGTCTTGGATGCCCTCTCGCTGGTTCAGAGGAAACAAATGCCAGCCGTACGGGTACGCTTCGACATCGTTCTCGTACTGCTTTCGGAATAGTATGTAGTTGAGTCGATCGGAAGATGTGAGCGAGTTTTGATCAATCGCATCGAGTTGTTTCAGCACAGCGATTCGGTGGTCATGTCGCCGTCGAATCGCCTCGAGACTGAGGTTGGGCCATTTCGCGTTGTAACGCGGGTCGCCGAGGCTCGATGCAAACGTCGGGCTTTCGCGAAGAGTCCATTCCCATTCGGCATCGAAAATCGACTGCAGTTTGTCTGATTCCGTTTGCTCGTCGGCTAGGATTGCTCCGGTGGATATTGTCCAGCAAGCCACCCCGAGGATTCCAGCGACAAGGCGAGTATGGTTCATATGCGGCAGACTCCTCAGGTAACGAGATGCTGATCTTGAGATTCCATTGTTAACAATCCACAATCGCACAACAGAATGAGCATGATGCCATTTGCTGACACTCGCGATTATGGATCGTTCCGTTTGAAAATGAAACCGATGCTTCGCCGTCCAGGGCGATGTCCTAATGTAGCCGAACGAATCGGCCCGCTGCTCTTCCCATTCTGTTCCGCCTGGGCTTAAATACACCCTGCTCTGTTCATCCGTGAGGGACCGCATCGAAGAGATCGACATCCGGGAGGAAAAGATGACGAAACTCGTGGCTGTGTTGACAGTTGTCTTGATGTTGACGTCCGTGGTGTCAGCCGCTGACAAAGTTCTCACCTATCCGGAGACGCACCGCGTGGAACATGTTGACGACCATCATGGCACGAAAGTTCCTGACCCCTATCGTTGGTTGGAAGACGACGTCCGCGAATCGAAAGATGTTGCCGAATGGGTCGGAATGCAGAACGAGGTGACCTTCGGTTATCTACATTCCATTCCGGAACGTGAAGCGATCATCAAACGGCTCACCGATTTGTGGAATTATGAAAAGTACGGGTCTCCCTTTAAAGAGGGTGGCCGCTATTACTTTTATAAGAACGACGGGCTGCAAAACCAGTACGTTCTCTTTAAGCAAGAGACTCTCGACGGCGAGCCGACCGTTCTGCTCGACCCGAACACTTGGTCAGAAGACGGGACGGTGGCGCTGTCCGGTACAGCCTTTAGCGAAGACGGGCAGTACCTTGCTTACGGTATTGCCGAAGCCGGTTCCGATTGGAACACCTGGAAAGTGATGGAGATCGATTCCGGAACGGTCCTTTCTGATGAATTGAATTGGGTGAAATTCAATGAACCGTCATGGACCAAAGATGGCAAAGGATTCTTTTACGGTCGCTTCGACGAGCCGGAAGAAGGGGCTGCCTTTCAGGATCTTAATCTGAATCAAAAGATCTTTTATCACCGAGTTGGAACTCCTCAGTCGGAAGACGTGCTGGTCTATCGCCGCCCAGATCATCCCGAATGGGGATTTGGCACGAGTGTTTCGGATGACGGTCGTTACCTGATCATTACCGTTTGGAAAGGGACCGATGACCGCTATCGCATCCTTTACAAGGATTTGACCGAGCCATACGGCATGCCGATCGACTTAATCGATAATTTCGATTACGAATATACGTTTATCGGCAACGACGGCCCCGTCTTCTATTTCAAGTCGAACCTGGACGCGCCCAAGCGGCGGGTGATTGCCATTGATATTCGTCGTCCGCAGCCAGATCAATTCCGCGAGATCGTTCCCGAAGCCGAAGAAACACTGACGAGCGTCGGGTTCGTCGGTAACTTGTTTATTACGGAGTATCTCAAGGATGCCCGCACACAAGTCAAAATGTACACGACCAATGGCGAGTTCGTCCGCGAGGTCGAATTCCCGGGAATCGGTTCGGCATCCGGATTCAACGGCAGTCGAACGGATACGGAAACGTTCTATTCGTTTTCTAGCTTTGCGACTCCTCCAAGTTCGTATCGCTACGACATTATTACTGGAAAGAGTAATTTGCTCCGGCGTGCGGAAGTCGATTTCAATCCGGACGATTTCGAGGTCAAGCAGGTTTTCTACAAGAGCAAAGACGGAACACGCATTCCGATGTTCCTGGCCTTTAAGAAGGGGATGAAGCTCGACAGTTCGAATCCGACATTGCTGTACGGATATGGCGGTTTCAACATTCCCCTCACGCCCGGTTTCTCGATCAGCCGGGCGGCTTGGATGGAAATGGGGGGGATCTTGGCGGTGGCCAATTTGCGTGGCGGCGGTGAGTACGGCGAAGCCTGGCATAAAGCCGGTACCAAGCTCCAGAAGCAAAACGTCTTCGATGACTTTATCGCGGCTGCCGAATGGCTCATTGAAAACAAATACACTCGGACCGAAAAGCTCGCGATTCAAGGGGGGAGCAATGGTGGCTTACTTGTCGGGGCCGTCATGACACAGCGCCCCGATTTGTTTGGAGCCTGCCTGCCGGCTGTCGGTGTGATGGATATGTTGCGTTTTCACAAGTTCACCGCCGGACGATATTGGGTGGACGACTATGGATCGGCTGACGACCCCGAGGAATTCAAGGCGTTATATGCGTACTCGCCGTATCACAATTTGAAGTCAGGAACGAAATACCCATCGACACTTGTGACAACTGCCGATACAGACGACCGTGTCGTACCAGGCCACAGTTTCAAATTTGCGGCTCGCCTGCAAGAAGCGCATACCGGAGACGCGCCGGTATTAATACGCATTGAAACACGTGCCGGACACGGAGCCGGTAAACCGACGGCAAAAATCATTGAGGAGGTTGCCGATCTGTGGGCATTTCTACTCCATGAACTGGACATGTCGTTGGATTAAGGCGTCGGTCGGAATGCCAGCAGGAGCCCATGCCTTCTATTTTCGAATCAGGAATCGAAAGCCGTAAACTTAATCGGGAGCGACATTGATGAGTGATGAACACTCCGCGACGCCGGATGACCCCCACCACATCGAGGAAATGCAGGATGCATTGGGAACGGATCCCCCCCATCCCGGAGGCCTCCATGTCGAAGATTTCGGCGGGCACCCCAAAGGCCTGTGGGTCTTGTTCGTGACTGAGATGTGGGAACGCTTCAGCTATTACGGCATGCGGGCCTTGCTGGTGTTGTATCTCATTACAAGCACAGCGGAATATCTTCCCGTCGAACCGAGCCAGGATGCCAGTACAAATGAGGCCGCGGCGACGAGTGCGGAGGGATCCGCAGGAGCAGAGGCGGGAGAAACCGAACAAAAGCCGAATACAAATCCTGGGTTCGGCTGGACTGAAAAGAGTGCGTACGTGCTGTACGGCATCTATACATGGGCCGTCTATCTAACGCCATTATTCGGCGGCTGGTTAGCCGATCGGTTTCTGGGCACGCACCGGTCGATGTTGATCGGCGGTTGGATCATTGCGGCAGGACATATCACGTTGGCATTTACTGAGTTCTTTGGAATATCGGCGGGCGAAGCGGTGACGCTGCAGACGGGTCCGGGAGCGCTACTCTGTTTCGTTGGCGGATTGGTACTGATTGTTATCGGTACCGGGTTTTTCAAACCGTGTGTCAGTGTGATGGTGGGACAACTCTACGGCAAAGACGATCCCCGCAAAGATTCGGGATTTACGATATTCTATATGGGCATCAATCTCGGAGCCTTATTCTCTCCATTGGTTGCGGGAACCTTGGGAGAAAAAGTCGGCTGGCATTGGGGATTTGGCTCGGCCGCCGTCGGCATGATCGCCGGGTTGATCTTCTACCAGGTCTTTCGGCCTCGGTACCTGGCGAATGGTGGTCTCCCGCCATCGCATGCGCCGCCTGAGAAGACCGAAGCCGACTCTGGCGATCCGGATGATCCGGAGTTGAGCAGTTCCAAATCCCTGACGAAAGTCGAATGGGACCGCATCGGTGTCATTCTGATCCTGGCGTTTCTGGGGAATATTATCTTTTGGACAGCCTTTGAGCAGGCGGGCAGTTCACTGAATGTTTTTGCCCTGAAGAATACCGATCGGACGATGGGCGGCATGATTAGCGGCGACGGATTTCCCGCTTCGTGGTATCAGTCGGCCAATCCATTTGCGATTTTGGTCTTTGCACCAGTCTTTGCATGGCTGTGGGTAAAACTGGATCGGTTGAAAATGAACCCCTCGACTCCGATGAAGTTTGCATTGGGGTCGTATCTGCTCGGTATCGCGTTTATGGCCATGGTGGTTGCGGCCTTTAGCGCGCAAGGAGGCGGTAAAGCCGGGGCGCATTGGCTGCTTATTACTTATGTCGTGTACACCTGGGGGGAGCTTTGCCTTTCCCCTGTGGGCTTGTCGATGATCACCAAGTTGGCACCGCATCATTTGCAGTCGCTGATGATGGGCGTCTGGTTCTTATCGTTTTCGATTGCGAATCTCCTGGGCGGTTTGGTGGCCGCATTTTCGAAAAGGCTCGAATCCGGTGAATTGACGTTCATTTTTCCCGGACTCCCTGGATTTTTCTTGTTGTTGGTCATTTTTCCCATTGGAGCCGCAGTTTTGCTGACTATTCTGACGCCAAAACTTAAGCGGATGATGCATGGCATCCATTGACCGTCGTTTGCTATGATTCGCCAGTCAGCGACACTGTCGCAACAGGATTGGATTTAGGGATGAAAGGAAGATAATCATGCGGCCTATCGCATTGGCATTCGCGTTGTTGACTTGTTTTGTGGGATTCGGATTACTGACTGGCTGCAGTTCCAACGAGCCGGACGAATTCAAGGAATTCGAAGCTTCTGATGCGCCCGAGGAGACTCACGGTCATCATCACGATCATGAGCACGAAGCCCCGCACGGCGGCGCTTTGCTCGAGGTGGGCGATCATCAGTACCACGTCGAATTTGTCTGCGATGAAGACTCGCATAAGTTTACGATCTATGTTCTCGACGGCGAAGCCGTGAATGGGCATCCCGTTGAAGAAACAGAGCTGGTTATCACGTTCGACGTCGACGGCACCGAGTCGGAGTACAAATTGGCCGCTATGCCGCTCGATGGAGAGCCGGAAGGTCAGTCGTCACGGTTCGAAATTGCCAGCGAAGAGTTGGTTGATTTGTTCCACGAGCATGAAGGGCTGGAAGGGGAACTTGATATCATCATCGACGGCGAATCGCATCACGTGCATGTCGTTCACGAAGAACACGATCATGAGCACGAGCATGAAGGAGAGGACGGCGCCCACGACCACGACGAAGAGGGTCATCATGAGGAAGGCGATGATCATGATGAGGAAGGCCACCACGACGAAGAGGACGACGACGAATAAGATAAGCCGCTTCTGAACGTGGTCAAGATCGACAAGGGTAAGCTTGTTGACGAAAGGTTAGATACCATGCGGACCACGTCTTTGGCATTGTCGTCGTTGATTTGTCTGTCCGTGTTTGGCTTGGTTGCCGAGTGCGAGTCCTCGGCAAATGAGGTAAACACGCGCCTCGAAGATTCCCAAACGCTTGAGGAATCGCGTGATATCCACGTTGTTCATGACGAGGAACATGCCCCCAAACACGCGGACGATCAGGCTAGCCACGATGTCGACGAAGTAGGCCAAGCGGACGGTGACCACGATCCAGAGGACGGTGCCGAAGCTGACCAGCGTTCCGCGAATCGCGATGCGAAATTTGAAACTGCTCTCGTCGAAGGAACAATTACACTCGATGGCGAGCCGTTGCCGAATGCGGCGGTGGTCTTTCTTCCTGAAGCAGGCCGGCCTGCCGGTGCCGTCACCGATGAAAAAGGACATTACGTCTTAAGTTTCGGAGGAGGCCGCATGGGAGCCATGCTCGGAAGAAATTGGGTCCGCATTTCCACTTTGAGCGATCCCTACAAAGATGAAGATGGCTCAATAATTCCGGGTAATCCGGAAACAATTCCCATGAAATACAACGCGCAAACGCAATTGGAATTCATTGTCACAAATGGGAAGAACATCGCGAACTACGCCATCATAACCGACGGTGAACTGATCGCCATCCGTCAGGGCGAAAACGAGGGGCACGTTGAAATTACGTCTATCGAAGGGACGGTTACGATGGACGGGAGGCCATTGCCGAAGGCATCGGTGGTATTTATTCCCGAATCGGGCCGGCCTGCCGGCGCGATGACGGACGAAAATGGGCGTTATCTAATGACTTTCAGTGCACGCCGCAAACGAGCCATTCTCGGGACTAACAAAGTCCGAATTTCTACCTTGAGCGATCCTTTCGAGGATGGCGACGGCAACATCATTCCGGGCACTCCGGAAACGGTTCCCATGAACTACAATGCGGCAACGAAAGTGGAATTCACTGTTCAACAGGGGGAGAACCTGGTGGATTTTGCGTTGAATTCCAAGGGTGAATTGCCCGTCGTCCGTAGACGCGAACGAGACAAATCTGACGAAAAGACTTTTGTCGAGGGAACGATCACGATGGATGGTAAGCCGTTGGCGAACGCGGCGGTGGTTTTAATCCCCGAATCGGGTCGGCCGGTTGGTGCCATGACCGATGATAATGGGCATTACGTCATGAAATTTCCCCCTGGTCGCGAAAGTGCCATGCTCGGAAAAAACCAGGTGCGGATCTCCACTCTTGCCGATCCTAGTGAGAATGCGGACGGTTCAATAATACCGGGTTCTCCTGAAACGGTACCGATGAAATACAACGCGCAATCCGAATTGGAGTTCATCGTCACTACAGGGAAGAACATTGCGGACTTTCAGATGACTTCTGAAGGCGAGATTCCTGTCGTTCGCAACGGCGAACGCGGTCGGCAAGTTGAAATTGCGCCCGTCGAAGGAACCGTCACGATGGATGGTAAGCCGCTCGTTGGGGCGGCGGTGGTCTTTGTCCCGAAAGCGGGCCGGCCCGCCGGGGCCATTACTGATGAAAAGGGGCAATACATCTTGTCTTTCGGAAGAGGCCGCCTGGGAGCTATGCTCGGAAAAAACAAGGTTCGCATTTCCACCTTACGCGATCCCTCGGAAGATCAAGATGGCAACATTATTCCCGGCGCTCCGGAAACAGTTCCGATGAAATACAATGTGGAATCGCAACTGGAAGTCGTCGTCGAGCAAAGGAAAAATATCCTCGACTTCGCTCTTGATTCCGAGGGTGAAATCTTCAAGTTCGAGTCCGAGGAAAAACTCCAGGTCCTCCGCGAGACGAATCGTGCCGAGCAAGTTGAGATTGCTCCCGTCGAAGGGACTGTCACGATGGATGGCAAGCCGTTGGCAAATGCGTCAATCGTCTTTATTCCCGAATTGGGCCGGCCGGCGGGGGCCATGACCGATAAAAAGGGACACTACGTCTTAAGTTTCGCAGGAGGCCGCCTGGGAGCTATGCTCGGAAGAAACAAGGTCCGCATCTCCACTGTACGCGACCCCTCGGAAGATCAAGATGGCAACATTATTCCCGGCGCTCCGGAAATCGTTCCCATGAAATACAACGCACGGACGGAATTGAAATACACAGTCGGAAAAGGGAAGAACGTAGTGAACTTCGATCTTTCGTCCGATGGTGAAATCTTCGACTCTGAGAAGTGAAGATTCTTCGCGTGTTTCAATTCAGCACGATGCTTGTGTACCCACTCGTTTTGCACGGCTGAAACCGCAATCTTACACCCACCAGTCGGGTGCGCCGTGCGCCCAAAGTGGGCCTGGGTCGATCGGTTCGCCCAGTTCGGGGAAGGCGATTATGGTCTCGGCCTGCAACCTCACATAATCATTTCGCAAGGCCGACAGGACCGTCACTTCGACATGCGCCAAACGAGCAGCTTCCTCGGTTGCGCGAAGCGAAAACTGAGCATAGGACAGCGCAGTCTGCGCATTGCCTTTGATCACTGCCTCGGTTGTCGCACAAGAGCGTGCGATTGCGGTTGCAATCGTACTTGCGGCTGTTTGGAGCGGGATATGAGACACCAGCCGGGAGTGGGCCACGTCGTGGCGCAGGCGCTCCCCGAGTCCTGCGAATTCCGACAACTCGAGCGTTGCGATGGCTTCGGCATCTTCGATGGCCCGATCCAATTCGGCGAGGTACTGGCCGGCTTGGCGTTCCTCCTCGGGCAGTACGAGTAGCGGCCTCAGTCGATGGGCGCTACGCGCCACGTAGACTGCGATTCCTCGGAGCGAAAGATGAGTGAGATCTCTGTCGTCAAGACTCATCGAGTATGCGGCCCGCTGTAGGATCAATTCCGACTAAGTCTGGTGGAAGTCTTTCTAATCGAGGGCGTCCAATGCTCAACCCCCGCATGACCTTCGGATCGTTGCCCGAAAGAGATGCGAAGAGACGCCATTCGACTTTTGAGCTGTTCTGTGTCATGCTGTGAAATAGTACTTAGTCGGCTACAACTGTAATGTTAAGTTTTGTTCACAGATAGAAAAATCCGGGCCAGCAACGAGGAATTCCATGATACGCATCCTGATTGCAGTGTTTTCACTCACATTGGTGGCGGCGAATTCGGCGATGGCCGCCAAGAACGTGGTCATATTTGTCGTCGACGACCAAGGTTTTCAGGCGGGCTGTTATGGCAACAAGGCAATTAAGACGCCTGGTATCGATCGGCTCTCCGCCTCGGGAACACGCTTCAGCGACGCGTATTGCACATCGGCCAGTTGCAGCGCGAGCCGTTCGGTGTTGATGACCGGATTGTATAACCATGCGACCGGTCACTATGGTCATGCTCACAGCTACAACCATTTCAGCACGTACGATTCGGTCAAATCATTGCCGGTGATCCTCAACGAAGCCGGTTATCGCACCTGCTCGGTTGGGAAGTACCATCTCGCGCCGGAACGGACCTATCACTTCCAGGAATACCGCAACGAGGGAGTGCAGGGGAACCGCAATGCCGTCCGTATGGCGTTAAACGCCAAGGAGTGGATCGAAGAAGAGGACGATCGACCTTTCTTTTTGTACTTTTGCACGAGTGACCCGCATCGTGGCGGTGGCCCGGGAGGGTTCTCAAACTACAACAACGATCCCGATTACTATCCCGGCGTCACGCCGATTCGCTATCGGCCGGAAGATGTTGTCGTCCCACCCTGGTTGCCCGACAGTGAAGAGTGCCGGACTGAACTGGCGGAATACTACCAGGCGATTTCTCGATTGGATGAGGGGTTAGGGGTTTTGCTCGATGCCCTTGTCGAGACGGGCCATTGGGACGACACCTTGATCATGTTCCTCAGCGATAATGGTCCTCCGTTTCCTGGTGCTAAAACCAATTTGTACGAACCCGGGATGAACTTGCCATTGATCGTGCGGAACCCCGATAGCGAAAATGCTGGTATCGAGACCGACGCCAAGGTGACATGGGCCGATGTGACACCGACCGTTCTCGATTACTGTGGTGTCACGCCGAAACCGGCTCCACCGATTGTTCCCGGCCCGAACGGGGATCCCCCGCGGCGGGCAGAGCCGCAGCCTTACCGATTTCATGGCCGCTCGTTCCTATCGGCGGTTGGGCAAGAGCATCCTGATGGATTCGACGAAGTCTATGCGTCTCACACGTTTCATGAAATTACGATGTATTACCCCATGCGGGTGATTATCAGCGGCAAGTACAAGTATATCTTCAACATTGCGCATCAATTGCCGTATCCGTTTGCGTCCGACCTTTATGCTTCGCCGACTTGGCAAGGAGTTCTCAAGCGGAAGGAAGAGTTATACGGCAAGCGGACTGTTTACGCGTACCTGCATCGTCCGCGGCACGAGCTTTACGATTTGTCGGCTGATCCGCATGAGGTCAACAACTTGGCGTTTCAGGCGGACCACCAACAAACTCTGGAAAAACTCCAGGCGAAAATGCAGGCATGGCAACTCGAGACACGGGATCCCTGGCATCTCAAATGGGAATACGAATAAGCCCGTTGAACCTGCATAACGTGATGTCGAATCGATCGATTGCAAAAGGCGTGACTCAATAGTGAGCCACGCCTTTTTTTGCGAATGTTGCCTAGTCAGGCATTCGGCTTCGAGCCGAGGTTTCAGCTTTCGCCCTCGTGATCGGCGATTTCTCCTTCCGAGGAAAGGTCGAAGTTGGCGATATTCTCCTTCTGTTCGACCATGAATTCCAAGGTTGTCTCGGCGTTGTATTGTATGGGCACGGTTTCAGGAGTGCCGGGAATAATCTCGCCTGCTTCTGTCTCACTGGGGTCACTCAGCGTCGAGATTTTGACGATGTTCTTCCCGAGCATGGCTCCTTGACGGTCGCCACTAAAGGTCAGAACGTAATTTCCCTCGTCATCAGTACTAGCACCGGCAGGTCGCCCATTTTCAGGAATGAACACGACAGACGCGTTGGCGAGCGGTTTGTCATCCATCGTGACTTTTCCCTTGACCGACGCCGTTTCGATATCGCTATTCGAGCAGCCAATACAAACCGTGATGAGCAACAGCGCTCCCGTCAAAGCGTAACATGTGCGCAGCATTACACGTCCCTCCGTTAAAGAAGATGCGAGGCGGGGAATCCGCCTGTAGAAAATGAGCCTAACCACCGGAGCCTTACGATTCGGCATATACGGTGTGGTCTACTGTTCACGCGGCCGCGTGTTTGTCCGCTTTTGAACGAGTCCCCAAAACCGGTTGAGCTTGTTTTCGAGCTTTCAATTTAAAACTCGATACGATGCATCAGATGGTTTGGAGACCACTTCCGGAGAAGTGCAAAGGAATTTGCACCTTCCAATGAGATAGAACCCGTTATGCGGGTCGTTATTCCCGCGAATTCGAAATTGTGAAAGTTTCTTGAAGAGGGGTTCTGCAATCTTCGAGGGATGCGGCGACGACTTGATTCCATCAAACGTTTAGTGGCCAATTTAGATTTCTATATGACGTTAGCACAGATCCCGGCGTAGACCGTATTGAACTCCATTGCCCTCGAGGCGCGCCCACAAAAAAAGCCGTGGCAATTTGTTGCCACGGCTTAAGCAGGTGAATCCTGCGATTCGCATCGCCAACGTCGAGTGATTTAATAGTCCTCTTCTTCCACTTCGGGAAGTTCGCCTTCGGAGGAGATATCAAAATTGGCGATGTTCAACTTTTGCTCGACAATGAATTCCAGTTCGGTATTGGCGTTGTATTGCATCGGAACAGTTTCCGGAGATCCCGCAATCATGTTGCCGTCATCGTCCTCCCAGGGGTCGGCGAGCGTCGTGATCTTGACCCTGTTCAAGCCCAGCATGGCTCCTTTGCGATTGCGGCTGAACGTAAGGACGTAATGACCGTTTTCGTCGGTCACGGCTCCGGCGGGTCGTCCCATTTCTGGTATGAAAATGACCGCCGCCTCGGGCAATGGATTGCCGTCCATGGTGATGGTTCCTTCAACCGAAGCAATTTCAATCGGCTTTTCCCCGCAGCCGACACAGGCGGCTGCCAGAATCATCGCCCCAAATGTGGTGAAAGTCGTTCGTTTCATCGGATGGCCCTCCCTTCTGCTAATTCTTTAGGCGGTCTGCTCGCCCCTAATCGAGTTGGTCGACCGCCGTAGGATTCAAACTCGATGAGATTGTGGAATTTGATTCCAACTGCGACCCAGCGTGCGACTTATTCTAGAAAATCGCGGAAAATTCCCTAAGTGGAGATACGAATTCTTAGGCGCTTCTTCCGGAAAAAAGTCTCAAATCTGCGGAAAAACGTCAAAATCCGTCATTTTTGAACACACCGCACGACGCAAATCACTGTTGGTCGACGGAAAATCCGTGCTGTTTGCGGTGGTGGGGGCCGTCAAAATGCGTGCTGCTTTTGAATAGCTCATGCCGCCCGTCCCCGGCTTCGATTCGAACCTGTTCCCGCAGAGTGGCCATTGCGGCCGGTTCCATGGGCTCGAAATCGCGGCCAACTTCGAGGGCTTGCTGCAGGTCGCGTCGATTTCGAATTCCAACGACGAGCGAGGTCACCGGAGTGGACAGCGAGTACCGGATACAATCCTTGGCTTCGGCGAGTCCCGCCTGGACGATCCGGCCATTTTGTCCGTCGACACTACCGCCGAGGCTTTTCATGCCAATTACACCAACCCCTTTTCTCAGGCAAGTCGGAACAACTTGCTCCTGAAAACTACGGTAGAAAAAATCGCAAATATTTATCGGCATTTGGGCGGTCGTCCACGGCTGTGGCTTCGAGAGCATCGCCAGGTGGATCCGTGGATCTTTGTGCCCGGTAAATCCGATGTAGCGTACTTTGCCTGCTTCCAATGCCTCCAGGGCCGCTTTCATGCCTCCCTGGTCGAAGACCCAATCGGGGTCGTTGTCGTAGTTCATTTCATGGAATTGCCACAGATCGAGGTGGTCGGTCTTGAGCCTTTTCAGGCTATCCTCGAGGTTCTTGCGCGAGCCGTCATAATCGCGTTCGCAGTTCTTGGTCATTAAGAACACCTTGTCGCGACGGTCGGCCAAAGCCTTCCCCATCAGTTCTTCGCTCATCCCGTCGTGATAGTCCCAGGCATTGTCGAAGAAGGTCATGCCGTTATCGATCGCTTCATGCATGATCGAGATCGCTTCCGCTTCTCCCGACTCCACGGCGGCTTGACCGATGTGCCATCCTCCGAGGCAAAGAATCGAGACATGAACTTGAGTCTTACCCAAGGGGCGTGTCGGCAGTCCTTGGCCGTTATCCTGCTGTTGAGAAAACAACGATTCTGCAAGGCTCATGGAGACTCCGGCAGCGACTCCGGCTTGCAAGAATGTGCGTCGATTCGGTTGGTCGGCCATCGATTACGCTCCCATCACAACAGGGATTCTCCTAGAAGTAGTCCCAAAACCCTCTGATGCATCGCACAGACACTCGCATAGTAGGCTAGAAAACAGGCACAACCGGGTTTTGGGACTGGTTCTAGTGAGGCTGAGTTTGTACAGCGTATTGCGCTGTCTTGTGGCCGCGACAATCGCGTTTTGCTCTATGTTAGCTGGCTTCCACGAGCTAGAAACGGCCACAAGAAAAAGTCAACCGCTCTAGTAGCCAACATACCAGATTCATGAACGATGGAAAGGCTGGCAGAACTTTGGGAACGGCTTGCCATCGAGAATTTTGTTGACGCCTGAAAGGTTCGGGCGCCAAAGCGGGAAGGTGTCGATGCAGCTCAAATGGCCGAGGGTAGCAAAAGTTCCGGTTGCGAGGCCGATCGTGTTTCGGGTAGCGGCGGATTGTCTGCAGGGCGGAATGTAAATACCGCGGAAAATTTCGGCTCTGCAGTCCGATTGCGTGAGGCGGCATGAAACGTCCGGCAATGGAAAAACAGAACATCGCCCGGCTGCAATTCCGCATGAATCTGCCCCTCGATCAACGGTTGGTTCTCCGGGTGATTGGCAATCAGGAACAGAGCGTCATCGAGGCGTTCCCGATCGAATGTCATGCGGTGAGTGGCGGGAATTAGTTTGAGACAACCATTTTCGAGATACTCGTCCCCAAGAGCCGTCCAAACGCTGACGAGTTCGGGGCGTTCAAATGACCAATAGCGGATGTCTTGATGCCATTCGGTATCGCTACTGTACTGGGGTTGCTTGGTCATGATGCAGTTGTGATGAGCCAACGGCATGACCACGTGCGGACCGAGTAATTGTTGCAGACGTCCGACCAGTTCGGGCCGGGCGATCCACTCTCCAAAAACAGGATGTCGTCCGATGGCGTTCTTAAGTCGACGAATCGTTCGCCCGCCGATTGAGTCACGCGATACCGGTGCACCGGGATAATGCACGTCGGCTTCGTATTCCAAGGGTTGGACTTCGTCATTCAAGTCCTTCAAGGTGGCCTGCAGCATCGCTTCGCGGATCGACGATGGAACCATCTGACGCACAATGACATACCCATCGCGCTGAAATTTG
>JANQRQ010000202.1 GCA_028284485.1 Planctomycetaceae bacterium | reverse complement strand
ATCGTATTCGGTGCGAACGACCTTTCCATGGATGGTTCCAGTCACGAATCCCCGAATCGGCTGCAACGTGCGACCAATCCGGTATTCGTCGAGATTGATTCCCAATTCCTCCCAGACGGCGGGGGTCACCCAACCGGCACACGTTTTGTCGCGAGGAAAGATCTTGCGGTCGAGGACCAGGACGCGTAATCCGGAATCGCGCAGTTGCCAAGCGCAGGAAGAGCCCGCAGGACCTCCACCAGCAATGACAACGTCAAACTGTTTCACCTGTCACGTTCCGATTAGATACTGTTTCTGTTCCAATGTCGCTTAATGTCGCGTGCTGCGACTCGTATTGAAACGCGCGAGTCCATGGCACTCGATTACTCGTTCCCGGAGCAAACACAACCTGAAAAAGTTGTAGCCACCCTGTTTCAAAAGCCGTCACCGACGACGACAAATAGAGTCTCCACAACTTGACGAAACGCTCGTCAAACATGCGACGTACCGAATCAGCCGAAGCTTCGAACCGTTCGAGCCAATGACGAAGCGTCAGCGCATAGTGCAGCCGAAGGTTTTCGACATCGATAATGGAGAGATTGCCCGGTTCGAAAATGTCACACATTTGGCCTAACGATGGTGGCTGCGCTCCGGGAAAGATCCGTTCTTCGGTCCACGGGTCGAGTGGCCTGGGCCGGTTCATCCCGATCGTGTGAATCAATCCGCGGCCCGTACCGCCGATACAACGTTTTATGATCTCCCCCAATCTCTTATAGTTCTCGGGACCGACATGCTCGAGCATTCCCACAGAGACAAAGGCATCGGCCGCGTCATTGATGCAGCGCCAATCGTCTTCGATAAACTCGACACGGCTTTGGAGTTGTTTTTGTAGCGCGCGCTCGCGTGCAAAAGCGATCTGCTCATGCGAAATGTTGTAGGCCTTCACTCGGACGCCGTAATGTTCGGCCATATGCAGGGCCAACGCCCCCCAGCCGCAGCCTGCCTCGACAACCGTCTCGTCTGGGCGTAACTGCAGTTTGCGACAGACATGATCTAATTTCGCGACCTGCGCTTCTTCCAGAGACATTTCGCGATCTGGGAAATAGGCACAGGTGTAAATGAGCTGGTCGTCGAGCCAAATCTTGTAGAAATCATTTCCAATGTCGTAGTGCCGGTGGATGTTTTTCCTGGCAGCGGACATCGTCGACCGACCACGTCGATGGCGAATCGCCGACAATAGCCCCCTCGGACTTTTTCCCCGGTGACTCTCCTGCATGCTCGTATTCATGCATGTGAACAACTCGATTAAGTCCCCAACAACTTCAAGATCGCCCGACGTGTACAACTCGCCGAATTCATACATCGGGTCGGCAATCAGTCGCAAAAGCTTGGTCCGGTCGCGAACAATGATGCGGGCGACCGGGGGCTTTGCGGCCGAATAAACCATTTGGCCATCTGCTAGTTCGACTGTGACCGGCGGACTTCCGCGAGAATCGAGAACTCGCTGAAAGAGCAGCCGCAAAAACCAATCGAACCAGGTTTTCCACCGCTTCGGTTTGGATGTCGAACGAAGCGTGGTTTGGGCCTCAGACTTGTCGGTCCCTGACTCGCTGCCGTTCCCGGAAACGGCGCCGGTCTGTGGCGTGCTGTGTGATACGGGCGTTGTGTGACCCGTCATGGCGTCGACATGCCTCCTAAAAAACTGCTGATTGCTAACAGCTCAAGGAATCATTTCCGACGATTTCGTTCCTATTATGATCGCAGAGGTTCTTCCGAATCGTTCCGATCCAGATGTCAGAAGACCCTCCGATTAACAACGTGTTGAAAATGTAATGACACTTCTCATCCGAGGTCTCAGGAATTCCATTCATCCAATAATTTCTGAATGGCAGCCCGATCAAAATCGGCCGGTTGTTCATAATCCTGATTGGCTTCGAGATCTTCCAAAGTCAGGCGGCGCGTTGAAACGCCGTCGGCCGGCACTTCCCCATGGGCCGCCCAGACAATCGCGTTGAGCACGACCTTTCGATGGCTTTCCAGGCCCCAATTCCAATGGACATGTCCGCCAGTAAACCCAAATCCACGGCCACCGTCAGGACGTTCGCGGGCCCACGCCACGTGATGGGGCTGACCAATCATCGCCCGCACGGCTGGATTACTACTGCGTGGCCCCGGTTTACGGTCCAAAGTACTAGCCGGTGGTACCGCCGAGAGAATCGGCGTAACGCCCTCCATATTCTCGGGAAATCGCATGTGATAATACCATTCGTCGTTGACCGCAAACGGCCGGACACCGCGAGTCACCGGGTGGTCAGGAAAGTCTGTAAACTCCGCAGTCCAGTGCGGATTAACAGACCAGTTCACTTCGAAATAGCCACCGATCCAGTCCAGAAATTTGTTTCCGACCTCACCCTTCGGAACTTCGACGGCATAGTGGATACAGACCAGTCCCACTCCGCGGTCCATCAACGCTTGGACCTGTTCGAGATTCCGATTCACCATGTGCCCGTCGCCACCATCACTGTACATGACGACCGCGTCGAAACCGTCGAGGGCGTGCGAATCCTTTGGCCACCCCCCCGTATAAACAACAGTTTGAAAGTTGGGCTGGCTTTCTTCCAATAGCTTCGCTAACAGCATGCACCCAGCCTTATGTTCGTGAGCTGCGTACCGGTGGCTGGGACGGCCGGAAACAAAAGCGACGCGCTTGACACCCTTCGATTCGTCAGCTGCTTGGGCAGTCAGGCCGGCCGACGAGAGGATCAGCATGGAAAGGGCTATTGCCCCCACCGAGACCCATCGATATTGGGACGAACATCGGTCATTCATGGTGTGCTCCCATGCAGTAGGTTTTCTCAATGTCGTTACCGGCCATTCTGATGCAATCAGAACAACTACGGCTATGAATTTAGACTACCAAATTCGGCTTCCAAACTAAAGAATCTTCGATTCGCAATGATCAGCAGAAACATTTTCCGAACCATCGATACGCAATAAACAGCAAACAACGTTTTGTGTGAAATTCGATCGTGCAGAACCCTCATTCGTGCTTTGCGAGTTTAACAACACCAATGTTGTATCAGCTTGGCGTAAAGACGAGTGCCACCTTCTAACTGTTCTAACGTGATCCATTCATCATGTGTGTG
The DNA here is from genome assembly GCA_028284485.1 of Planctomycetaceae bacterium. Taxonomy (GTDB): domain Bacteria; phylum Planctomycetota; class Planctomycetia; order Planctomycetales; family Planctomycetaceae; genus JANQRQ01. The sequence continues at coordinate 13,992 of JANQRQ010000202.1, read as the reverse complement.
AGCCTGGGCAATGTCACCGGGCCCTAAAATCACACGATTCTTTAACTGAGGGAATTTGGCGCCATCGGTACCGTACGAAACCGTCTTGGGCACGGGACAATCGGCAAGTTGTGACACTTCCCGTATAAATTCCGACTTGGGATCTGTGTAAAGAGGCCGCGATGCCACCCTCGTAAAAAACTCTAACCCTTGTTTCTCGGCCGCACGGCGTGCACGCTCGACCAGTGAATCCGCATCTTGACCGGGCATGGGGCGGAAATACACCGTACAAACACTCTGTGGAGCAGTAATGTTAACCGCCTTGGTGTGATCGTTGACCCCAATGTTCCAGCTGATCGATGGGGGGTCGAACTCATCATGGCTCCACGCCGGGTCAGCCTCCGTTTCGTCATGAATGGCTTTCATCTCGACCAGAAATGGAATCATCGCCAAATTGGCATTCAGCCCCTCGCGCGTGCTCGAATGCGCAGCGCGTCCCCGTGAAGTCGCTACGAAGCCATATGTCCCCTTGTGTGCGTAAACGACTTCCAATCGGGTTGGCTCGCCAATGATCGCCGCCACGTCACCGTCGACCATCTCCTGATACAATTTCGATTTTTCCGCAACTAATTCCGCGCCTCCGTATCCGATCTCTTCGTCCGCCGTGCAAGTAATGTAGATCGGCCGCTTGAGATCAGCCCCTTGGAATTGCTCGGCGGCCGCCAGCATACAGGCGACTGAACCTTTCATGTCGCAGCTCCCACGACCGTAGAGTCGGTCGCCTTTCACCGTCGGAGTGAAGGGGCCATGTTCGTCGGAAAACCACGGATCAGCCGGCACAACGTCGGTATGTCCGAAATAGGCGATTCCGCCTAAGCCGTCGCCTTTTTTCCCGACAATGTTGGCCTTACGCACGCCATTTTCGTCATCGTACTCGATCCGCTCCGTGACGAATCCCAAGTCCTGTAGTGTCTGTTGCGCATAATCACTGACGGGGACATTTGATAAGACACTCGTCGATTCAAATGCGACCAACTTCTGTGTGTAGCCAAGTGCATCCATTTGTTGTCCCTCGTATGCAAATCTGCTTCAAGAATTCCGATGGCCCTCGTTGACGGCTCCCCTCGGCGACATGCACAATCCTGATACCAGCCTAACGGACGGTTGCAGCTCCGTCCAAGGCAGCGGTGACATCGGGCGGCCATCGCACCTATTCATACTCGAAGACTCCGAGCCATCACTTGGGACACAGCCCATGAAGAAAAGGCGCAAACGCACACTCACGGTGGCGACCTGCCAATTCTCGGTCGAACCGGATATCGAACAGAATTGTCGACAAATCATTCAGCAGATGCGATCGGCCCAGAAACAGGGAGCCGAAATCGCCCATTTTTCGGAATGTGCCCTCTCCGGATATGCCGGTGTGGACATACCGAGCACGAAGAGCATCGACTGGGAACTTCTGACTGCCGCCACAAACGAAATTCGACGACAGGCTCGATCTCTGAAACTTTGGGTCCTGCTCGGATCCACACATCGATTGTCGACGGGCAACAAACCGCATAATTCTGTCTACGTGATTGATTCACAGGGAAATATCGTCGAGCGGTACGACAAACGGTTTTGCACCGGAAAGAATGGAAAACGCCCCACGTTCGACCTGGCCCACTACTCATCCGGGCAACGTTTTACAACATTTCGCGTCAATAAAATTACGTGCGGGATATTGATTTGCTTCGATTACCGCTTCCCGGAATTGTACCGTGAGCTCAAAAAGCGTGGGGTCGAGGTGCTGTTCCAGTCATTTCATAACGCCCGACGGACCGTCGTCGAGGACGAGAATTACAACATCTGGAAAACAATTGTGCCGGCCACGATGAGCTGCCGGGCAGCGGAAAACCACTTTTGGGTCAGCGCCAATAACAGTTCGACCCGCCTTTCTCGATGGGCCAGTTTCGTCGTGCGTCCGGACGGACTCATCGTCGACCGGCTGAAACTGCATCGACCTGGCGTTTTGATGACCCAAATGGACGTCGGAAAGACCTATTTTGATGCTCCCGGTCACTGGCGGCCGGCGGCAATGGCAGGCCAATTGCATAGCGGTCCTGCGATCGAAGACCCTCGCTCGGCCGACCCGACGTGCCTGTAAAGACCGCCTCGTTTTCGGCAAATATTGCAGGACATCAATCGGTGGAATCTGCCGGTGAATTGGGCCAATCCTTCGTCACTCAATCCTTCGCGCGCAAATCATTCGGCCGTCAACTATCGTGATTTGCCCATTCCCCCAAATTTGCACCTGATTAACTGGCATAATCGGTACGTTTTCACATATCTGCCCTGAATTCGGCTAAGTCGGTTGATCGTTACAACCGATACATCTGGTACATCTCATGCTTTTACTATCAGCGGTATGTTCGGACAGTCGCCGTTGTCTGGCTTTTGTCTGATCCCCTCGTCCTGTTGAACTGCCAGGAAGACGAATATGTTCGGCCGCTTCGCAGTCAGTGCCTTAATTGTACTCTGCCTCGCTAGTCCTCGGGCTTTGAGAGCGCAGTATTATCCAGGTCCCGCGTACTACGGGCAGCCCGGCGGATACTATGCTCCGACGCTGACGAGCGGGGAAACGAATTATCATGGAGACCCGGCATATGCTCCACCGCAATTGCCGCGGGTGACAGTCACAAGTGCACCGATGGGCTGCAATGATTGCAAACCTCGGGTGACCGTGACGGAGCATCTTCCGACCGATCCAGGCTGGGACTACCAGGACACACCGATCGACAACTTTATCAAAACGGTTACCAAAAATACTTGGTTGCGAATCGGTTACAAGAACTGGGACATTGAAACGCCGGGCAACGCTTTGCTGGGATCGCCGGTTCAAGGAGTCATCGATCCCCGCCGTTATTTCCCCTTACAAGTCGCCGGCACTCAAATCGGGTCGGGCCGCGTTGCTGACCTGAGTCCAATTAGTCTGAATGATCGCAACGGAATCTACGGTGCCATCGGAATACCGTTGACACACGGCGATTTGGAAGCAGACATCTTTCGCATCGAAACAACGAGTGATGGATTCCTCGCGGGGGACCTTCCCACGACACAAGATACGACCACGCCAGCCAACCAGCTTTTCGTTGTCACATCGACGCTTTCGAACGGTCAAGTCGGCACGAACGCGTTTGTCTACGATCGCAGTTTTGGGGCGACCTTTACCAGCAGCATCTGGGGAAGCCAATTCAATTACATTGTCGAAGCACAAGCCCCACAGTACGGACTGAGATTTCGCCCGATTTTCGGTTTCCAATACTTCAACCAGTCGGAGCGTTTGCAGCAAGTCGGCGTGTTTGATCAATTCGGCGCGTTGGCGACTCCCATCGTCAGTTCGATTGACGCCAGAACTCGCAACAGAATCTATGCTCCACAATTGGGACTACGAACAGAAATCGTTATGGATAAGCTGGTCATTGGTGCTGATCCCAAAGTCGGCTTCGGTATCAACGACTACGAAGCGGTCGTCATCACCGACAACATTCGAACAGCCGCCGAAGCGCCGAACCTCACGGCAGAAAGCGGAAAGAAATTCGCACCGTTCGGAGCGTTGGAAGTATTTGCCCGGCTGGCAATCACCGATGCCTTCACAGTCTTTTGCAGCTACGACCTGCTGATTATGGCAAGTATGGCACGGCCGCAATCGAGTATTCGTTACGACGACTTTGGAGTGGCCGCCCCGACCCCAGGGATTACAGCTCGGGAAGGCTTCGAGAATATGGTCTACGAAGGCTTTACGATTGGCGGCGAAATCAGGTGGAAGTAGTTTTCGGCGCTTCGCCGAAATCAGCATGATTCGTCGAGTCGCCAGAAGACTCTTTGCGACAGCGTCTTAGCTGACTTGTGGCCGCGACACTCGCGTTTTGCTCTACGATTGCTGGCTCCCACGAGCCAGAAACGCCCACGAGAAGAAGTAAACCGCTCTAAACAAGCCAGTCGCGAACGACGTTGCCCCCAACATCGGTCAGTCGGAAATCACGCCCCTGAAACCGATGCGTCAAACGCAAGTGATCGAGGCCGAATTGGTGTAGCATTGTGGCGTGTAAATCGTTGATGTGGACCGGCTTGTCCGCAACGCCCCAACCGATTTCGTCTGAGGCGCCATAGATTTGGCCTCCCTTGATCCCACCCCCGGTCATCAGCATCGTGAACGCAAATGGGTGATGGTCACGGCCGGTCACCGGTCTTCCGGCAGTTCGATTCTCTCCTAACGGAGTTCGCCCAAATTCGGCCCCCCACACAACAAGCGTGTCGTCCAGCATTCCTCGCTGTTTCAAATCCTGAATTAAGGCGGCCAACGGCTGGTCGACAACACTGCTGTTGTACGCGAGTTCGGTATCGAGACTGCTATGGTGGTCCCACGAAGCGTAAATGATATTGATGAAACGAACACCCCGCTCCACCATGCGGCGAGCCAGCAGACAATTCCGTGCGAAGCTTTGATGGGTTGCCCCCTGACGACCACGTGAACCGTTTATGTTCGGTTCGGGCCGATCGACACCATAAGCTTCCAACGTTTGCCGCGTCTCGCCGCTGAGATCGATCAGCTCTGGTGCAGCGCTTTGCATGCGAAAAGCCAATTCGTACGCGGCGATGCGGCTTTCGATTTCCGGGTCGGCGATCCGCTCGAATTGAGCCTGGTTGACGTTGTTCAATACGTCGAGCCCTTGCCGTTGCAGAGCTGAAGGCAGACCGGGCGGATTGGACAGATTCAGCACCGGCTCTCTTTCATTTCGAAACAACACGCCCGCATGGACTGACGGGAGAAATCCACTTTGCCACAACGTCGTACCGCCACTCGACCCACGCCCGCTGGTCAAAACGACGTATCCGGGCAAATTGTTGGACTCACTACCGAGGCCGTATGTCAGCCATGAACCCATCGTTGGTAGTCCAAACGTCCCTCGACCGCACTGCATCATCAATTGACCAGGATGATGATTGAATTGCTCGGAATGCAGCGACCGAATCATCAGCAGGTCATCAGCACACGTCCCCATATGTGGCAATAAGTCCGAGAATTCCATACCGCAGTCGCCATACTTTTTGAACTGGCGGCCCGACCCCATAAGAGTCGCCGATTCTTTCTTGATGAAGGCGAACCGGACATTCTTGGTCATCGATTCGGGCAGCGGCTGCTGATGCAATTCATTCAGCTTGGGTTTGGGCTCGAACAAATCAAGTTGCGACGGTGCACCAGCCATGAACACGAAAATGCACGCCTTGGCGCGAGGTTCAAAATGCGGCGCCTTGGGCGCCAACGGATTTGCGTGAACTTTGTCGGCTGCGGTGGCGGACCCTAACATGAGGTCATCGGATAGGACCGCTCCCAACCCGGCCAGACCTAAACCGCTGGCGGTCGTGGTGAGAAAATCGCGTCGACTCTGCTCAACATGCCGCCGCTGCATTCTGGGGACGAAGTTGTGCATCAAACACCTCTTCTCAGACAACTTACAACTGGGATGTTGAATTTCACGTTCCGAGTAAGAATCGTTCCGTTCCCGTAGGAGATCCGGTCTTACCTGCATTCATTTCGGCAGCACTCATTCGCGTGTCACGAAGGCATCCAGGTTCATCATAATTCGTACGGTAGCAACCCAAGCAGCCGATTCCGCGACTTCGACACCGTCGATACGAAATGGTCCGACGAGATTCTCTGCATCGCGAGCCACCTCTTCGGTGTCGTTAGCGGCATTCGATGAGACGGAAGACCGGTTTTGATACCAACTCCTTGCCGTATCGAGCAATGATGCAAATTGATTCAACTCCAACTCGTTTGGTTTGCGGGCAACACATAACCGGTAGGCATAACTCAAACGTTCGCGATCGCTGGGAAACTGTCGGAGTAATACGCGCTGAGCCATTGCTTGCGAAGATTCGACGAAGACATCGTTGTTCAAGGTGGTCAGTGCTTGTAGTGGGGTATTCGATGTTCCGCGAATCACACATGCCGTGTTGGAGTCGGGGCAGTCGAAGGTCACCAAATTGGGATGCGGGGCTGTCCGCTTGAAGAATGTATAAAGCCCGCGGCGGTGCGCGTCTTCAAAATCACTCGTTTGCCATTTGAAATTATTCGCATAACTCAGCCCGGCAATATCCTTGGGCATCGGTGGGAAAACACTCGGCCCACCGATCTTTGTCGAGAGCATACCTGCAGCCGACAAACTTGCATCGCGAATGATTTCCGCCTCAACACGAAATCGGTTTTGCCGGTACAACAAGCGATTGTTGGGATCGACATCGGCTAGTTCTGAACGATGAACCGATGACTGCCGATAGGTCGATGACGAGACAATCAGCCTGATCAAGGCTTTGCGGCTCCACCCCAATCGCTGATACTCGGCGGCCAGCCAATCCAACAATTCCGGATGTGTCGGCAGCTCTCCTCGGACGCCGAAATCGTTCACACTGCCAACAAGCCCGTTCCCAAATAAGTGGGTCCAAACATGATTGACTGCAACACGTGGCGTAAGCGGGTTTTCCGCTGAGACCAACCATCGCGCCAGATCAAGACGATCAGGTTCTTTGGATTTCGCGCGCGGCGGGATTGCCGGCAGAGTTTTCAATCCCGCGGGCGCCACTGCCAACTCAGCGATGGGCTGCAAGAAATCTCCCCGGCGGAGCACATGAGTCCTACGAGTATCCTTCGTCCGCTGTGAAAGCACACGAACTTTCATCAACGGCGGATTCTCTCGCAGCGAACTCAGCCGCGCGAAGATGGCTCGCGTCGGCGGATGGACCGACAGAAAATGTTCGACCAGTGACTTCGCTTGTTTTGAAGTTCTTTTCGCCTGCGCAAGTTGCAGGATGTTGCGAATCGACTTCGGCAATGTGCTATCGGGTATCTCACCGGTGATTGCGTCGATTCGATATCGTCCCAGGGTATGCTGAGTACCATGCTGTTGATGCAAGGTGATGGTAAAGGACTGTTGGTCTCCACCGACGATCGGGCCTGTCGTGAAGAAGTCCCCCCAGTGATTGGCCCCCATCTTTGGCGAGATCGCCCAACCTGTCGTCAGTTTTCCATCAATGGCTGCATCGCTTTGGAATTTACTCTGCGCGAAGTTCGCACGCGAAGTTGACCACTTTAAGTCTGCTTTGGAATTAACATTGTCTTGCGACTCTGCTATCACTTCGATCTCGCTGAGTACAAAATTGCCGTTTTTAGCCCGGCCCGGTCCGCCACCGGGTAAATCCTCGTCGGATAATGCTTCAATGCGAAATCCAACGACCTTTGGAAGTGACGTTCTCGCGGTCAGCACGTAATCGGCCTTCGCAGGGTTGTCCCCCCGGACACGAATTGATCCATCATCAAGAGTTTCAAACGTCGTACCCTCTGGCCCGTCGACACCGGTAATCTTAAGGGGCTCGTATGTTACCGGGTTATGGGCTTCCTTCTCGATTTGTTGTCGCGCCCTTTTCTGCCAGGCCAGAAAGTCCGATGCGTATTTCTTACGCGCCTGCATCAACTGTCGGTGCAACTGATCCAATTCGATTTGGTGATTTTGCAATCGCGCCGACGAAATTGGCACGTCGATAGCGCTTTCGTCGGCGTTATTGAAGAATGCAAATAGCTGGTAGTATTCTCGCTGAGCGATTTCGTCGTATTTGTGCGAATGACATCGGGCACACCCGACCGTCAGGCCCAACCAGACGGCACCGGTCGTTTCCACGCGGTCGAATATGGCTTCAACTCGGAATTGTTCCTGATCGGTGCCCCCTTCAGTATTCGTCAATGTTTGCCGATGAAACGCAGTCGCCAGGTGCTGAGACTCTGTCGCTTCGGGCAACAAATCTCCCGCTAACTGCTCGACGGTAAATTGATCGAACGGCATGTCCTGATTGATGGCATCGATTGCCCATTGTCTCCAACGCCACGCGTTCGGTCTCGGTCGGTCTTTCTCGTACCCGTCCGAATCGGCATAGCGAGCCTTGTCGAGCCAATGCCGCCCCCACCGCTCGCCAAAATGAGGCGACTGAAGGATCCGCTCGACCAAATTCTCATAGGCGACGGGCGAAGTGTCATCCAAAAAGCGGTCAACGTCCTCGACCTCTGGCGGCAAGCCCAGCAAATCGAGGTACAACCTGCGAATCAACGTTGAGCGATCGGCCTCGGGCGACGGCAGAATTCCTTGCGTTTCTAATTTCCGAAGGACGAACGCATCGATCGGAGTCCGGCCCCAGCTGCGATCCTTGACGTTGGGAATTATCGGCCGACGCAATGGTTCGTAGGCCCAATGATCCAGGGACGCACGTTCCGCCGAGTCTTCTTTTGGCCAGACCGCACCTTGGTCGATCCAAGCCCGCAACAAGGCGATCTCCTTCGCAGAAAGGCGTTCCCCCTCTGGAGGCATGACGACGTCGGGATCGGCACCCACGACGTAGTCAATCAACATGCTGCTTTGACTCTCTCCCGGAACGATGCTAATGCCAGAATCGCCACCCGTTAGTGCCGACGAACGTATGTCGAGGCGCAGCCCACCCTCACGCTCTTCGGCACCATGGCAGCGATAACAGTGCTTTGCGAATATCGGGCGAATTTCGCGCTTGAAGTCGATTCGATCGGTGCGGGGCCGTTCCTGCAAAACCCGTGCACGGTCGGCGGCATGCAGCTGCAGCGATGACGCCAAGATTAGGGCGAAACCAGCAGCTGTCTTGGTCACAATGGAAACCACAAGCAGCCTCCATGAAGAATTTCAAGCTCGGCGGGATACGATATCGAGGTAGGTTCAGCAGCGGAGGATTATAGTGAATCAAACCGTCTGAGGTCTGTCAACGACGGTGGCCATTCGCATACAACTCTCGCATTGTTCCACGACTTGTCCCGCGAGTCATCCCACAGAACCAACCGCGATTCGCGATACCAAAGCGACTAAGCAATCTGAGGGCTACAAAAAATCAGGCCCGTGTAAAACTACACGAGCCTGGGAAAAGCGTTCGTTTTTGGCATCGAGCCGATCAATGCCGTCATCGGCGATCAGCGTGTGCGGCCAGAACGGAGAACTCGTGCCGGCGTGTCTCGGTCGGCATCGGTATTCTCGTCGCGTTCGCGGACACGGCCCTCGGTGAAGGCGACCAATTGCTGGGCCTTGAGTAAGTTCGCTCGGCTAAAGTACGGAGTCGACGGTGTACCACCCAGTCGATCGACTTTCTTCATGGCAAGTTCTCGCCAGCTCATATCACTGGCAATATTCCAGGCAGCAGCCTGTGCGATCTGGGGATTGATCTTTCCCGTGCCAACCAGTTTCAGCAATTCGTGCAATTCCGGGTCGTCGCTGAACTCTTCAACTCGCCGCAGGGCGTACTTCATTTTGGGCTTGGGATCCGGCTTGCCGTGCTCGAGGCACACACAATGGAAAGGTACAACCACGCGTTTTTGAGGCGGAATCGAAAAGAATCCACCACCACCACCACCACCGGCACCACCGCCACCGAAGCCACCGCCGCCACCGCCACCTAGGCCGCCGCCCGCCGCTTGGGCACCACCGCCCGCAGTGCAGCCAGCACAGCCGGCACACGCACATTGCCCGAACACCTGGACGCCAATCAAGGCTTCCGGTAATTGCACGGTTAACGGCTTGTCGGTTTTGTTCTCGAACAAAACATTCCCACCGTTCGCATCTTTCATAATCACGTTCGCCGCGATACGGCCATCGTCCAGGCCATCGAACAGTTCAATGCGCTCGGCATCGGGAATAAACTTGGGGTTCTTAATTGGTCGGTCTGCTTGGGCAACATTCAAGTTCGACGCAATCAAGCAAATCGCAGTGAGACCACCAAGTAGGTAGAATCGGAGACGGCAATTCATTTTGAGGTTCCTTTCACGGGCCAAGCCGATACGCCCTAACACTCGGCCAGCTCAAGTCGACAGAGACGCAGAAACAGTGTCCCAAAGAAATGCGGCTGGGGCTGCACGTATATTATCCAACCAGCCTAAATCCATGTTATCGAATGGAAATCACCTAAAGCAACAAAAAGTTCCCCTAGAGTGCCAAAATTGGCGGCTAACCAAGTACCGAAATGAAAGTTCGCTCATACCAATCGATCAACCGCCACCGGGCGCCGCCCGAACGAGATCGGCTCAACCGCGATGCCGGTTTTCTGCACCGAGCGGCGAAGATGAAGTGACAAATTGTTGCCGTAACTGCTTTAATCCGAAGTGGATTCGTATTAGAGAATTTGTCAGCCCCTGTATCATTTTCATCCATCGCCATGCACGCTATTCCACCTACTCGGGCGACCTGCGGAACATTTGGATGATGTCGATTCCCCCTGTTATTCGCATAAACGGGTTTCCCTTTGAGATCACAACAGCCTCAGCCCCCAAAGCTTAGAAAATGATCGAAATTGGACCGAAAAACGCCGTCGAGTTTCTCAAGCAGTCCGGCCGGCTCGAGAATGATGTCGATGCCCAGGTCGATGCATTGGCCTGGGGAGTTTCGAATGTCGTCCTCCGGGTCGAGCCTAGCACGGGCCCGGCGATGGTCATCAAACAATCGCGCGAGAAACTCCGCACGAAGGCCACCTGGCTGAGCCGACTCGATCGCATTTATCGCGAAGCGGCTGCGATGCGTCTGTTGGCAGATTTGCTTCCCGAAGGTGTCATCCCGCGAGTCCTGTTCGAGGACCGAGAGAATTATCTGTTCGCCATGCAGGCCATCGAAGCAGACCATCTCGTCTGGAAATCGGTACTGTTGGAGGGAACCGTCGACGTGAAGATCGCAATGATACTCGGAAGGTATCTTGCCACCGTTCATCGAGAAACAGCAGGGCGTGCCGATCTTCAAGAAGAATTTGGGGATATCGAAGTCTTCGACCAACTACGAATCGATCCATTCTATCGGCGCATCGCCACAGTTCATGGCGAGATCGCACCGTCGATCAATCGTTTGATCGATGCGACCACCGAATCGGCCGACTGCATCGTTCTGGGAGACTTCAGTCCGAAGAACATCTTGATTCGCCGAGATGGCCTCTCGTTGGTCGACTTCGAAACCGTGGTGTACGGCGATTCGACATTCGACCTCGGTTTCTTTCTGAGCCACCTCTTGTTGAAGACCGTATTGCACGCGGATCAATCGGTGGAGTTCCTGCAGTTGGCAACTTCCTTCTTTTCCGCTTACGAATCAGAGCGATTTTCGGAAAACACCGTTGCCGGAAAACGCCAATCAGATTTCGACCAGCGGACCGTCTATCACCTCGCGGCCTGCATACTATCGCGAGTCGATGGAAAAAGTCCGGTCGACTACCTGTCGTCACAGCAACAAGAATTTGTTCGGCAGTTCTGTCTCGACCTGTTCCGCAAGTCTGTCACAAATGTCGAATCTGTGTTCACACGGTTGCAAGAGCGGCTTTGAATTCGGTCGTCGTCGACTCAATTGGCAGCTACAACGTGCCCAGAAAGGCGCAAAACGATGCGATGCCCGCAACGAGTGTGAGCATTCCCCAGATTCTCGTCCGTGGAATTTTCCACCACATGTACAGCCCCGAGAGAATCCACAACACGAATGCCAGGCAGACCAAATCGATCGTCGCAGCCCAAAAGTCATCCAGCACCGAATCTTGTTCAAACCCGCCCCGAACGTGCATGCGAATCAACTTTTGGTGAAACGAAAACTGCTGCTCCTCGGCAATCAATCGACGCTCCACCATGTTGTATGTCAGTCGTATCCCAGAAGAAAAATTGAACTGATTGACGCGAATCGAATCGTTTCCGGCACGGTTTATAAAGAATGCTCCCGATAGACCTGCATCGCTCAGAATCTTTGCTCCGACTTCGCGTAAATCGACATCTTCGGGGACAACCAGGTCGTATTGTCGGTCAAACCGCTTTGTCCACTCATTCGCCGCGTTGGGCTGATCCGCACCAAACAACCAACGGTGCTGAATTGCCAACGAACTCAAGCCGAACATCAAAAACCATGGCATCAAAAACAGTGCCAGATACAAATGAGTCCGTCTGTTGACGTGGTTGAACGTCATAAGATTCTGATCCGTTATTCTCAGATCGTTTTCACAATGCGTGTAAACGTCCTGCCTCGCGGTCACACCAATTTTAACACTGTCAACATCGCACTTCGCGGGCACAGGCAAAGCAAGTTGCGTTAAATTGTCGCGAGAAAAAACACAAACAACCCAAAACCACTGACAATACAAATCGCACCTAGGATGCGGGTCCCTTTAATGCCCCACCACATCCAAAGGCCGGATGCAACCCAAAAACCCATCGCAAAAACGACAGCATCGACCGAAACCGCCCACAAATCGTCCGCGAGATAATCCGTTTGATATCCACGGCGTGTATGTAATCGCTCTAAGACTTTCGGGGCGGAAAAAGCCTGGCGCTCAACAAGAATCATCTGCTCGTCTGGGCGATACGTCAGCCGCACAGCCGACATTGATCCCTGACGGTTAATCGTGATGCGTCCACTTTGCAGATTGCCGGAGACGTTGTGGCGCCCCTGCATGTCTAAGTCGTCGAGGATCTGCGCAGCGACTGCCTCGCGCGGTGCGTTTGACGAGAATACACCTGCGTACTCGATCTCCTTTTCACGTTTGAACGGAGCTGCTTGCGGGCTGTTCCAGGCCGCTGTCAACCGGTGGTTCATCGTGAACGTGCTGACCGCATACAGGAATGCCCACGGCGTTAAAAATAACGCCAGGTACATATGCGTCCGTCGAACAATTTTGTTGAACGACATCCTCAATGCCTTTAAAGACTATCTCGCTGTTCCGAGCCCACGCCAACCCAGTTTCGCCAGTTGTTTGCCGCAACCCACGAGGCAGTTCCCGCAATGATGATTTGTGGCCAGCTTCACAGCGCATTACGCTGTCTTGTGGCCGCGACAATCGCGTTTTGTTTTATGATAGCTGGCTACCGCGAGCCAGAATCGCCCACATGAAAATGTAAATTGCACTAGGCGGCAGCGATCTCCGCTAAAACTTCGTGAGCTGCTGCAATGGTATCATCAATATCCTGATCGGAATGCGCCGCTGAAACAAAGTTGGCTTCAAACTGGCTACAAGGAAGATAGATACCACGATCCATCATTCCCCAAAAGTATCGGGCAAAGCGTTCGGTGTCATTCTTTGATGACACCCCGTATCCGGTTACTTTTTCGGGGTTAAAGAAGATTGTGACCATACTGCCGATGTTGGCGACCGAATTCGGAATCCCTACCTGGTCTGCTGCGTTATGCAGACCCTCGGCGAGTCGTGCCGTCAGCGATTCGAGTCGATCATAGGGATCGGTTTCTCGTAACGTCTTTAACGTGGCTATGCCGCAAGCCATCGCGATCGGATTGCCCGATAGCGTTCCCGCCTGAAAAACCGGGCCGGTGGGCGAAATGGAATCCATGATGTCGCTTCGCCCGCCGAACGCTCCGACCGGCATTCCACCGCCAACGATCTTGCCCAGAGTCGTCAGGTCCGGAGTGATTCCGAATCGTTGCTGTGCGCCGCCATAAGCCAGCCGAAAACCGGTCATCACCTCATCGAAAATCAGCAGCGAGCCATGTTTCGTACACAACTCGCGAGCCGCCTCCAGGAAGCCGGGCTCCGGAAGGACCGTTCCCATATTTCCGACGACCGGCTCGAGAATCACGCAGGCAATTTCATCGCCGCGTTTCGACATCGTTTCGGCAAGTTGTCCGCGGTCGTTGAATTCCAAGGCAATCGTATCGTTGGTGCATCCTTTCGGCACTCCGGGACTCGACGGCACTCCATGCGTCAGCGCCGCACTGCCGGCTTGCACGAGTAAGCTATCGACGTGTCCGTGGTAACAACCGGCGAATTTCACGACGACATCGCGTCCTGTAGATCCGCGGGCGAGGCGAATGGCCGACATCGTGGCTTCCGTTCCGGAATTGACCATACGCACTTTTTCGATGGACGGGACGGCGTCGACAACAATTTCGGCGAGTTCCGTCTCTAACTCAGTTGGAGCTCCAAAACTCGTTCCACGCC
>JANQRQ010000183.1 GCA_028284485.1 Planctomycetaceae bacterium | reverse complement strand
AACTCCCACTAGGCCCTCAACCTAGCGCGTCTGCCAATTCCGCCACTTGCGCATATTCCGAGTTTTGTGTGCCATGAGCGGCCCGAAAATGAAACCGACTCATTGGCAGTCTGAGGGCGTCAGTCACAGTATAGCGTTGAAGCGAAGACCTGCAAGATTGTCAGATTGAATATCACATCGGCATCTGCCTTCGAATTTCTTGCTCTCGCCATCAAGGTCGCACGCTTGACCGTTCACAGCAAGTGGAGTTAGCGAAACTGCAATTTGTAACGATTATTCGACGACAGCAGCGGCAATCAGGTTCGATACACGCGCCAGGTATTTGCCGTGCGGTTCAAGCGGCTGTGTCGTCAGAAATACTGCCAAGAGGTTGAGGTCGGGATCGACCCACAGAACTGTGCCGGTGGCTCCCCAATGGCCATAGGTGCGGGGGCCGAGCAGATCTCCGAAGTTCGCGCTATGCGCCGGCCAGTGTAAACGCCACCCGAATCCCCATGGTCGACAACGACGGTCGGTTTCTGGAACCTCGGGCATTTGCATCAACTGATTCTTGGTCGACGCATTGACAGTGGCCGCAGATAGGATCTGCTGATCGCCGGCTCGCCCACCGTCGAGCATCATCTGCGCGAATCTGGCAAGATCGGACGGTGTCGACAGAACTCCCCCCCAGGGAACACCGAGGCGCCGCCAATAACGGCTGTTCCAGCCCCAATCGTCTGCCCCGAGTTGCTGTCGAGGTAACCGGATTTCAGCAATGCGATGAATCTTGGGGGTCGGACCTTCAAACCACTCGTTGGGGGCCCCCAATTCCGTGTCATTCATCCCCAAGGGGTCGAAAAATTCCTGTTTGAGGAATTGCGAGCAGGTCAAACCGGTCACGCGGTGGATCAATTCCCCCAGCATGGCAAACCCCATGCTTTGATACTGCATACCTCGACCTGGTGGGAAATATGGCTTCACGCCGATTGTGCCGGCGACAAACTCCGACAACGGAGCGCAGTTTGCGCGCAGTTCCCGATTATTCATTAGCATGTCGGGCAGGCCGGATGTATGCGTTAACAAATGCCGAATCGTAATGCCCGATTTGGCATTGTTGCCGAACTCGGGGATGTACTCCTTCAGCTTGTCGCTTAGCAGTAATTGCCCCTGTTCGACAAGCCGCATCACTCCCATCGCCACAATCGGTTTGGTAATCGATGCAATCAAGAAAATCGCGTCGTCGCGAATCGTCGGTGACTGATCCGCCAGCGCTTGTCGCCCGAATAAATGCGTGCCCGAGGAAACTCCATGGCGAGCCACGCACAACCCTGCAGCGGGAACGACATCGTTGTCGCAATATTTCTGGATTTCACCGAGGACATTTTGCCAACGTTCGGGATGCAGTCCCAGTTCGGCGGGATCGGAAACAGTCATGATTTGTTCCAACCCAATGCGCTAAAGATCGCGCCCCCGAGGTAATGGCCGCTTCCCATCTTTTCCTCGATTCGTAGCAGCTGATTGTATTTGGCGAGTCGTTCACTCCTTGCGACCGAGCCGACTTTAATTTGGCCCGCACCGGTGGCCACCACGAGGTCAGCGATCGTTGTATCTTCCGTTTCGCCGCTGCGTGCAGAAACGACCGGCCAATAACCCGAATCAATGGCCATGCGCAGGGTTTCCAATGTCTCCCACAGCGTGCCAATCTGATTGAACTTGACCAGCACACTGTTCGCGGTATTTGTGGAAATCCCCTGTTGTAGCCGTCGGGTGTTGGTAACAAACAAGTCGTCACCGATCAGTTGCACTCTGTCGCCGAGTTGTTCCGTCAGCTTTTTCCAGCCTTCCCAGTCGTCTTCGGCCAATGCGTCTTCGATGCTGACGATGGGATAGTTGTCGACCCAATTGGTTAGCATTTCGATGATTTCGTCCGCCTCGAGCCGCGTATCGCCCGTGGCGGCCAGCCGGTAAGTTCCCTCGTCGAAAAAGTGCGATGCCGCCACATCCAGGCCCAAGGCAACATCGTCACCGGGCCGCAGTCCGCACGCTTCGATCGCTGCCACAATGCATTCGACAGCCTCGCTATTACTTCCCAATTGGGGACCATATCCGCCTTCATCGCCGACGAGGACACCGTCAAATCCGTGTTCGGTAAGCATCTGTCCGACACGCCGGTAGATCGTGATGATCCATTCCAAGGCCTGTCGATACGACTCCGCCCCGACCGGGAGGATGAGAAAATCCTGAAAATCCAGATTGCCCCCGGCGTGCTTACCACCGGATATCATGTTGACCATCGGAAGCGGGAGCAGCGGACGGTCAGCGAGGTCGGCCGTTCGGTTGGAACGTTCACCGGTTGTTGAGGACCGAGGAATTCTCTGCCAGATTTCCTGCATCCAATCGACGGGATTGCGACCAGTTGCTTCGGCAGCGGCGTACGCAGACGCCAACGAGACACCCAACAGTGCGTTGGCACCGAGCGCAGACTTGTCTTGGGTCCCATCTAACTCGCATAGCTTACGATCGATTTGTTGTTGGTCCCCTGCGTCTTCTCCAACTAGCGCATCGGAAATCTGGCGGCATACATGATTGACCGCGCGAGTGACACCCGACCCATCAAACCGCCCGGTATCGCCGTCGCGCAACTCCAAGGCTTCGAACCGGCCGGTACTGGCCCCGCTGGGAACAATCGCGCGCCCCGGACGCGCACCTTCGCAAACCACCTCGACTTCGACCGTCGGCTTACCACGACTGTCGAAGACTTCGCGTGCGTGGATTCGTTCAATACGTGCCAATGTTGTGCCCTCGCATTCTCAACTCGACGATCTGCTCGCGATTTGCCAAGCCACGCATACGCACAAGAAAGATCATGTCGTCGCCCAACCGTTTTGGCGGGTCGCAATGTTTCGGAAAGCCAGTTCACTTCCTTATATCATCAATTTCAATCGTTGGACATGCAGCGCTCGCAGCCAAAAGAGACAATCGTTTTTTTCCGCGCGGAAATCGCGAGATTAAATATCAATCACTTGCCACCTGTCAGACACTCATCTGCTATCATAAGTACTCGATTCGCTGACTTTAGACATCGTTGACGGAATTTGTCTTCTCATCATTCAGCCTTGTTGCTGTGCAGATCAAAAAGACTGCCGAATTGTGAGGATCACTCATGAGCCATAAAACAACCAGACGGGAATTCCTCCAGTCGACTGCGGCCCTTGGCACGGCATTTTGGGTAGCACCAAGTCCCGCTTGGTCCGACAGCAAATCGCCTTTGGAACGGCTCAACTTCGCTTGCATCGGAGTCGGTGGTAAAGGATCCAGCGATACGGAGTCTGCACGGGCACATGGCAACGTCGTGGGCCTTTGCGATATCGATGATGACCGTCTGGAAGACAAGGCCGGTCGGCCCGAATACAGCGGCGCCCGGAAATTCAACGACTACCGCAAAATGCTTGAAGAACTCGAGGACGACATCGACGCCGTAACGATCAGCACACCCGATCATAGCCACGCACCCGCTGGCGTGATGGCGATGCGTATGGGCAAGCATTGCTTTTGCCAGAAGCCGTTAACTTGGTCGGTCCATGAGGCTCGTGTCATGCGACAAGTTGCTGCGGAAATGGACGTCGCCACCCAAATGGGTAACCAGGGAACGGCCATGAATGGCTTACGGGAAAACGTGGAGATTCTTCGCGACGGCGCGATCGGAACGGCCCGAGAGGTTCATGTTTGGACTGATCGACCGATCTGGCCACGACCGCCGAAGACACCGGCCAACCCGGACCATGTCCACTGGGATTTGTTTGTAGGGCCTGCAGCTTATCAGCCTTATAACTCGGCTTGTCATCCCTTTAATTGGCGTGGTTGGATCGATTTTGGAACCGGCGCCCTCGGCGACATGGCCTGCCACAGCGCCAATATGGCCGTTATGGCGCTCGACTTATTCGATCCGTTCGCGATCGAAGCTGAGTCGCCTGGAATCGTGAATGAGGAAACGTTTCCCGACCATGCGACGATTCGATATGAATTCGGTCAGCGAGATGAACGACCGCCCGTCACCATGATTTGGTACGACGGCGGTAAAAAGCCTTCCCGTGAACTGTTCCCAGGACTGTCAAAAGAGGTGGAACTCCCCAAAGGAGGGACGTTGATCATCGGTGATCGGGGTGCGCTATTCTCACCTGACGACTATGGCGCTTCTCATGTCTTATTGCCGGAGGAAGATTTCGCAGATTATGCACTCCCCGAGCCAAGCCTTCCTCGTGCGAAGGGCCACTTCACGGAGTTTGCTAATGCGTGTAAAGCAGGGCCAGCTGCAATGTCGAACTTTGACTACGCGGCGCGCCTGACGGAAACGGTCTTACTGGGCAATGTCGCATTGCGGGTTGGAGAACGGATTGAATGGGATGCCGAGGCGATGGCAATCACCAATGCACCGGCCGCAAATTCCTTTGTGTCTCGCGAATATCGGACCGGCTGGCGACTCTGAGTTGGCCACGGCGTCAGTCGATTGTCTGTTGTAAATGTTCGGCCCTCTCCAGAATGCGACGAAGGCGGCTGACAACCATGTTCGACGAGGCACAATCGCGGCCTTGGATGTAGTTGCGTTTGAGCCAGGTCATTCCACTAAGTATCACGCCGCTTTGATCAAGTATCGTGACAAGGGCGGACTCGTTGTGGTGCAACGGTCGAACTTTTTGATAGGCGCTCAGCGCGACATCCCAAGCTGTGGAGTCGTCGCCAACGAGACTGCCCAATAGCCGAGAAAGATCCGCGGCCACGTTTTCTGTGCGACAGGCTGATGGGTCGATGATTCCGGTGACATCATCGCCGGTAAATAGCACATGGTCGTGCCAAATGTCCCGTAAACAGGGTTGCAGGCCGAATGAAATCGTGCGCGTCAACCCGAGCTGTTGGGCAATCGGAACCGCGACACGCTCAAAAATCTGAATGAATCGGGTTGCGAGCCGCGAAAAGTCTGATTCCGGCTCTGTCGCGATTCGCGAAGTAACTTTGGTGAGATTTCCTTCCTGCCAATACCGAAACTCCGCCAATCGTTCGCTGACGGCCGGCGAATATGATCTTCGTCGTGTTGCAAACCAACTCGATTCCGTCGCCGTGGGAACAAAATCAGCCGCGGCTTGATGCCAGTATGCCAGGCAATGCATGGCGGACTCGAGTCGGGCTTCGGAAGAGTTTTGCCAAAAGTCGGCTTTGCCGGGCATCCACGGTTCAAGTTGCCAAACGCGCCCGGCTACTTCGACGATGGTGGAACCGTGTCGAGATGAAACGGGAACGGCAACTTGACCGATGCCGCGATCATGCAAACTTGCCAACAATCGATGCAGACCGAGAATTCGCTGGGGGGCCATTCCGGATTCGGGCCACCCACGCAAACAATAGTGCCCCGCATCACACTCGACACGAGCGATGATGGCTCCGCTGAAACCGCTTGCTCCGACACCCTGCTGAATACTCGCCGATCGAAATTGTGGCCCATACTGGGCCAGGATGTCGATCAGGCGATGTTCGCTGCCAGGCATGAGACATTCGCAAATGAATCAGAATAAGCCACCATCAGATCATACACCTTCCGATATCGCGCACCGTTCCGGAAGGTCGATTTTGCATCCAGTCATTCGACTGGCAAGTCGAAATGGAATCGGAGTGGGATTAACCGCCGTGGTAGGCTTTCGCTAGCCGGTTTGACGCTGATCCGTTTAAGGCGTCATTTGCCAGTCATCGGGAATCGTGGCGTCTTTGGGCACGACGATAATACCGTCCCGCACCGTAACATTCCCAATTGTGGTATCCGATTCCATTGACTCGAACGGTTGAATGCGTGCGTTCTTACCGATTTGGCAGTTCTTGTCGATGATGGCCCCATCAATAACCGCCCCCGGACCGACACCCAATTCTGGGCCGCCCACAGGAGCGCCCGCCAAATAGTAGTCGTCCTCTTGATAGAAGTCTGCCCCCATCACAAACGAGTTGCGGACTTTGGCATTCTTGCCAATTCGGCACCGTAATCCGATGACGCAGTTTTCGATTTCTGCTCCCTCTTCGATCAAACAACCGTCAGCGATTAGCGACCGACGAATGTTGGCGCCCTCAATTCGTGTCGGCGGAAGATAACGGGCACGGGTATAGATGGGAGCGTCCTTCTCAATTAACCGAAACGGATGCTTGGGATCGACCAACCCAAGATTGGCATCGAAAAATGAGCGGATTGTTCCGATATCCTCCCAGTACCCATCGAACAAATGTACCTGGACTCGATGTGTTTGAATTGACGACGGAAACACCTCCTTACCAAAATCCTGGTAGTCGGTCGTCTTCAACAAATCGACGAGCATGTCCCGGTTAAAAAGATAAATTCCCATATTCGCCAGGCAGTCACGGCCTCGGCTATCGAGTCCGTGGTCGTCGATCCATTCGGGGGTTGTCCGAACCTCGTTGAGTTCTTCTTCGGTCTTCGGCTTCTCCTTGAATCCGATGACACGACCTGAATCATCGAATTGTAGAATTCCGAATGCATAAGCTTGATTTGCAAATACCGGGACTGTGGAAATCGTCGCATCAGCTTTGGCGTCCTGATGCGTCTTAAGCATCTCCCGATAGTCCATCCGATACAACTGGTCACCCGACAGAATCAGCACATAGTCGATTCCCGGTTGTTCGATGTACCGCAGGTTTTTGCGAACAGCGTCAGCCGTTCCCTGATACCAATCAACTTTCCATTGCAACGTTTGCTGGGCCGCCAGAATCTCGACGAATCCACCATCAAACGTATCGAAAGAGTAAGTCTGCCGAATGTGCCGGTGTAAGCTGACCGAGTTGAACTGAGTCAGCAGATAGATGCGGTTGAGACCGCTGTTGAGGCAGTTAGAGATCGGAATGTCGATGAGCCGGTATTTGCCGCCTAAGGGAACAGCCGGTTTCGACCGGTATTTTGTCAACGGATTTAACCGCGTGCCTTGTCCGCCCCCTAGGACGATTGTCATCACATTTTTCACAATCCGCCTGCTTTCTCTTCGGTGCACATCCGGAAGTTGACATCAACTCAGTCGCTGCGTCGGTGACTTTCGAAACCGTTCGTTCCGCCTGTCGCAGGCAGCAGCCTTGCAGCGATAATTGCGAGAATTCTACGATTCGCATGCGATCGAAATTCGCAAACCAAGCATTGCTGCACTTAAGAATAACAATCTTGTCGCGGAGTTTCGAATCCAACGCATAAACATTCTTTCACACGGTCGTCCTTTCACGAAAAGACATTCGTCAGATTGGTTCGACCAATGTTGATTTTCCAATAATGGACTCGACGCAGAGTCTTCCGCGAAAAAAAGCGATCCCGTTTTGAATAAACTTCATCAAGTAAATCCCCGCGCGGAACCAATTTGGCCGCCCCAAGGCGCGTTCCGGCAAACTGATGGAACGATCTTATGGAGAATTTGGGCACCCTATGCGGAATCCGTCTCATTGGTGACATGGAAAGGAGACGATCGCAGGTCGACTCCCATGGTGGCCGCCGAATTTGGTTTGTTCGAGGTCGCCCTCAGTGGATTCGAAGAAGGAGACCGCTACGCGTACCAACTTGACGACGGACCGGAACGCCCTTGTCCAGCTTCTCGCTGGCAGCCTGACGGGGTTCACGCCCCTTCGGCCTTGTACTTCCCCGAATGCTTCCATTGGAACGACCACGATTGGAAGGGGATTCCTCAACACAAGTTGGTGATTTACGAGTTGCATGTCGGAACATTCACGAGAGACGGTTCATTCGAAGCGGCTTCGTCGCGACTGCCCGAGTTGAAAGAACTCGGCGTGACTGCCATCGAAATTATGCCAGTCGCACAATTCCCCGGTCGACGAAACTGGGGATATGACGGCGTGCATCCTTATGCGGTTCAAAACAGCTATGGCGGACCGCGGGAACTGCAACGGTTCGTCGATACGGCTCATGCCTGCGGGCTGGCCGTCATCCTGGATGTCGTTTACAACCATCTCGGTCCCGAGGGGAACTACCTGGGCGAATTCGGTCCCTACTTTACCGATCGTTACTCAACGCCTTGGGGATCGGCGATGAATTTTGATGGCCCCGACAGTGAACCTGTACGTCAATTCATTATCAACAATGCTTTGATGTGGGTCCGAGATTTTCAAATCGACGGGCTGCGTTTAGATGCCATCCAGACGATTTACGACTTGGGGCCCTACCACATTCTGCAGGAGCTTCAGTCGTGCGTGCAAAGCGAAGCTGACAGAACCGGTCGCATCGTGCATGTTATCGGAGAGACGAATCAAAACGATTCGCGGCTCGTGCGACCTGAAGAAGAGGGAGGCTTGGGACTCGACGGAATTTGGAGTGACGATTTCCATCACTCAATCCATAGCCTGCTAACAAGAGAGTGCTTCGGGTACTACCAGGCATTCGGAACGCCGGAAGATCTTGTCAAAGCATACAACGATGTGTTTGTTTACGACGGAAGTTACCATCCGTTTCGCCGAAGGCGCGTCGGCAATCCTGTTGACGAATTGGACCGCTCGCGATTTGTAGTGTGCATCAAGAACCACGACCAGATCGGCAATCGGCCACATGGGGACCGCATGGAGACTTACTTGCCGGAAGCTGCCCAGCGACTGGCATGCGGCCTATTACTGCTTTCACCTTGCGTTCCGTTGATCTTCATGGGAACGGAGTACGCCGAATCGGCACCGTTTCCCTTCTTTTGCTCTTTCCTCGATCAGCGATTGGCGAAAAGCGTCAAAGCGGGCCGGCTCAGGGAATTTCGGTTTTTGCAGATCGATGGGAAAATCGACATGCCGGCTCCGGATGAAATCGCGACGTTCGAGTCCGCCGTTTTGAGTTGGCACTGGCCCGATAGCTCGCATTCCGCGCGAATGCGGCTGTTGTATTCGGATTTGCTGAACGCCAGACAAGAGTGGCCGGCATTGATCGATCGGCAGCACACAAGCGCGAAGCTCATACCATCCATCCATGAAACATTAAGTCCGGCTTTTCAGTTTCTGCAGATTGAACGTGGCGCCGACGAGAAAATCGTCGCCATTGCAAATTACGGTGACCAGCCGATTCCGTTAAACACGTTGCCGAATTCTTTGCCGATCGTGCTTAGCACGGAAGAGCCGCAGTATGGAGGTGGTCGCAATATCAGCGAAGTGCCGGACCATCTGCTCGGTTACGAGTTACTGATCTTCGGACCCGAATCCTATCGACGATAGGCAGTACCGTTTAACACTGATCGTGCAATGCTGGCGACTCGGCAACTGGTTCTGTAGAGTGCACGTTCGCATCAAGATGCCTCAAAATCATGAAGCGCTTTCTCCTACAACGAAGTCCATGACGAATCCAACGGAAGTTTCACTTACCAAATCGCCGAAACCAATCGCGATCATCGTGTTGGTCGCAGGACTCGTCACGCAAATTGCCGGCTGCGAATCGAAAAGTGAGTACCCCAGTCGACCTATTACGCTTGTCTGCCCTTGGTCGGTCGGCGGAGGGACCGATCGAGTCTCCCGGCAACTCGCCGTTTTCTTGGAAGAAGATCTGAAAGTGCCGGTGAACGTTATCAACGCCACCGGCGGTCAAGGTGTGACCGGTCATATGCGGGGTCTGGCAGCACGGCCCGACGGCTACACGTTGGCCATGATGACCCTGGAACTCAACATGCTGCATTGGCGGAATCTGACCGACCTCACCTGGGAGGATTGTCGCCCATTGATGTCGGTCAATGAAGACGCCGCCGCACTGTTCGTTCGTGCCGACGCACCCTGGCAATCATTGACTGAATTAGAAGCCGACGTCCGCAAGTCCCCCGGAACTTTAGAAGCATCGGGAACGGCCAAGCTGGGATCGTGGCATTTGGCCTTGGCCGGATGGCTGATCTCGATGGATTTGGATCCAGAGGCGATTCTGTGGATCCCCCATGGCGGCGCCGCCCCCAGCCTGCAAGAACTTATGAGCGGCGAATTGGAAATGGTTTGTTGCAGCCTTCCGGAAGCGCGAAGTTTATTCTTGCAAGGCGAAGTCCGTTGCCTGGGAGTCATGTCGGAGCAACGGGTCGCGTCGGAAACGTTTGCCGACATTCCCACGTTTCGCGAGCAAGGTTACGACTGGGTACTTGTCGGCTGGAGAGGCATCGGCATACACCCCGACACGCCCGATGCCATCTGTGCGACGTTGATCGACTCGTTACGTCGAGTCGTCAGCGGCGAGATCACGATCAACGGTCAGTCGTTCCCCGAATTCATGGAAGACCAGGAATTTGATCACACCTGGAGAGAAGCGGGCGAATTCGGCAGATTCCTGCAGGTCAATGACGCCCAGTTCGGAGAAATTCTCGGCAGGGAGGAATTCCAAGAAGTGACATCCGGGTCAATCGGCCCGATGGATTATCCCTACGTTTTGTTTGCGGCGCTGGGGATTGCGTTATTTGCATTGGGTATTCATCGAGTTCGCAGGGGACCAACGACGGATTCGGGTTTGGTCAAAGATCTTACTCCCGACGGAATCGTCAACTTCCTGCTGGTCGTGGGAGGCGTGGCGGCCTACTTGCTGCTATCGGATTCGTTGGGATTCCTGATTACGGCATCGGTCTTGCTATGCCTTCTGTTTTGGAGGCTGGGCACGAAGATCGGCGTGAGCATTTTGCTTTCGATCGTCATTGTGCCGTCTGTGTATGTGCTGTTTGGCAACCTGCTGCGAGTCGAACTTCCGCGCGGGGTGCTGGGCTTTTGATATGAACGAAGCATTTGAAACCGCGCTGGCGAATGCGTTTGACCTGCAGATCCTGTTCGTGATGCTGCTGGCCGCAATTTATGGCCTGTTTGTCGGCGCGATTCCAGGTTTGACGGCAACCATGGCGGTGGCGCTATTCGTCCCGTTCACGTTCTTTCTGGATACGTCGACCGGCCTGGCGGCGATCGTCACACTCGTCGCCTGCAGTATTTTCGCTGGGGACATTCCGACCACACTTGTGCGCATCCCAGGAACACCCTCTTCAGCGGCTTACACTGACGATGCCTATGCCATGACGCGCCAAGGCCTGCACGAACGGTCGTTGGGGGTCTCTCTTGTATTTAGTGTCGTGGGCGGATTGCTGGGATCAGCCGTGTTGATCGTCGCGGCCCCGCAGTTGGCACGGGTTGCCACACAGTTCTCGACCTTTGAATACTTCTGGCTGTTCTTACTCGGGCTCAGTTGTGCGGCCATCGTATCGCGTGGTTCGCGACTGAAAGGAGCCTTAGCGCTCATCATCGGGCTGCTGTTTGCCACCATCGGCATGGGAGAGGTCCACAGCCAGCCTCGTTTGACGTTTGGCGTGGCCGA
Organism: Planctomycetaceae bacterium; assembly: GCA_028284485.1. Taxonomy (GTDB): domain Bacteria; phylum Planctomycetota; class Planctomycetia; order Planctomycetales; family Planctomycetaceae; genus JANQRQ01. The sequence goes on along the minus strand of JANQRQ010000183.1, from coordinate 8,830 downwards.
ACTGATTACCGGTATCAATTTCATCCCGGCGATGATCGGCCTGTTTGGTGTTTCCGAAGTCTTGCGCAATGTTCTTGTCGCCAATGACGCTAGATTGGAATCGCAATCGAACGGCCAGTCGTCAGAACAACCTTCGCTGAGAGCCTCACTTTCCGGCTCGATTGGCAGGGTCTTCGGGGGATTGCCAAAACGATTATGGCAGGGAAAGGTTGGCGTACTTCGCTCGAGTGCGATTGGTTCCACTGTTGGAATGCTGCCCGGTGCCGGCGCTGACATCGCCGCCTGGATATCGTACGCCGCCTCTAAGCGACTTTCCAAAGAGCCAGATCAATACGGGACAGGGTCGCTGGAAGGAATCGCCAACGCAACAAATGCGAATAACTCTGCTCTTGCTGGCGCATGGATTCCCGCGTTGGTCTTGGGAATTCCCGGAGATTCCATAACGGCCATCGTCATCGGCGTATTAATGATGAAACGGGTGACACCAGGCCCGGAGATTTTCGAAAACCCGGAACAATCGGTGCTGGTGTACGGAATCTACATCACGTTTATTCTGGCGAATCTCTTATTGATCCCGTTGGGATTTGTGGCGATCCAGACGGGATCGTTGCTTGTGCGCGTGCCGCGTCGCGTTCTCATGCCAGTGATTCTGCTGTTCTGCATGGTAGGCGCCTATGCCATTGAACGCAGCAGTTTTGATGTGTGGGTCATGCTGGGCATGGGTGTGTTGGGTTTTGTCTTGGAAGAATACGAAATTCCATTGGGCCCAGTGGTACTCGGAATTATTCTGGGTGGGCGACTGGAAGAATCGTTTGTCCGCATTCTGACGAAAGCCGAGCCGATCCCCGCGTTTTCCGAACGGCCGATCGCCTATTTACTGGGGGCCTTGTGTTTGAGTCTGTGGCTTACGCCGTTGGCGTTGGCTATCTACAAACGCGCCAGCAAAACGAAAAGGCAGCCAGGACCGACCAATGGCTCCTCAGGATGAGGGTGACTGCTCACATCGCAATGCCGAGAGGATCATTCCAGCGATTGCGGGGCGCCCGCTTCATCCAAGTCCCGTTGAGGAGCCCGGAGAAGGATCAGGGGGAGAGTCGGTCGATCCCGGCTGCGTTCCGGGGGTCTCTTCCGTTAGTTGTTATGCGGTTTCTTCGTCCTCCATCCACTCATCGATCCCGAAGAAGTTCGACATGGCCTCGTCGAGTGCGGCAGTCAACGTATCGTCTGCGGACGTCGAAGACTCAACGATCGGCGCCGCGACCGGCGTTTCTACCGTTAGAGAGTTCAACGATTGAGCGACAACTGGTTCAACCAGCGACTCTGCTGCGGGTACTCGAAACCGGCGATGCGCGGCCCATTCGCTAACGCCACCATCGGCCATGACGGCCCGCACAGTCCAGATGTATCGATGACCGGCCTCAAGAGGCGTTGCCGGCGTGAAAGTCGTGCCGTTGATGTTGGTCTCGCGAATGACATTTCGCTCGCCGGTCGTCAGATCGTTCACCCAAATTTCGTAATGATCGGCGGTTGGCACCTCTTCCCATTCGAAGGTGGGTGTTCCATCGTCTACGGTTCCCTGCGGACCGACGATTTGCGGTCTGGCATCCATTCCAACGGTAAATGCCGCATGCCGCGCCCAATCACCCGACATGCCAGACTCGCTGACCGCTCGCACGGTCCATAAGTATCGGTGTCCGGGCGTGAGTGCTGTTTCCGGCACGAAGGACGTGCCATCAATATGCCTTTCGCGAATAACGCCACTTTCGCCCGTGGTTAAGTCATTGACCCACAGGTCGTAATGATCTGCGTTTTCAACTGCCGACCAGGAAAACTCGACGTTGTCGGCGGAGACCCGACCAACGGGAGAATCGAGCGTCGGCGTCGCCATAGGCTGCCCCACGACAAATTGAGAGTGAGCGGCCCAGCGACCGACATTCCCGTCGGCATCGACAGCACGGACCGTCCAAATGAGACGATCGCCATCGTTGAATGTCACCGGCGATTCGAAACTCGTACCAGCGACATTCGACTCTCGGATGACGCCACTTTCTCGCGTCGTCAGATTATTAACCCATAATTCGTAGTGATCGGCTTCAGGTACAGCCGTCCATTCGAACGTCGGTTGGTTATCGGGCGACAATCCGATGGGCCCCACCAATGTTGGTCGGCCGACGCTCATTTGCTGGTCGACTTTCAGGGAATAGCTCCCTAGGAACATGTCGTTGTACGAATCGACGGCCAGGTAATAGGTCCCGTCGGAATCGAACGTCGCTTGCAAACGAGAGGCAAGGCCCTCGCCGCCATCATCGTCGAAACCAAGGACATCGATGCCGTTTTTGTCGTACAACGTCAGCGTCGAATCAGCGAGTGTGCCCAACTCCGTCTCGAAGACATACGTCATGCCGCGCCGGGCCTGAACCTCAAACATATCCCGATCGCCGATCGATTGAATGTCGCCTTGGGTTTCGCCGCGGCGATCGATGCGAGTTGCCAAAGCAGCTTCGTCGCCATGATCATCGCCTCCTGCGACAAACACATTGTCTTGGATATCGGTGATATCGGTATTCCGTTCGATGATGTCCGAAAGCGACGTTTGCTGGATTGCTTCCAGATCGCTGCCATCGAACATACCTCCGTACCAGAACCGATCACCATCGCGCAGACGTTCAAATTGATCAGCGATGATCGCCGAGAAGGTTTCGCCCATGCTTGCGCCTGGGACATGATCTTCTGCCAATCCACCGACCCACAGGTCGATGTTGTTAACGTCGTTGTCGTAAACTTCCGCCAGCGCCTTTTGTAACTCGGGATCGGAAGTAATCTGGGCAAAGCTCGTGACTGCCGGTAGCCCAAAGTCCGTGCGCACCTGGTTGTAATCGGCTAAACCATGGTCGCGTCCCCGTTGAATATTCAAACTGGCGAGATCGAAACCACCCGACCCAGGTGGGCCAAACAGGAAATTACGCACGTCGTCCACAACGTTGGTATCGATTTCCTGAGCGTATTGTGCCGCCAGTCCCAGCAGTAAAGGTTCGATTCCCTCGTTTACAATTTCATCGGGACTGAAGAAGGCATCTCGGAGCGCAAGATTGCCGGCGGCGATTTCATTGCCGTCTTCGTCGAGTCGCAACAACTCCGAAGAGAGCATACTGTGACCGAAACGGTACGCAGCTGTTGAAAACTCGTTGGCGATGCCCGGGTTAACAGTCGCATCGTATCCCGTGTATTCCGACAACGCATTTGGCCCCAGGAGCGCCGGCAAGAATTCGTTGTACGTGATGTTCTGCATTTCAGCGATGACGATGGATCTTGCCTGTTGGTAAATCTCCTCGTCGGTCAGGTCCGGGTTCGCAGTAGAGATTTCGCCCGCCAATCGGTTGTGCTCACGAACGAACAATGTATGCAGCGCGATCAGGCCAACTTGCTCGTTGGCACGCACATCGCCTGCCAAAAACAGGTTGTCGCCGGTGCCGCCGGCGTTTTCCAAGCCATCTTCGTTCCAGGGGAGCAGATCGCCGTCACTCGTCTTCAGTCGTCCCCCTTCGAAGGTACGCAGAGCTGCTGCGCGCTCCTCATCCGAGCCGTAGACGTTCGATCCATCCACGTACGCCGTAATCTGGTTCAGTTGTTGACGGGGATTGTCGGTCGCGTCTCCAGTCGCGGTATCAAAAATCGATCGGTTAAGTCCGATTTCCTGAGTGCCGGTACCAAAGGGATCGAAAAAGGGGTCGCCTGTGGGTACCTCAATCGGAAATGATTCCGCGGGATCGGCTCCATCGGTCAGGTCGATATCATGATCGAGAAACTGTCCCCATTGCCAGACGAAGTCGCTCAGATATCGATCGTTAAGAATCGAGTAGTCCTGGGCGGCAACGGCGTTACTGATTTCTCTCGCACTGGCGCGGTCGGCACCGGCTGGATCATCGATGCCATCGCTGTATTCTTCGTCGGAAGCCCGCAATAGCTGTTCTTCGGTTGATCCCCATTCGGGATTTTCGATGTTATTTTCTGTGCCATCGATCGACTGAATTTCTGTCCCTGAAAGTAACAGCCGATCTTCGAGATTCTCGATTTCCGCCGGCCGACTGATGTGTTGTTTCCTACGGGACAGTTTCTTACGTGCGGATCTTCGGTTGGTTTTCATGCGTTTCTCCTGTGCGTCTAACAGGTGGCGCAGTCCGTGTAGAGTGAATGGTTTTTGGTACCGTCGACGAGAGGTGACGGCGCAAAAATGACTTAGACATTCAGGGACGGGCAGTTCACAACCAGGCGGCAACGAAGTTCATTCGCGACTTGGTTCTGTGTTACGACGGCCCCGGGGAGTGGATGCTCCACATCAGCAACATAAACAACAGTTTGGGGCCCGCAGAATTCGCAACAGACTTTTCAAGAAAGAGAGAGGTGTATTTTACGACGTGACATCAGCAGATGACAGTTGCGTTTGACAAGAATCGCTTCATATTCTTCCGCCCATTCTTCAACTCACTAACGTTCAACTGCTCTACTTGGATAAACGCGTTCCCTCCACAACATTCAACAGCCTCGACTGTTTTTTTTGTGCAAGGATTTTCCTGTCGAGTACAACAACTTGTCGGTCCAACTCGACGCGACGAGGCGGAATTGATTCCGCAATCGCCGGTACTCGTCGAACTTCCTCCGGAGCGCGTTATTAAGCCGGCTGACAAGGATGTCTACAGCGTATTACGCTGACTTGTGGCCGCGACGATCGCGTTTTGTTCTATGATTGCTGGATCCCACGAGCTAGAGACGCCCACAAGAAAAGCAAAATCGCTCTAGAAGTGGTCCCAAAACCCTCTGATGCATCGTACTGACTCGTGTATTGAAGGTTCGAAAACAAGCACAACCGGATTTTGGGACGGGTTCTAAACGGCATTCCGACGGAATCGTCCCGGGGTATCGCCGGTTTCTCTTTTGAAGACCACACTCATGTATTCCGGATGTTCAAAACCGGTCAACGCCGCGATTCTTTCCAAGGGCAGGTCGGTGGCCGCGAGCAATTCCTTGATTCGCTTGATTTGGACATTGCGGATTTCCGCCTGGGGAGAACGGTTGAGGTACTTACGAAACCTCCGTTCGAGCAGGCTGCGAGAAACCGGAACGTGCCTCAAGACATCGTTAACCGTCGCGCCGGAACAGGCATTTTTCCGAATGTAACTGACAGCCGATGCGACATCGTTGTCGGGAATCGCCAAAATGTCGGTTGATTGCCGCGTCTCGATCCCCAAAGGTGGCACCTCAATCACATGATCCGGCGCGGGGCGACCGGTCATCAATTCATTCAATAGGCTGGCTGCTTCGTATCCAATCCGTTCCGGGTTGGGTATCACACTTGTCAGCGGAGGGTTAGACAGTCCACACAACAGTTCGTCGTTATCCACTCCAATGACGGCGACTTCCTCCGGAACTGCCAGCTTGCAACGAAAACAGGCATCGAGGATGTGTTGTCCGCGCACATCGTTGGTCGCGAATAGTCCAAGCGGCTTGGGAAGTGCTTCCAACCAACGGCAGAGATTCGACTGATCCTTTTCCCAAAACTGCGTCCCTCCCCATTGCGATTCGTATAACTCACAGGAGAACCCGAACGCATCAAGCGCTTCAGTGAAAGCCGTCGACCGTCTCGACGACCAATACTGTTCGGAAAAACCACAACAGGCGAAACTCGTGAACCCTCGTTCTCGCAAATGTTCTGCCGCCAAGCTGGCGATTTCGCTGTCAGCCGAACAGATTCGCGGGAATCCCAAATCCTGGTGAATGTCACTCAGATCGACGACGGCAATTCGGGAACGTCGCAGTTTCTTGGCGTAGGTCGGGCCGGCTTGGCGAGTGATGATGCCGTCTCCGCGCCAACGCTTCAATAATTCCCGAGGCGTATTTCCCAAATCCTGCTGCTCGACGTAAATCGACCATGGTTGATGCGACTGCAAATAGCGCGTAATACCCTCGAGAATTCGCCGGCCATAAATTCTCGATGTCTCCACATCAAGTGCGACGCGCGGTCGTTGTTCCATTTCAACGAGCTTCCCAAACCTCTGGTTGTTTCAAAATGCCTTTCTATTTAGCTTATTCTCCGCGACACAATTCTCAATCGCCGGTTGGCATCAAGCGAAGAATTGTGTGAATTCGTCCCTGAGTAATTGCCGCTGTCACTCCACGAATTCGGTCTTGCCATTGCCATTGTAGCGTGAGTCGCTTGCGCGAAACCAAGCAGCGTTGCTCTTCCGATCGTGAACAAAGAGCTCAATTAGAAAACGGGATTTCTCATTGCATCCCAACGTTCTGGAAGTCATCCTGTTGGTCAGCTTCGATTCTTCTGCCGCTCGAGGAAAGCTTTCGAGGTTCGTCTTCCCCAACAGTTCTAGCCGATAGCTTCGCCCGGTCGCGGATGAATCGTCGGATTCGACCGTGGGATGAAACCGTTTGCTCGATCGGCTCGATAGGTCATTCTGTACATTCCGGCATCGCAGTTGCAGAATAGAGGACACTCAACCGAGTTCAGTCACGATTGCGAGAACCAACGTTTCGACGGCTGTATACGAAACAAGAAAAAAGTCCATTAGTCGGCGATCATTGTCGACACCGCACTGCAAACAGATCCTGAAGGATGAACAACATGTGGAATTCAACACAGTTGACAATGGGAGTAATTGTTCTGGCCGCCGCTGCAACCGCGCCCGCCCAGGAATCGTCGACAAAACCGGGACAATTGGCGACGCGCTGGGCCGAGGACGTTTCTTCGAAGAACGCTTTGCCGGAGTATCCGCGCCCGCAAATGCAACGCGAAGGATGGACAAATCTCAACGGAGAATGGGAGTATGCGATTCGGCCACGTCGCCAGGCTGCCCCAACCCAATTCGACGGCAAGATTCTGGTTCCCTTCCCGGTCGAATCACAGCTGAGCGGCGTAGGCAAGACGGTCACGCCACGCCAACATCTTTGGTATCGGCGAAGTTTTCAGGCCAACAAGCCCAAAGATAACGGCCGATTGTTGTTGCATTTTGGCGCGGTCGATTGGCAATCAACTATTTGGGTCAACGGTAAGCAGGTGGGAGAACATAGCGGTGGTTACGATCCCTTTACATTCGACATTACCGATGCGCTCGCCAATGACGGAACCAATGAGCTTCTCATAAGCGTTTGGGATCCCACCGACTCGCAATCGTTCGCGCGGGGTAAACAGGTCGGCGAACCGCGGGGAATTTGGTACACCGCTGTTACGGGGATCTGGCAGACTGTTTGGCTGGAAGAGGTTCCCGAAGCCTCGATCGCAGCCGTCAAAATCACACCTGATGTTGATTCCAAATCGGTACGCATCGGTCTCGACCTTCGGATTCATTCGGATAGCCCCGGCGGACTGACTCGTTGGGTCACGATAAGGGCTGGAAATTCAGACGTGATCTTAAAGAGATTTAGGACGAATGAAACCGAAATCGCTCTGAGTGAACCCGAAATCGCTCTGGATGAACCACACCTCTGGAGCCCGGACGACCCCTTCCTGTATGACCTGACAATCGAATTGCGTCGCGGCAACCAGGTTGTCGACCGCGTCGACAGTTACTTTGGTATGCGCAAGATCGAAATCCGCGAGGACGATCACGGACACAACCGGCTTTATTTGAACGGGACGGCTTTGTTCCAGTATGGGCCACTTGATCAAGGGTGGTGGCCCGATGGTTTGTACACGGCACCGACCGACGAAGCCTTGCGCTACGATATCGAGGTAACCAAGGACCTGGGCTTCAACATGATCCGGAAGCACGTCAAGGTCGAGCCGGCTCGCTGGTACTATTGGTGCGACAAGCTCGGAGTCTTGGTTTGGCAGGACATGCCCTCGGCCATGAAACGCAACGGTGGCGAGCACGTTGCCGCCGATTCCAAGGAAGACCCCGAGCGCGATCCCGAGGCCGCCCGTCAATTCGAATCCGAACTCAAGCGGATGATCGACTGGCTGCATAACCATCCTTCCATCGTTATGTGGGTGCCGTTCAACGAAGGATGGGGACAGTATGACACGGGGCGAATCGCCGATGTCGTCAAATCATGGGATCCAACTCGATTAGTCAATTGCCCAAGCGGCTGGACGGACCGCGGCGTTGGCGACGTTCTCGATTTCCACAATTACCCTGGCCCGACGTTTGAATCGGCAGGACCGGGGCGTGTGGCCATCCTCGGCGAATTTGGCGGATTGGGTTGGCCAGTCGAGGGGCACCTGTGGGGAAGCAATCGCAATTGGGGCTATCGCACCTACTATAGCCGCGAAGAATTATTGAGCCACTATAAAGAGGTGGTCGGCAGCGTTGCTGGATTAATCGGAAAGGGGCTCGCTGCAGCCGTTTATACCCAAACGACCGATGTCGAAGGCGAAGTGAATGGACTGCTCACCTACGATCGCGAAATGGTCAAGCTGCCGTCGGAAGAACTGCAAGCACTCCATGCGAGCTTCTATGGACCCGCACCGGGATTCCAGGAATTGGCCCCCGCGTCTGCGAATGAACCGCAAGACTGGAGAGTCACCCAAGAGAAACCGGGTTCCAATTGGGCCGATGCCAGTTTCAATGACACTGGATGGGAGTCGGCACCGGGACCGTTCGTTCTTGGTGAGAATGCATTTCTGAATCAGGGTACAACATGGAAGAGCGGCGACCTATGGCTTCGCCGTGAGTTTAATGTCGACGAACTTCCCACTCATGTGGGGTTGCAGTTGTATCAAGAAGTTCGAACGGCAGAGATCTATTTGAATGGCCAACTGCTGAGAAATCTCGAAGAGCCACGTCCGACAAAACGCCACTACCAATTTATTGAACTGCCTGAA
>JANQRQ010000325.1 GCA_028284485.1 Planctomycetaceae bacterium | reverse complement strand
GTTCCACTGGTCCGACTTGCGCAATGGGACGTCGATAGCGATCGAGGATAAGCTCCTCATCAACTTCGAATCCGATCGGCGCAAACCTGGTTTCCATGTCCGACCAGGACAGACCGGAATGCGTATTCGTTGTCCACAGGAGACGGGCGTCCGGTTCTCCACGTTCATCGAGCGGTGCGATACCAAACAATTCCGTGCCGATGCGGAGAATGAGCAACTGCCCCAGTTCCCATCCTCGGTGAAATCGGTAAGCAAGCCGAAACGGCGACGTCGAAGCGGGAAGCTTTAATTCCCAAATATCACTCACACGATTTGATTGAAATCGCAGGATCGAATTGCGGGCATCGATTGAGACGGTGACTCGGGGTGATAGCGATCCATGTTTGGTTTCGATCGGAATGGGAAAGTACTCTCGATAGGGTTCGGAATTCCGAAGGCTCGTGATCTTCGGCGCTGCATCCAATGGCCAAGTCGGCCCCGATTCCAATTCCCGCTGAAGGCGGCCGGCATCGCTTCGATCGGCAAGAATATCTTCGACTCGCACAGTATCGCTGGTCGAATTTCGGATGCTTCGAATCGCATCGGCCGCTTCATCCCAATAGGAATGATCGGCCGCAAGCCGGCATAAACCCTTCAGGGCGTCGACTGATTGCGGGCGCCCCATCTGCTCGGACGCAATCTGCAGCAGTGCCAGTTGATTGGCCATGTACCCCGTTGAAAGGTCGGCCCGCGTTGCCAGTTCGATACGCAGATCGCGGCCAACTTCCAATTCGCGAAATCCGTCGCTGAATGACCGAATCCCAAAACGATCTTGACGACTTCGCAAATGCTGCAACTCAGTTTCAGTCAACGAATGCAACCTCGATTGTTGCTCGACGCTCAACCGGTTAGTGAGATCAATCAACTCACCTCGCACAGCCCGGTGAGGGGCAACAATTCGCCGCGGTCCCGTGCCCGAATAGTCGATTTCGTTTGGTTCCGAATCGTCGATTTCTTTCCATGATTGAGCCGCCATTGCCAGGTCGCGGTCGTTGATTGTTAAACCGTCCAAGCCGCGGAGGCGATCGATCGTTGGGTCTCCTGTTGTGCCGCGCACAGTTGAAGATCGAGGGCCGTTGAAATCAACATGCAACAAGCTCAACCGCTCTCGCCGAAGTGAAATGATTCCGGCGTCGGTGGCGGCAAGGTTGCCGAATGATGACCCGGTACCTTCGTACACACCTTCGATTTCGCCGTTGACGAGATTGATTGCAGCCATCCTGCCGGTTGCGAATGGATGCAGGTAATGCGTGCTGGTGGAAATTCCATGTCCCGATGTCGGGCCGATGTCGCGGTGCCACAACCGCGTGCCCGTTTCGATGTCGATCGCGGAGACATGAAACCGACCGACGACCATTAGCTTTCCGTTTGAAGTGGGACCGATAAAATGGGCTTCATCGACTGGGTAGGTCCAAATTCGTCTGCCTGAGCGTTGTTCCAATGCATGAATGAACCCGGAATGTGGCGCGACAAAAATGACAAGGCGGCCGTTTGTCTGCAGTTCGAGCCGTCGCCATGTTTTCCACCACTGATCAGCTTGATCGCTCGGTAAGCGTCGCCGTCCGTCGCGCACAGAGTCGGCTGCATGTAGCCCGTATCGATAGGCCCACATCGGAGTTCGCGTGATAGCGTCGACCGCAATTAACAAGCCTGACGAAGTATGGCATAAGATCACGCCTCCTTGCTCGAAAACAGGGCAGGCATACAGCCGACGCGATTGTTGATCGTCGAGGGATTGGTCTGCGTCAGCAAGCGAAACAGACCAATCATAGCTGCCACGACGTCTCCCGACTGAAATCAATCGAATCTCGGTCGTCAATTGCACAAGGAATAGCAGGCTTCGATCGAGCACTAACGGCGGACCAAGGATCTCCATGTCCGATGCATTCTCTAGACCATTCGGCAGGTCAGTTGGTCCGAATCTCCAATGTAATTTCCCTGTCTCCACGTCGCGGGCAGCAAGAACCGAACGGACTTGCGAGGCCTGAACGTCGTGTGAACGCTGGTCCGTCTCACGGAATGGTACACCCGCCGTCGAAAATGCCGCGTCCCCCGCCTGCTCAATGGAAAAAACACTGCGACCGTCCGAGACCAATGTTCCCTGGACCGTGTCGATGTTCAATTGGCGGGCGATGTCATCTTCCATCGAGCGACGGAATTCTCGATTCAACAGAAGCTTGGGGTTCTCCACTGGTCGATCATTCAAGACTCGCGACGGCACTCGCCAAAACTCACGACCTGTTCCCAATTCATAAGCGCCAATCTCGTTTGTGGTCCTTATGACCACCACATTTCCGACAACCAGCGGACTTGGTGCTGGAATATCGCTGATCCCCTGCTGGTCGAGTTCGAGCAGTGCATCGTCGATGAACGGCTGGATCTCTCCTGGCACTTTTTTGTTGACTTGCCAACGAGTGGTGATGCTTCCCGCAACCGTGTCATCTGTAACTCGGCCGGCGGCGTTCGGCGGCGCGTCAAGCGGCGAATCGGACTCGATGCGACCGTCCGTACCGTCTCGCAAATTCAATTGCGAATCGATCCTTCCCTGCAACCAACCAAAGACATCAACAGTGTTTCCCTGAATGGGGATGTTCGTGGTCCGCATTTCGTCACGATACGAATCAAGCGTACGCTGCGCTTCGATCGATTCTCCCCCTTCGAGTTGCGAGAGGATCAGACGAACCATCGCCGAAACGCGCTGGGTCCGATTGGCCAACCGGTGTTCGAGTATGGCATGGCAACAACCGATACTGCTACGAAAATGCCCGCGATCGATCTCCCATGCAGATAGCTCGATCAATGCGCTTAGGCCCGCCTGCGTTTGTCGGTACCGACGCACAACCTGTCGCAACGTCTGGTCCCAAGATTGACCTTGGGAAGAATTCCGAAATGCCAAGGCCGCCGAGTCGAATTGATCTTTGTAAACTTGCCATCCGGCCGAGGGCAATCCGTCGATCAGTCGCTGTGCCTCGCTACGTGTCGATACGTCTCGACTGTCGCGCGTCACGAAGTCGACACGATCAGCATCGAGAATCTGCTGCAGCAATTCGACACCTAATCGAAATTCCTGTTGCTCGATATGCCTTTCCGCCTCGGCCAGCAGCGTCGCATTAACGCGACTACGCGGCAATCGCCCCGATTGCGTCAAATCTCGCGCCCGTTCGTCAGCCGCGCAGTGGCCGATACCGATGCCGGCAATGCAGCCGGCAGCAATCGCGATTCGCCACAAAGGGCGGCAACAACGCATAAGCGACTTTGTCCCAAAAGAAAATGAATCGGCGGGCAGAACAATCAACAACGTTCTTCCGTTTGATCGATTCTCGCAGTCCCGGCACAGGGAAGCAACTCGATTTTGTATGTCTTGACTCGCAACGATTAAGGGAACCGGCAAATGGTGTTTGTGATGCACTGGGCTTCTATGCTACGGTGGCAAGTCGCCGTGTCGTGCGTTGAACACCAATTCTTCCTTATCGCTCCCTGAAACTGGTTTCAAAACCGGTTGTGCTTGGTATTGGATGTTTGGATCTGCAGTCGTCGCAACGCATCAAAGGTTTTTGGAACTGCATGTAAGAGTGGAACGATGCACCGATTGAACTTGGCGATTCTATTGGGAGTCGTCCTTTGGTTGTCGTCGACCGATCACGGTCGAGCGCAGGGGGTCGCCGACCAACCGCCGGTGAGCGGTCCGTTTGACTTGTTGATTCTGAACGGCCGAATTCTCGACGGCACGGGGAATCCCTGGTTTGCTGCCGACATCGGCGTACTCAATGGGCGCATCGTCAGCATGGGCCGGTTAAACGGCACGGACGCGGAAGCGGTCATCGACGCGTCGGGCAAAGTCGTCGCACCCGGCTTCATCGACCTGCATAGCCATGCGGCCGGTGGTTTGATTTCGAGTAATGCCCAGCGACGCGCAGCCCCGAATTTGGTGACACAAGGGATCACCACGGTCGTACTAAACCCCGACGGTTCGAGCCCGTCGCCGGTCCCCGATCAGAAGCGGCGATTGCAACAGCAACCATTCGGCCCGAATGTCATTTTGATGGTTGGCCATAACTCGATTCGGCGGAAGGCGCTGGGCGACAATTATCAGCGAGCCGCAACCACGGCAGAGATCGACAACATGCGCCGGCAAATCCGCGAAGGAATGCAAGCCGGTGCCTTTGGTCTGACGGCCGGTTTGGAATACGTGCCGGGCATTTGGAGCACGACCGAAGAATTGATCGCGCTGGTCGAAGAGTTCACGCCCTATGACGGGCCGTTTATCGTTCACGAACGGGCTTCCGGGGCCGACCCGATGTGGTATCTGCCGAGCCAACACAAGCCGGGCCAGCCGACAATGGTCGATAACATTCTGGAATTGATTTCTGTCGCGGAAAAGACGAAGGCGAAAGTCGTCGCCACGCATATCAAGGCGCGCGGCGCCGACTTTTGGGGGTCGAGCGGCGTGATTGTCAATTTGATTGAGCGGGCACGGGCACGCGGCATTCGCTTTTACGCCGATCAATACCCTTACAACACGACCGGCAGCGATGGACGGATCGTGCTGGTCCCCGGTTGGGTGCGTGATCGATTCCGCAATTCGGATGCACGAAACGACGACCAACGCGACTACGGGGCGGAACTTCTCGAAGCACTTACCGACGAGAAAACGGCCGAGGCGGTGCGCCGCGATATCGGCCACGAGCTGAAACGACGCGGCGGTCCGGAAAATATCGTCGTTATGGATCATCCCGATTCGACATTGATCGGCCAAAGTATTCAATGGGTCGCCGACCGATCGAATGGCGATCCGGTCGAGGCAGTGATCCAATTGCAAACAGACGGGCAGCGCTCGCGACCGGGGGGTGCTCGATTGCGCAGCTATTCGTTGGCGGAAATCGATGTCGAAGCGTTCGCCCGCATGCCGTGGACCGCCACCGCCACCGATGCGGGCATTGCGCTGCCGGAAGACGGGCCGGTGCATGCACGATTCTACGGCAGTTTCCCGCGAAAGATTCGTTACTACGCCATGCAGCGCAAGGTTCTGAGTGTGGCTGATGCGATTCGAACTTCGACTTCGTTGCCGGCACAGATTCTTGGATTGACCGATCGCGGCTTCATTCGCGAAGGGTGTCATGCCGACCTGGTGATCTTCGATCCCGTTCAGATCCGCGACAAAGCGACGTTTGAGAATCCGCATCAGCACAGCGTGGGGATCGAGTATGTCTTCGTCGGCGGAGTTGCTGTTGTCGCCAGCGGCGAGATCACCGGTGAGTTGCCCGGGATAATCATCGCACGTCCGGGCGTTGCGCTTGAAAAGTAGCTTCAACCGGAAGGGGACAGCTCCCGCCGAGCCGAAGCTGCCTATCGGATAGACCCGTGAGATTTCAATTGCAGTGAGTTGCACGTCGGACCTCTCCTGGCGCCACTTAGCGATGACGAAGACCGCGCCAGTTCGGAATCCGGTCTACGAGTGCAGTGACAAGTCTTTTAACAAACGGGGTTATCGTGGTCGTAATCACCGTATACGATTACTGGAGAAGTGGTTGAGAATCCTTAGGACCGCAACATGTCCAGACCGATCGAAAATCATCGATCCTGGCGAATAATCGCAGTCGTCGTTGTGTTGGTTGTGGTTGTTGGAGTTTGGCTAACAGCCATGCCTCTTTATCGACGGCACCTCGCTGTTCAGGAGATTGAGCGGCTGGAAGGACGCATCGAATACGAATCGATTGCACCAAAGTGGGTCATAAGCTCGGGCATTGACGCGTATTTGAGACGCGTTGGAATCAAGTTGGAGCGTGTTCACAGTGTCGCCATAATCGGAGACCGAGGCGTAACCGACGATACACTTCGGCATCTTGGTCATCTCACAAGTCTTGAGGAATTGCGGATCGGATTTGCCAATATCACAGATCACAGCCTCGTACATCTTGGCAATCTGACGAATCTTAAAGTGCTCGGATTCTGGGGCGAAGGAATCGGTGGAAATGATCACAATTACCTTAGACATCTCGCGAAACTAGAGAAGTTGGATCTAATGGGAACGAAGATAAGTGGTGAAGTACTTAAGCACCTTAGCGGTCTGCCGAACCTTGTAGAATTGAATCTTTCCAATACTGCGGTCAATGATCAAGATCTGGTACATCTTCAAAATCTTTCGAATCTAAAAATGTTGTTGCTCGACAATACAGAAATTGGCAATCAGGGCGTCGCACAAATCTCTAAGCTTACGAGCCTTACTTGGTTGTCGCTTGGCAATTCCAAAATCACCGACGATGGACTATTGCCCCTTGGCTCCCTAGCCAACCTTGAAGCTCTAGTTCTATCGGAAACACCCATCACTGGAACGGGACTTGGCCATCTTGCGACGGCATCGAATCTTAAGAAACTCTGGATCGACCGAACTGACGTTAGTGATGAATGTCTTTCGAGGCTTGGCGAATTTGCAAATCTTGAAGGACTCGCTTTGTATGAAACGCGGACATCCGATTCAGGACTATCCCATCTTCATACTCTCAAGAAGCTAAAATGGCTGATTTTGGCGGATGGTGTTTCAGACGGTGGCATCAAAATGCTCTATACAAAATTGCCAAAATGTCAAATAAACCCGACGTGTCCACCATTCTGAGTTGCTGATTCGAACTCTGAGGATCATGCGAAACTCCCTTTCAGGGCTGAAGGCCATGACCAGTCCTGGTAAACCGAACGATTAGGGAGAAGCGCCTTGTGCCTTCGGCACGCAGCTGAAAACGGCCGGGCTACCCATCGTTCTCGTCGTGATATCTGACAGAAGAATCAACGTCATCATCTAATCGCCGATCCAATCTCTCAGCAATTCAGTGACTTCCAAGCGGTGCTGTTTGTAATCCTTGCCCTGGCCGTTTCGCACCATTGCAAAGACGAGATGCTTCTCGGGATTGACGACTAGTAGCGTGCCGCATCCCCCGCCGTGCCCGTAGCTGCCCCGTCCGAGTTGCTGCGATGCGTCCTGAAATCCGATGCCATAGTCGATGTCGATGTTGGGGAAGTACGGTTTGAGCGGCGTCGGCAGGATCGCCGCGTGCGTCTGTTCGGAAATCACTTCCCACGGGCCGTACTTGCCGCGATTGTCGAGTAGCAAACCGATTCTCGCGAGGCTTTCGGCAGAGAATCCGGTCCCGCCCGGCAGAACGTTATGAATTCCGATCGGACGAAACAAATCCCGTTCCATGGCGTCCCAGTAATTCCTGCCGCGCAATAGCTCCAGTGCTCGAACGGACAGAATCACGCCGACGACGCCGTACCGACGGTTGGTCCCCGGTCCCCATTCGCGCCGGCAATGGGCGATCAAGCTTTCGTGCCAGGTATGAAAGTAGAACAGCCGCCTGAAAGCGAGTTCCCAAGGAAAGCGAATGCCGGTCGCGTGGACATGACCCGCACGAAATGTGAGCTGACGGTCGCGGGGAGTATCGAAATCGGGAAGGAAATCGCCGATCGGCTGATCCAGCTCGATGATTCCACGATCGACGTAAGTGGCAAGGTGTAGTCCGATCAACGGCTTCATCGCCGAGTGCAGCAGCATGGGGGTATCGACAGTGACCGGTCGGCCATCGACCTTGCCGTAACCTTTGGCGGTGACGATGATGCCGTTACGAGCGATCACGATCGCCATCGGCTCAGAAGAATCCGCGTACCAATCATCGAGTTTGGATTCAATTTTTCCAAGCTGGGCTGCGGTGATACCAGCCTCGCTCAAAGGTGCCTTCCGCAACACGGGGGCCGGTTCGCCCGTTAGCGGCTTGGGGGTGACCTTGACGATCGGTTTTTTGTCGAGCCCCATCAGTTGGCGTTTGAGCCTTACGTGCTGCGTGGCGTTCTCCATTTGCCATTGGCCAATTCGCGGAGGGCCTGATTGCAGATTTGCCTCCAGAAAGGCGGCCAATTCGACGGCGCCTTCTTCGGTAGATCGCCAACGGTTCAGCAATTCCTCGATGCGGTCTCGGTTACGGTCGGAATCAGTAGTATGCGTACCAAAACGCAGCCAATTACGAGCCACTTCTTCCAGGTCCACATCGTGGTCAAGGCAACAGCAGGTCATCGCTCGACGGAGCGGTGGACCAGCAGGAACCGGCGCTTCGCCGTAAACGTAGTAGCGGCCTGGTTCGGTCGCCGATTGGACTTCCTCGAATCGTTCGTTGAACCAACGTGTCGGTATCGTGGGATCATCGACCACCGTGGCGACTAACTCGGGATGTTCCCAAACAAGTTCCGGAAGTGTCTGGCCCTGCTTGAGAACGAAACCGCCGGCTGGGGCGAACTGCTGTTCACCGAAGTGTTCTAAGAGTTCTGACTCCTCAGCGAATACCGGACCAGCCGCCGCGATAAGGAACGACATCGCCGCTACGATCAGCCGATTCGAGTGTGTGTTACGGCTCATGGAGAGTTCCTTTGCGCCACAAAAGGCGACGGCGTTTGGATACCTACGTCTGAACTACTTTTTGGAAGAAATTTAGTCGGTAGCACACCATTCGCAGGTGTTCACAGAATTCTCACTTATGATCAGGAGCCAGCATCGGAACGGTCCGATCGACTTTGATCGGGACATTATCAAAAGCGGCCCAATCACGTGCCGACGACCAGAACCAGTCGTTCGGATTCTTGACTAATCCACGCCGGACAGGATTGTTGTGAATGTACTCGATGGCATTATGAATCGCACGAGGTTCGTAGAGATTGTTGTCCACGCCAGGCCCGGCTTGCCAAAAACGGTGGTAGGTTCGGTTTCTATTCTGCACAGTGAGTCGGTCCAAAAACCTGGGAGAATGCAATTTGATATGTTGAAT
This sequence comes from Planctomycetaceae bacterium, assembly GCA_028284485.1. Classification (GTDB taxonomy): domain Bacteria; phylum Planctomycetota; class Planctomycetia; order Planctomycetales; family Planctomycetaceae; genus JANQRQ01. The sequence goes on along the minus strand of JANQRQ010000325.1, from coordinate 9,508 downwards.
TGCTTTGAATCCTACTGGTTTCTTTATGGACGCTAGAATCTTGCTGGTTTCGTAGTTTTGGAGCCGCGGCCAGATCAGTAAGTGAACGTGCTCCGGCATGATGACCCAGGCCCAAAGATCGAATTGATGCTTTGCGCGCGATTTATTCACTTCTTCGACAAACCAGTGGCGCGTGCGATCCTTCGACAGAAGCGATAGGCGGTGGTAGCAGGAAAACGTTAGAAAGTGTGCGTGACCGATCTCATCATAATGCTGGACAGTCTTGTAGTGTTTTGCATCCGACATCTGTTGAGTTTTGACTAAGACTATCGCGAGGACATTGATTTTGGTTTGAATAGTAAGGTGCGAATAGTGCGTTAAGTGTGCCACTGCTTGCTTGCAAGCAGTGCGGTTTGAAAACTATATCGGCGCGAGTTTTTGCAGTAACAGTGACTGTGCGATTGGTCGTTCTACACGGCCAACAAGTAGGCCGTGGCACACATTATGATCTGTTGCCATATAGCAACTCGAAACACGTTCGCAGGACCAGAAAGTCCAGTCACATCTCCCGACACGATGGAGGAGAACAAATCGAGGCTTCGACCGCCATCACCGTGTTTGGTAGGTGGTCGGTTGGCCGTCTGCGCCGATTTGCACAGTGTAGCTTTCGCCGTCGGGTGCGACCGACGCTTTGACCAACACCCCCTGGCAGTCGGCTGTGGCTTCCTGATTGGCGATGAACTCGGCCGGCGTTTGCTGGCTGGGATCCAATGCCACGTTGTGGTGCAGTTGGTACAGAGCCTTTAGCGATTCCACAGTCTGAAGAGTTTTGATCGAATTCTCGTGACCGCCCTTCTTCGGACCGTTGCACATCACGGCCACGATCGGATCGATCGCGTGCACGAGTACGGGGTTGTTACTTGTCGGCAACCCATGATGCGTCACCATGAACAAGTCGACCTTGCCGATCGGGTTGTTGGGAGTCATCAACTTGGCTTCGATGTTCCAGGTCAAATCGCCACAGCACAAATAGCGAAAGTCACCAAACTTCAACCAAAAGCTGAGACTGGCGGCATTGTCGGTTGGATCCTCCGGTCTTGCTTCGTGGCGATCGGCAAACGGGTTCGGTTCGCCCGTGTTCGGAATGACTTCCCGATCGGAAGTGACAATCGTTATTGAGAGAGGCGTTTTGCCCGATTTGAGCGGCAGCGTGTCACCGGGGCGCAGTGTTTTGGACGCGTTCTGTGTGGCGGCCCGGTATTCGGCAATTTTTGTTTCGAACTGGTTGTCTTCTTGAAGAGCATCAGGAATGCCGTTGTCCCAGAACGTTCCGATATCGATTAGCGCAGTGAGTGCCGCATGATTGCCGTAATGGTCACGATGCCAATGCGTCACAGCGGTATGGTCGATGTGATCGAGGCCGGCGATTTCGCGCACGGTCTTCAAAATGCGATCGCGGTCGCGCCCGTTGTTGTCGGGGTATCCCGAATCGATCAGGAGCGATTCTCCTTCGGGGGTGACGATTAACGTGGAAGCCCCCCCTTCGACATCGATGAAGTAGAAATCGAGCCGCCCGTCCGATTGGTCGGCCTGCAACACATTGGGGGCCAGTAAACTGGCGGCGATGGTAACAGCGATCGATGAAGCGAACATAAATAGAGTCTTATTCATGGATGTCGTTCCTTACGGATGTCAGTTCTGGGGCGATTGGTCTCGACGCGCAATTGGTTGAAAGTTGTCGTCGTTGATCGATCCGGGAATACGCAACGTCCGACGTTCATTCAAAATTATGACGCCCGTCATTCCGAAGATCCACAATCTGATTGAGTAAACCCTTCGCTGGCGCTTCAGGCTTCACTGCAATTCTTCATTGACAGCCTGACATTATTGAGGTCGCCGTTTCCGGAAGACTGACATTGAGGCGAACGAAACCGCATTTCACTGCTGGCTAAGCCAGCAGTGGCACCCGAATGAAGGCATCTTCCAAGAATCCTTCGCTGGCGCTTCAGGCTTCCATTCGACGATCAAGAACCGACTTACGACTTGTGAGGTCGCCGCTTGGTTTTTTTGGCAGCCGGCTTCTTGCGTCGAGTCTTGCGTGGTTTCGAAGCGGTTTTTCGTTTCTTATTCGGTTTCGATCGGGCGGTCTTTTTCTTACTGGAGACCGTTTCATCAGCAGTATCATCGCCGTTGTCTTTATCTCGGAGCGCATTGGATTCCGCAGGCGCCGGCTCCGCAGAATCGGTTTTCTCCGCTATGGCAGCGCGGTGCTTCGACAACTCTTTCAGTTCCGTGTTGAAGATCTGAATCAACGCATGCAGAAAACTGGCGACGATCGGCCCGATAAAGACTCCCCATAGACCCATCACCTGCAATCCGCCCAGCACGCTCACAAATGCCAATAATGGATGCAGCTTGGCGTCGCTTTGCAGCACGTAGGTGCGAATCACGTTATCCAACATGCCGACGATGATGCTGCCGACGAACGTCAGAAAAATCGCCTTGCCCCATTCGCCCTGATAGGCCAGCCAGATCGCGCACGGGCCCCATATCAACCAGGTTCCAGCGAGTGGGATGAGTGCAGCCAGCGTGGCGACAATGAATATCAGTATGAAGTGGTGAAAACCGACAATATAGAGCGTAAAGGTGGTGACGGCCGATTGACCGATGGCTGCCAGAAACGTGGCCACCACAACCGCACGAATCACCCTTTCGAATTGCTGCATCAATTGTCGCTGGTACGGAGCATGGACCGGAATGAGTCCTTCAGCGGCCGAGATTAACGCTGGACCATCGGCCAAAAAGTAATACAGCGCGATGGTGAACATCATCAGGCCGATAATGCCCGAAAGCATCGACCCCAGAAAATTGCTCGCCACGCCGAACCCCTGCTGTGCGGCAATTCCTAAACTTCGCGCAGCGAGCGAATGCAACTGCGTTTGAATGTTGTGGCGTAGCTGTTCGACTTGTTCACGAAATTGTTTCTCGTGGTCCTCGGTGGGAGCCGGCAGAACATCAGCAGGAAGAATTTCGTACGCGCGCCGCCACAGCACATCGGCTTCCAACTGAGCATTCACTTTTTCGGCATAGCGGTGGAAGTTTCGATTGTCGAGCGTGTATTGCGCCAAAGTGTAAAGCTGCACGGACCCAATGAAGATCCCCAAGACCAAAGGGACCAGGATGATCGCCATAATCGACCCGGTGGTCAGGCCGGCGGCCAGCCGATGTCGCCCTTTTGTGCGGCCCACGAAGTACTTGAACAATGGCTGGCATAGGATGGTGACCACACCGGCCAGAAACAGCGGCAGCAGAAACGGCGCAATCACTTTGTAGAAGGTGATCCCGAGGAACACCATCAGCACTGTGACGATAACGAGCGAGACAAGTCGCGCCATGAATCTGGCAGTTTCCAGGAATTCGGACGGTCGCAGGAAGAACAATTGGCAGGAAGTGTCCTGCGCCTGTCATGTTCCCACGGTGGGGCGATTCTTGCCAGTCTGATCGCCGAGATTCCGGGGCCATGGTGGTCAGCTCGTCGGAATCGTCCACGCGACACGAAAACTTAGCCAAAGTTATTAACGTGTGGTGGTAGTAGGAAACGTGGGTCAGCCGGCCGCGTCTTGCATTCCTGATTCCGCTCAGATGCCGCCAGCAGAGTTCAAGCGATCAGCAATCGCCAAAAGACCGCCAGTATGCTGATCGCTGCAGCAATTCTTTCGTCTGACGTTACATTTCGTCGTCGTCATGCACTAATGCGAGCTGCGGAACGGTTTGTGTGAATGGCTCCAAATTGCTGACCCGGCCGCCCATAAGTTCCAACCGCGAACAAAGCTGTTCGCAGCTGCAGAGCCACTTCTCTTGAAGTTGGTTCAGGTTGTGTTGGAAGTGGCGCTCTTGCAATCGAAGCATTCGGAGAGTTTCTTCAAGTCGATCCAGGGATGTTCGTAACCGTTGGTTTGTCGTGTCGGGCTCGCTGCGACGGGCGGACTGACAGCAGGTCATTCATCGCTCCAGTTGTCGAAAAGGCAGGCTGGTCAGGCAGGGGAAAGCTGTGTTAAAACAGATCGACATTTTCTGTCGGACACCTTGACGAGTTTGGCCAAACCTCAGCGATCATTTTTCGTCGGCAAGTTCATGCGCCTGCCCAACCTACACAATGTGTAGTATTCGATAGGAATGTCCGGAATTGTCAATTTGTGAACGACTTGACCGACCGGAACATTTCGTCCGACAGCATCATTCCGAGACGACGGATCAAACAATCACCGTCCAATGGCGATCGGATGTTTGTTTCGCACATTCTGCTGCCAGCCCGACTTCAGACAGCAGCAGCTGCACTTCCTTCAGTGTGAGGGCCGCGTGCAGCGATTCGCGGAACATCTGCTGCTGATGTTCGTTTTCTTCTCCGGCGTACAAACCGACCAAGCGTTCCAACTCGTCCAAACTGTCCGGCCGAAGGAGGTCTCTAACGAATAGGTTGCCTCCAGGCCGCACAACACGAACCATTTCCCGAAATACGCCCATCGGTTCGGGAATATGATGCACAATGCTGTTCGAAATGACCGCGTCGAATTCACCATCGCCGTAGGGCATTTTTTTCGCGTCGATCTGCTCGAGGGAGACAGCCGATTCGAGTTTGGCCTGCTCGACATTTTGCCGGCCCACCTTGAGCATTTCTTCCGCCAAATCGATCCCAACGACTCGGCAGTTAAGTTCTCGGCCGCACAATTCGATCGGAATTAATGCCGTGCCGGTGCCGACATCCAAGAATTGTGCTGGATCACCGGAATCGGCCAGTTGTTTCGCGATTTCGGAACGAGCAACAGCTGAGAGAAAGTCGTCGACGAATCGGCGGTTCACATCGCCGTGATCCATCGAGTTGTAGTCCTGCGCCTCGGCGGTGGTATCCATGACTTCCGGTTCGAGGATACGGGGGATCATGTGCACTTTTCCTGAAGTTTGTGTGGTAGGTTCTTGCGGCAAACAGTGACAACTGCCCGTTAGTGGATGGACGTTGATTTTCCCGAGTCGCCTGTAAGTTGTCCACGAAAAAACCCCGACTTCGAAAAGTCGGGGTTATAGCGATTTTCAGATTTCGGTTCGACGAGGCGGATTATTCTTCCGACTCGCCACTCGGTTCGGCCGATTCGCCTTCGGACGTTCCGACGGCTGCCAGTTCGGCTTCGGAATCGTTCGATCCGTCGAAGTTCAATTGCTTTTGGTCGCCAACTTCCGAAACACGCACGGTGATCACGTTCATGCCTTCAAACGCACCACGGAGCAATTCTTCCGACAGCGGGTCTTCGACATAATTCTCGACCGAACGCCGTAGCGGACGGGCACCGTAGTCGACGTCGCCACCCTTTTCGATGACGAATTCCTTGGCATCGTCGGTCAAATCGAGCCGCAAGCCACGTTCGGCCAGTCGTTCGCGAACCTTGGCCAGTTCGATGTCGACGATTTCCTTGAGGTCTTCCTTGGTCAAATGGCGGAAGACGACAACTTCGTCGAGACGTCCCAAGAACTCCGGCTTGAAGTCCCGCTCGATTTCCTGCATCAAACGCTGCTTCATGCTTTCGTAGCTGCTGTCTTCGTCCTTCTTGGCAAAGCCGAATTGGCTGCCGGAGTGAATGACGTTGGCACCAGCGTTGGTCGTCATGATCAACACGACGTTTTTGAAGTCGACCTTGCGACCGAAACTGTCGGTCAGGTGGCCTTCTTCCATAATTTGCAGCAGCATGTTGAAGACGTCGGGGTGTGCCTTTTCGATTTCGTCGAGCAGCACAACCGCGTACGGACGCCTCCGGATTTGCTCGGTCAATTGGCCACCCTCTTCATACCCGACATATCCGGGAGGGGCACCAATCAAGCGGCTGACATTGTGCTTCTCCATGTATTCGCTCATGTCGATTTGAATGAGCGCTTCCTCATCGCCGAACATGAATTCGGCCAGCGTCTTCGCCAACAACGTCTTACCCACACCGGTCGGGCCGGAGAACAGGAAGACACCGGTCGGCCGCTTGGGATCTTTCAATCCGCTGCGACTGCGGCGAACCGCCTTGGCCACCTGTTTGATGGCTTCGTGTTGGCTGATGACCCGCTTGTGCATTTCGTCTTCCATGGCCAACAAGCGAACGGCATCTTCGCTGGAAAGTCGTGTCAGCGGAATGCCGGTCATCTTGGCGACAACTTCGGCGATAACTTCGGCATCGACGACGCCGTCGGTCTCTTTTGACTTTTCACGCCACTCGTGCGTGAGCGTTTCTTTCTTCTTGCGGAGCTTATCCGCCTGGTCTCGCAGTCGAGCCGCTTTTTCAAAGTCCTGGCTGGCGACCGCTTCTTCCTTCGATTGATTCAGGCGTTCGGCTTCCTCTTCCAATTCCTTGAGATCAGGAGGTCGCACCATCGACTTCAGACGAATTCGTGCACCGGCTTCATCGATCACGTCGATCGCTTTGTCCGGCAGGCAACGACCCGTGATATAGCGAGACGAAAGTTCGACCGCCTTCTCGAGTGCGTCGTCAGTGATCTGCACGCGGTGGTGCTGCTCGTAACGGTCACGCAGACCTTTGAGAATTTCCACGGTTTGATCGGCCGAAGGTGGTTCCACCATGACCGTTTGGAATCGCCGTTCCAGGGCACCGTCTTTCTCGATGTACTTGCGGTACTCATCAAGCGTGGTCGCACCGATGCACTGCAACTCGCCTCGGCTGAGTGCCGGCTTGAGCACGTTCGAAGCGTCGATGGCGCCTTCGGCCCCACCGGCACCGACCAACGTGTGCAACTCATCGATGAACAGAATCGTGTTTTTCGCCCGGCGGACCTCGTTCATGACCGCTTTGATGCGCTCTTCGAACTGCCCGCGGTATTTCGTGCCGGCCACCATCATGGCCAGATCGAGCACGACAATTCGCTTGTCACGCAGCAATTCCGGCACGTTGCCTTCCACGACCATTTGTGCAAAGCCCTCGACGATGGCGGTTTTGCCCACGCCTGCTTCGCCAAGTAGCACGGGATTGTTTTTCTGCCGACGGCTGAGGATTTGAATAACGCGCTCGATTTCGTTGGCACGGCCGATGACCGGGTCGAGTTTGCCCTGGCGGGCCAGTTCGGTCAAATCGCGGCCGAAACTGTCGAGTGCAGGAGTCTTGCTTTTGCCCGACTTGGCGGGAGCGCCCGAGGCGCGTTCGCCCGATTCGGCACCTTCCAGGCCGTGGCCCAACAGGTTCAAGACTTCTTCGCGAACATCTTCGAGCTTGAGGCCGAGGTTCATCAAAACCTGGGCGGCGACCCCTTCTTGCTCTCGGAGCAAGCCCAGCAGCAGATGCTCGGTGCCGACGTAGTTGTGATTCAAATTGCGGGCTTCTTCCATGGCATACTCGATCACCTTTTTGGCGCGTGGAGTTTGCGGAAGTTTGCCCATTGTGACCATATCCGGTCCGGATTGGACGATCTTCTCGACTTCGAGGCGGATCTTGCGTAAATCGACATCCAGGTTCTTTAAGACGTTGGCAGCAACGCCCGAACCTTCCTTGACCAGTCCGAGCAGCACATGTTCGGTGCCAATGTACTCGTGATTGAACCGTTGGGCCTCTTGATTGGCCAACTGCATCACTTTCCGTGCTCGATCGGTAAAACGCTCGTACATCCGATATCTCCCTGTTTATCCGCAACGACTTAGGCGTCGCTGGTTTCCTGCTAAGGATTTTCAACAACAATACATTACACTGACGGCAATGCCGGGATATTTCCCTGCAGGTTCCGTAAAAGTCGGTCTCTGGTTCGATTTCGCGGATCAGAGGCTGACCGCAACAGCCAATCGAAAGAATACGCGCAACCCGCGAAACCGGACCGTGACTTCTGCGACTGCCTCGAATTCTAGTGACCGCCACGAGATGTGGCAAGATATCCCATTGCATGCAGCTAACGTAACATGTTGTAACAGTGTGAATTGAAGTGAACACACCTTGACAGCGACACGTGGTTTACTCGGCAGACGAAGAATATGATCGAGCAATCGTTAACGTCTGGTGCCATTCGAGCATTGGAAAATGCAGCCCAAATCGCTCGTAACAATGGTGACGGATCTACGGATCCCAGGCATTTGCTGGCGGCCCTGATCGACGACGAATCGCGAGCCGCCGAGATTCTGCAGCAGCACGGCGTCTCACGCGAGTTGCTTCTCGAGCGGGGCATCCTGCCTGAGCTCGAATCCGCTGAGCCGCCTGCCGCCGGGCCTGACGAGGATGCTGCGGAGCCATTTCCTCGGAGCGAGGAGTTGCAGCAAGTCCTCGTCGAAGCGCGGGAGCAGGCCGCCCGAGTCGGACGGCACGCCGAAGTCGGCACTGAGTACCTGCTGATGGGATTAGCAGTCGTCGACGGGAAATTTGGGGATCTGCTGACAGAACACGGGTTGGACGTTGCGGAACTTCGCGATGAGGCGGATGAGCAATCAGGATTCTCCAGTGAGCCGATCGAAGTTGATTTGCACATCACCCAACCGCGGCCCGAGGGCGAGCGGACCGATTTGCTCCGCGTGGTCGACGCCGCTGCGAACCGCGCGTCGGAAGGATTGCGGGTCGTGGAAGACTATGTGCGATTCGTGCTCGATGATGAGCATCTCGTTGAGCAGCTCAAATCGCTGCGCCACGACTTGAGCGCCCTGCTCGAATCGCTGCCGACCTCTCAACTGCTGGCTGCCCGTGACACGCCACAGGACGTTGGTACAACGATTAGCACGACGCGGGAGTTCACGCGCACGTCATCTGGGGAAATCGTCCGAGCGAACTTCAAACGGGCTCAAGAGGCGCTGCGCACGCTTGAAGAATTCGGCAAGATGCTGTCGTCAGAAATCGCCGAACCGATGGAGCAATTGCGCTACCGACTGTACACGATCGAAAAGGGTGTTCAGCAAACCGTCGTTAGCCGCGAGAAGTTGTCCGACTGCCGTGTCTATTTGTTGGCGACCGACGAACTTTGCCACCATGGCTGCGGACCAGCAGTCCACGGGGCAATAGAGGGGGGCGTCAGCATCGTGCAACTGCGCGAGAAAGATTGGCCCGATCGAAGGATTCTCGAGCAGGGCCGTCGCGTTCGCGAATGGACCAGTCGCGCAGGTACGCTGTTCATCATGAACGATCGGCCCGATCTGGCGGTCATACTGGGTGCCGATGGCGTGCATGTCGGTCAGGAGGAACTCTCGGTCCGCGAGGCACGTCGCATTCTCGGACCGGACCGGTTGGTCGGCGTTTCCACGCACACGATTGAGCAGGCTCGCCAAGCAGTGCTCGATGGGGCCGATTATCTCGGAGTTGGCCCGGTCTTCTCATCAAGTACGAAGGAGTTTGCTGACTTGGCCGGATTGGAATTCGTCGCACAGGTTGCAAAAGAGATTTCGCTACCCTGGTTCGCCATCGGGGGCATCACCATTGAGAACGTATCTGAAGTCATCGAGGCCGGCGCGACGCGCATCGCAGTCTGCAGTGAGATTTGCAATGCCGAGGATCCCGCCGCCGCCACGCGGGAATTG